>DASUUR010000037.1:0-2502 GCA_036373975.1 Saccharimonadales bacterium (SeqCode)
GCTCTGATTTGACAGACGCAGTAAGAGAACTTTCTCAAGAGTTCTTGCCCTGTCCTCAGAGAGGTCGATGGCTTCATTTCCTATCTCTCTGTAGTCTTGGGGGCTAAGGGCATTCATAAAATTATTTCCCTTTTATCTTAATCGGAGCTCGGCATCATTTGAAGGCTGCTGGGGTGGACGCTGTGGAACGATTGGGCCACTTGAGTTGCCCCCTCCATTGCCATTGCCTCCCCCGCTACCGCCGCGTGAGCGATTACGTGATCTGCTACGGCGTTTTTTAGCGGGTGCAGGCTGGTCGCCACCACTGGTTGGGGGGGTGGCGGGAGCTGGGTTTGCTTGTGGCGGCGGTTGTGGAGTATCGGTTTTAGGCTTAGGGGTCGGTTCTTGGGGACCAGCAGGCTGTTGTTGCGGAGGCTGTGCGGGTTTTGGCTTTGGCGCCTGTGGTTGTTGTTGCGGTGGATTTTGAGGCTGGCCAGAGGTAGTCGCAACAAGTTCATCAATCTCCTTCTCTACCTCTGCGCGTGGGCGTCCGTATAATTGCCGCGTGTTCTCGACTATGTAGGCGGAATTGTCAGATTGCACAGGTGGCAGCTTTAAGGTAGTTGCACTAAAGGCGGGTGCCTTCTCGCCGTTGATTACCATATTGATAATAAAGTGGCGATTATGCATTTGTAGAAGATCAACAGGGAGGAACTGGGGCTCGAACTGTTTAGCAAGTAGCGGGGCATCATCTGGGCTAATGCGGAACGAAATCATTGTACCCACATTTCCAAATACGGCGTCGCGTACGGTTTGGGCCATCTGAGAGACATATTGGTTGGCGACTGTGAGGTTTAAGCCGTATTTACGTGCTTCTGACAAAATTGTAGCAAACGAATCCGTAGCAAAGTTTTGAAACTCGTCTACGTATAGGTAGAATGGTCGGCGATCCTCAATACGCGGGATATCACTACGGCTCATCGCGGCCAGCTGTACCTTTGTAACCAAGAAGGCTCCAAGGATAGAAGCATTGTCTTCGCCAATTAGGCCCTTTGAAAGATTAACAATAAGGATCTTCCCCTCGTCCATCATTTCGCGAATATTGAAGGTACTCTTGGGCTGACCAATAATATTACGAATGATTGGATTGGCTGTAAATGCACCGACCTTGTTAAGCACTGGAGCGATTGCTTCAGAGGCAAACTTATCTGTCCAGCTAGCAAACTCCACCGTCCAAAAGTTAAGAACTACCGAGTCTTTAGAGCTGGCGAGTACTTTTTTACGGAACTTTTTATCAGTAAGCATGCGCGTGATATCGAGCATGGTGGTATTGGGGTGATCAAGCAGTGCGAGGATTGTGTAGCGTAAGATATATTCCAGCCGAGGGCCCCAGCTGTCACCAAACATGCGCTTTAGTACGCCAATAATTTCAGAGCTCGTGTTGCTCTTCATGTTTTGGTCGTGTACTTCCATGGGGTTGAAGCCAAGGGGAAAGGCCGTATCGGCCGGATTGAAATATACTACGTCTTTGATGCGGCTCGCCGGAATAAAGCGCATATTATTAGTGGCAAAGTCGCCGTGCGGGTCGATGATCGCGTAACCGTGATTATGAAAAATGTCACTTAATGCGAAAAGCTCTAGGAGCCCTGACTTCCCTGCTCCGGTTTGTCCGATAATATAAATATGACGGCTGCGGTCATAGCGGTTAAGTCCAAACTGATAATTAATACCGCGGAAATTCGTGAGCCCAAAGGCGCTAATATTCTCATCGATGGTGTTGTCACCAGTAATTATAGGGAGCTTGGCTGGCGGCTCGGCCGTTTTAGAGCTGGCCCACACGATATTCGGGGTCTCTACGTTAGTGTGTGGTAGGTGGAATACGCTCGAAAGCTCCTCGATATTCAGAATATAGCCGCGATCTATAAAGAAACGCGCCACATAGTGCGCAATGTCTTCACGCTTAAAGCTGGCTTTGGCGCTGCGAAAACCATTGAGGTTGGTGCTATTAAACTGCTTAAAGGTACCAACAAGTGCTTGCATGCGCAACTTGGCAATGTGTGCATCTTCACCTAGGTAGGCCAACCTGATCTTCACCTGGTAACCAAGCTTTGTCGACTTCTTCTCTGCTTCACTAATGCGGGTACGGTCGCGCTCTGATAGTTCCTTTGCGGCTGTTTTGGCTTCGGGCGCCTTCCAGAGCGCCTCAAAGAATCGTACCATGGCTCCGCCAGCTCCGCTCAAGAGGTCGCCACTGCCCCCTCCCCTAGTTTTAACATTGCTAACATAACGCGACGAACGCTTATGCCAGTCGTCAGCTATGGGGCGTGCTAGTACCTGTATCCACATCTCTTCGTTGTTGGTTTCAAGCTTCGAAAGAGTAGCAGTAATACCTGCTAACGGGTCCACCTCAAAGCTTTGAAAGGTCTTAATCGGCAATACCTCGTTGGTAGTCAGCACCAGTTCAGCGGTGTATACCACTGGGTGTTGGATCTCGCGCTTCGTGTAATCCTCTTCGGCCATGCG
>DASUUR010000038.1:0-9804 GCA_036373975.1 Saccharimonadales bacterium (SeqCode)
CAACAATTGACTTCTTGTCAAAACTTATTATTGCTAAGCGTCGCGATTCTTAATATGAACAATCTTGTGAAAGAATACCGCAAGCAAGCAGATTTAACACAGGAGCAACTTGCAGGCTTGGTTGGTGTAAGCCGCCAGACAATTATATCGATAGAGAGGAATAAGTTTGACCCAAGCCTTTCCTTAGCCTTTGAGTTGGCAGCCGCTCTTAAGGCACCAATAGACACCTTGTTTATTCCTGATGCTACGCCCTAAATAGCAGTTATGGCAAGGCGCCGATGCGTTTAGTTAATGTAAACATAAGCGTGCTCTGCTATACTATAGGCAATTAAGCGGGTAGGAATATGAAACGAAAACTAACCAAAAACTTAATCCCAGGGGTGGTGGCTGCCGCGCTTCTTGTCCCTGCGATTGCCTTTAGCGTCCTCAATGTTCAGCCGGTTAAGGCTGATAGTACAAATGGCAAGATACTATATGTTGGATCGCGGGATCTGGATGGCAATGACGATGAAATTTATGTAATGGATGCCGATGGTGCTAACCAAACAAAAATCACCAATAATACAGACTATGAGTATGAGCCTGGTTGGTCGGCTGATGGCACAAAAGTCGTATTTACAAGTGACAGAGATGGGGACGAAGAGATTTTTGTGATGAATTTGGATGGCACTAACGAAGTCAAGCTGACGAATAATTCAAGCGATGACTCGTTTGCCGTATGGGCGCCTGATAATTCAAAGATTATCTTCGTATCCGATCGCGACGGCAATCAGGAGCTTTATAGCATGAACATTGATGGCTCCAACCAAACTCGGCTTACCAATAATAGCGCCGATGACTACCTGCCTGCCTGGGCGCCCACTAGTGATAGGGTTGTGTTTGTAAGTGAGCGCGATGGTGGTGACTCAGACATCTTTACCATGGACCCAGATGGCACCAACCTTGCGCAACTTACCGCAAATGCGAACCCAGATACAGAACCCGATTGGTCGCCGGATGGTACGAAGATCGCTTATGAGGCCGGCTCTGTACCTGGTACCAATATATATGTAATGAACTCTGACGGAACAGGCCAGACTGCTATTACCAACGTTTCTTTTCCAATTACCAATAACTACCCAAGCTGGTCGATAGACGGAACAAAGATTGCCTTTGCGAGTAATCGTGATACAAACGGTGATGAAATCTACGTTATGGATGCCGATGGCTCTAACGAGGTGCAGCTTACGAATATTGCCCCTGATTTTAACTACAATACGAATCCGGACTGGGGCGGCAACGATACCACAGGTGGAGGTGGTAGCAGCGATACCGATGGCGATGGGGTAAGTGACACGATTGAATCCGCCGGTCCAAATGCAGGCGATGCCAACAACGATAGCATTGCCGATAGCACCCAAGCCTCAGTTACAGGTATGGTGAACCCTATTACCGGGAAGTATGTAGTTTTGCAGTCAAGCTGTACATCAAATAGCAATGTGGGCGTTACGGCTGAAAATTCTAGCTTTAAGGATGCTGCCTTTGAATATGCGGCGGGGCTTGTCGAATTCACTCTTACTTGTAGCTCACCGGGGGCAACCGCAAACGTTGCGCTCTATATGTACGGAGGCGTAAACGGTACGGCGGTGCGAAAATATAACAGCGTTACGCATACCTATCAGGCTATCGAGGGCGCGAGTTTATCGAACCTTACGATCGCAGGCCAAACTGTCACCCGTGCCACCTACCAAATCACGGATGGGAGCAGCCTTGATCAAGACGCAACAGCCAACGGAACCATAGTTGACCCCGTAGGGATTGGCCGTGTAGTTATTGGCGCACCTCAAACAGGGCTGGGTCGCTTGCTCGAATAATGGTGCGAACCAAATTCTCCAGAAGAAAGAGAATACTGCTTTGGGGCTTGCCGATAGTGTTAATAGGGGTGGGGGTCATCACTCTTATAGCGCCGAGATATCTTAATCCGCCCATGCCCAAAGCAGCTCCAGACAGCAGGACAGTTACCTATTCATCTTCTACACCTAGCGAGGAGCCTGTTGACCGTAATTCCTACAGGTCTACCGCAACAGGTAACGAGCCAATGCTTATCCGGCTGCCAAGCATCAATACGACCGCTTTTATTCAAGGAGTTGGCGTTGATCAGCGAGGCGAAATAGCTGTACCTAACAATGTACATTTGGTTGGCTGGTTCACGCAGGGCGCTAAGCCAGGCGAGCCAGGACTGAGTATTATTGACGGTCATGTCAGTGGGCCGACAGTAGAAGCTGTGTTTGCAAAGCTTCCCCGTATAAAGGTGGGTGATCAATTTGAGGTAGAGCAAGCCGACCGCACGGTTCTTCGCTACAAGGTGGTCGATCGTAAGGCGGTTGCGACTGCAGAAGCTGCAAGCTTTTTATTCTCCCAGGACCCAGCTATTGCAAGTCAGCTAAACCTCATTACTTGTATAGGCACTTTTGATCATAAGACAAGGAGTTACGATAAGCGATTGATTGTTGCGGCAAAACTGCTTTGATCTTTGTTCGCAAAGTTGTTATTTCATTCATAGCGATACCGACCGCAAGAGCGACTGGTTTACAATAGAAACATGTCTGACGAGCTGACTTTAGAAGAAAATATATCGAATTCGCCTTTGGTTTTTATGAGTTGGCGCGCAGTGGCGCATAGGCCCGGTGTGCACAAGGCTTTGGCTATGGAGTATTGGACATTCCTTTTTGGAATGGTGAACGGGGAGAAAACCGTAACACTCCATCGACCGCATGTGAAGGCAGTGTTTTTAGATTACAAAAAAGGTACCTACTGGGGCGTGTTGCTACAAGCCCATGTTTTTATGCCGACAATGATAAAAAATGATGTTCCTCCGGAGGGTGTAGCCCTACGGGTTGAAGGTGATTGCTTCTTTCTCCATGGGCACAAATTTCGTATTCCAGAGTATGAGCATACAGAGGTATTTGCTAAAGAATTGCATCAAAAAGGATTAATTATCGTTGATGAGCTGATTGCGAAGGCGCTAAATGGACGTGCCCACATGTCGCGCCGTACAATTCAACGTCGTATGTTATACGTTGCGGGCATTACCCGCCGAGAGCTGGATATGATCCGAAGGGCTCGTTTTGCCTACTCGCTTCTTCAGCAAGGCCTTCCTATTGCAGAGGTTGCAGCACAAGCAGGATACACAGACCAAGCCCATTTAACGAAATCCTTAAAAGTGCTGGCTGGTCAGACGCCTGCGCAGATATTGGCTGCGTACGCCGCTCAAGAAGATTGACGCTTCAATACAATACCCACCGGGAAATATTAGCTATTGTAGGTGTATATAAACGAAAGGAAGGCAATGAATCCGCAGCCATTTTCAGTTAACGTAACAGATGCTGTACTGGAGGATCTACGGTATCGTCTTGAGCACAGCCGTTTTCCTTTCTCGCAAAATAAAGGTTGGAAAGATGGAGCAAGTACGGACTATATAAAGGATGCTATAAAGTATTGGGCAAAGGAATATGACTGGCGTAAGGCTGAAGCCGAAATCAATAGCTTCTCGCACTACACTGTAGAAATAGATGGGGTAAAAATCCATTATATCCACCAAAAGAGCAAGCGCCCTAACGCTCAGGCCATACTGCTAACACATGGTTGGCCGGACTCATTCTACCGATACCATAGTGTTATTGGGCGGCTTGTAGATGAGTACGATGTAATTGTACCCTCCTTGCCCGGGTATGGGTTCTCAGAAAAGAAGGCAATGAACAGCAAGGCGATTGCAGGAATTTGGGCGAAATTGATGCGGCAAGTCTTAGGCTACGATAGCTTCTTTGCTTCTGGGGGCGACACAGGCGCACCCGTGACGATTGAGCTGGCACGACAATTCCCTGACGCGGTAAAGGCAATTCACCTTACCGATGTTGGCTGGGCAAATGACTTTGACCAGAGCAATCTGAGTGTTGAGGAACAGAAGTTCCAAGAGGAGACAAGCGCCTGGTATTGGAGTGAAGGCGCTTACACCATGATGCACGCCACTAAGCCCCTAACAGTTGCCTACGGATTAAATGATTCGCCTGCGGCTCTGGCGGCCTGGGCGGCCAGCTTTGCAAACCGTGGCAAACAAGAAGACTATGTTGATACGGCATTTGGCGACCGTGACGCATTTATCACTAATCTGATGATCTACTGGATAACCGAAACGGCTGGCTCGGCAATGCAAATGTATCGTGAAGAAGCCAATGCGGCGCAGGCTGGCGAATGGGGAGAGGTGCCCAAAACCGTTGAGAAGTGTAACGTGCCTGTAGCACTGACTATTTATCATGTTGACGCCCATGTTCCGCAGGCTTGGGCAGAACGACAGGGCCTACGAGTTAAGCGCTACGAGGCTAAGGATATTGGGGGCCACTTTGCGGCTATGGAAATCCCAGAAGTTTTTGCTGAAGATCTAAAAACAGCATTTCGAACGATAGCATAGCGGTGGTAGGGCAAAAGCATGTCGCTAATGGCTTTTCAGGATGCATGTCGCCTGTTACTATATAAGCATGAATGGGCAAGAAAGCGCTCGACAACTGATTGATCGCATAGCGTACTTAGCGTCTCTTGTTTCGGAGCCACGGACCGTGGATGTTACGCTGGATAAACTCCGCATCATAACGTCGCGAGCATCGCAACCAACACCTAATGACATACAGTCGCTAACTGTAATTCAGACTGATCTAGAAGATTACCTAGTTACCAAGGAAAGATTGCGTACTTTCACAAAAGCCTCTTTACAATCCAATGTAGAGAGGCATTTTGCTGCTAAAAACCCACTCTGGGATATACGAAAAGCAGCCCTTACGCGGATCTTTGCCACCATAGGGGTTTGCATATTCATTACGGGTTTACTTGCTGCTTTAGGGCTTATGGAAGGACAGGTAGTTCTCGCCTTCTTTATATGTACTCTTTTTGTGGGGCTGGCTCTCTTGTTTCACTCAATCAAGAAGGACTTAGTCGCGCAGTTGCATGAATCGGTTAACTATTTAATGGCTGCTACCATTGGAACCGGTTTGTTCGCCCTGAATTTCCCTATAATCGCTGCTAGTAGCTACCTAGAAAGTCACCCAATGTTTCAGCACGGCGGCTTTTTAGCAATGGCGATACCCGTTTATGGGTTTTACTATCTGGCTTTCTATATCTACGCCAAGCAGCTTAAGGTAGTGATTCCTTGGCTGCTTCGACCGACTGGTGTCGCTGTGAGTGCAATCCTCGTTGCCGTTATTGCAGCTATCCTTCCGCATCCGATTCCTGCAACGCACGAGATATTCTTTGACTTAGCAGTTATTGGATTTGGTGTAAGTGTCTATTTCTCCACAGTTGCGGCTATACTCGGCTTTAAGAGCCTGGCTAAGACCACTGAAGTGTACGGTAAGAGCACTTTGTTCCTCGCTATTTCGATGGTGCTGCATACCATTGGCAATGGGAACTTCCTTATATTTGTTACCTTTATTTCAGGCGACTTCTCGGTTAATGAGCAAAAAGGCCAGATCCTAACCGGCTTCTTCATTGTTGCTGCGTTGGCATTCCAATACGCAGCTGCGTATAAGTCAAAGACTGCGCTGAAATAGCAAAGCACTTCTATTATGGATGTCTTTTATGCGGTCAAAGGAGCGAAAGATAGATGATTAACTTGACTTTACTAGTAAAAACAGTATAATATGTAGGTTGAAGATACGCCCGAACAAGGGGAAGTCTGATGACGATTGACGCAGGCGTGCAAGAGCAGGTTCTCACTGGTCTTGCCTTTGGGCTCAAGGAAGTTTGCCCAGACGCTGTACTCACCGATGAGTGGCTACTTGAGCCGAAGGTTGGCTTCGTGCGCTGTGGCGCATACGGCGCCTGTTGGGAGCATGGTGTGGATGCCAGCAGCTGGCCCGCCATGGCGGCAGAGGCTGTACGGAGCGGTACCAGCATGTACGACATCACCGGGTGCTACCCCGAGAAGGGTGAGATCTACTTCGGCACTGCCAAGGCAGAGCAGAATGGAGAAACGCTCCAACTTCGAGCCCACGTCGAACACGGCTTCAGCACCGGCACGCACACGTACATCTGTGTCGTGTGGGTCAAGAGTTCTGAGGGTGTGACGGTCACCAGGTGCGCTGCAGGGTTCTCGGGGTGCTACAACCCCTCTGAGTTCCACGCACTCGGCCTGGACGAAAACGAGAGGGTTCAGCCGCCGCCGTATGGCATCGGCTTCGAGGAATGATCCTCAAGCCTCTCGGAAAAGCCCTGGGCGCACACGCGCCTGGGGCTTGTTTTTCTAACGAATAATATTATAATTGCCCTTGTTACTTCTTTGATGGAAGGAAAGACATGGGAACGGTTAGGTTCCAGTGCCAGCTCAGCGACGCAAAGGGGCACTACAGCGCATTTGGTGCCATCGATGACGGGCGAGTAACGGTGAGCTTTCGTGAATTCATGCCTAGCCGAGGCCAGCGTGAAGCAGCCGATAAGCAGAGCCTCACGAGGGGCACAACCTGCGGAGGTTCAGTGGGCAAGGTGCTCTTCGAAGCTTCTTTGCGGCTTACTGGTGCCGCGAGTAGCCACGCCATTGGCGAACTGCTGCGGAAGCCGTTAGCCACCCACCTGCATTGCCCCGTCAACAAGGTGCGTGTGACTGGCGTCTCCTTCGAGCCCCGAAAGGTCTCAGAAGGTGGAGCTGGCAACCTGACGGTTTACAACTACATTTGCCATGCAAAGAGTGAAGGGTGGGAGCTGACTGCATATGGCCAGGTGACCGACGAGGTCACATTCTTGCTTTGCAAGGGCAGGCACCACCCAACAAGTGGTGGTGGGCTTATCGGTGCGGATCTACTTGTCGATACGCTTCCGCTGGCGGATTCGGTCGACAAGAGCAGCTATCGCACGCTCGAAGGGGCAGTGATGGAGTTGGTGCAAAAGCGTGTCGCTGCCTATCTTCACCGCTCACCGCAGAAGGTCACGGTGTCTGCTATGCGTATTGGCCCGGACAGGACCGAGACGGATCGGCGCTTGTCTGAGGAGAAGGAGGCCAGGCGCTCGAAGCGGCGATAGCCTAGAGCTTGCTAATATGAGCAATACGTGTTACGGTATTGCTTGTCAAAGCGGCAACAATCCGGAGGTATGTCGTGTTTTACGAACACCTGAACGAGCGCGAGGACGGCGACTTTGAGGGGGTGTATGGCTCCGAACATGAGCCCACCGTCCGTCAAGCGGCCCAACTCGCTGCGAACGAGAACAGGACCTTCAAGCTCTACGTGGGAGTCGCGCATGGCCAGGTAGTTTTGCAGGTGTCGCCTGAGGTGCCGGTGGGACAACTCTTGGAGCAGTTCCACAAGATGCGACTGGATCTCGGGCGCTGACATATGCCGAGCGGATGGCTACCACCATCCGCTCGGCACAATTTTTTACATTTTTATTTTTAGAGATTAACTACCGTTCCGGCATCGGCGTTAACTGTAACGACCTCGCCATTTTTAAGCAGAGATGTTGCGTTGCCGGTGCCTACAATACACGGAGTACCGAGTTCCCGGGCGACGATTGCTGCATGCGAGAGTATGCCGCCTTGATCGGTAACGATTGCGCTGGCTTTTTGCATGAGGGGTACGTAATTAGGGGTGGTAACGGCGCACACTAGTATGCCGTTTTCGGGGAAATCTGCATTGAGCATATCTGGATCAACAATGCGTACTGTTCCTGTAGCTTGGCCTGGGCTGCCTGTTTGCCCGGTGACGAGCTCGGCATTGTTTGGCTGGTCTATCTTCAAAACGATATCTTTGTACATATTCCCGAGTGATTGGTTGTAATCAATGAACCATGTGCCCATCGAGGAATCTGTTGTTTCAAAATAGCCGGCCAAGTAATCATTGACGAAGGTTGCATTGAGCTGGTTTTTTAGTTGTTTCTGCACGGTTTGATTAGGCACGTGTATATACTGCGCAAGCTCTTTGAGGTGCTCAAGCGCAGCGTCGTTTTGGGGCGCAATCGACCAGGTCTTGAAGTCGTACCGGAATATGCTTGGTGCCGCAGTTTCGTGGAATCCTTGTGTGAGCTGGTGGTGTCCTCCGTAGATAATCTCACCCTGAATGCCGTGCTCATTAACAATAAATATTGTTGCCCACGAAGCGTCGAGAACATGGGGAACGAAATCTGCACGGTAGTCGGCTGGATTGATCACTTGTTCTTTGAACCAGGCATAGGCATCGGTGATTGTTTTGCCGCGCATGCGAAGCTTGGGGAGCCCTTCTTTTTTGGGGATGAGCCGCAGGGCACAGAGCTCTTGGCCACGCTGTTCAAGAAACTGGGTAAATTGTGGGTTTGTATCGCTTAGTTCGAGTGCTTCAAACTGAGTTGGCTGGTCAAACGGCAAGTCGATAACCTCATGCAGTACCCGTAGGCGCTCACGCTTTTCGTTATCCTCTTTACGCAGGAGCGCTGCGTTGGTATGTTTAATATCTTCAAACCACTCGGTGAGTGACTTTTGTGTTTTGAACAGATCAGCTAATTTGTTGTCGGCCATGTGCCCCCTGGTTAATTATGCGCAGTCGTTATTGGACGGCATTGCAAAACATATACGGTACCATCTTTGATTGCCCATTCCATGTCAATGGGGTACTTAAAGAATAGCGCAAGCTCCTGAGTTAGGCTACTGATTTCTGTGATGTGCTCTGGGGCTAGCTTTTGTTTGGCGCCTTCGGGACCGGTGTGCTGCCATATGTTTTGCCCATTGGTATTACGCTGTAGCTTTTTGTCTTGTGTAGAGACGTGTTTCTCTAAAAGCCGAGCATCTGCCTTGTTAACGACATAAGTATCTGGGGTAATGAGCCCCGAAACGACAGCTTCACCTAGGCCAAGCCCGGCTTCTATGACAACTTGTTCCTGGCTGCCCGTGATAGGGTGGAGCGAAAATGCCACTCCACTAACATCACTATCGATCATTTCTTGCACAATGACCGCCACGTGGGTGGTTGCAATGCCTTTTTGCTTTGCGTAGGATTGGGCACGAGCTGTAGCGGAGGATTGTCTACATGCCTGTATTTTTTGCATGAGCTCGCTGCGTGAGCAGTTCAAAAAAGTGTCCAGTTGCCCAGCCCAGGCAGCCTCGAGGCCGTCCTCGTTGATTGCGCTGGAGCGTACGGCAACAAAGTGTCCACCGATGTCGTCGTAGGCCCGGAGTATCGCGTGTTCTAGATCAGGGCTTATTATGCGGGAGGCATTTGCTGGTAAAACGAATCCATTCGGGACTCGAAATCCAGCACGTAACAGCGCAGCAAGGGCGCTGGCCTTTCCGCCCACAATGGTTACGTCGATTGCGTCTTTGAGTGGCAGCAGCTTGTCCATATACGGTAGCTAGCTGTTTTGAGTTACTGTTGACGCTTGTCGCTCGTATGCCTCAAGGCGGGCGCGTAGGCCGCGGCTTGCTTTATTGCGCAGCTCCTCTTTATTAAAGGTGCGAATAGGGTCGGCAGTCATTAAATAATGTTCAATCTGTAAGTACACATCCAGCAAGGTTAGCTCATCTTTTGGGCTTAATAGTGCGACAGAGGAAGACTGGTTGGAGATTCGCTCTATCTCGTATAACGAAGAGGCAATATCGCCCTGGTTAGAGGCGTATCCTGCTGCTGTTTTTGCAAGATCTAACGCAGTTGTCATGATCTCCGACTGTTGCTGAGTGCTGAAATTTCTAAAAACGACCATGTTAAAGCTCCTTTGTATTTGCAAAGCTGTAGCCTGCTTTTAGGTACAGAAGTCCGCCAATAATAACTATTAGATCGAGCCAATAGCCAGCTGGTGTTCTCCCCAGGGCAAACGCGC
>DASUUR010000039.1:0-21053 GCA_036373975.1 Saccharimonadales bacterium (SeqCode)
CTTTTCTTTTACCAGTGGGTAGGGTGGTTCTTTACTGTTTATGTACTCACTAATCAGCGCTTGCGCCAGACCATACAGCACGGGCTTTTTGGTAAGAATATCATTGACATTACACTGTCTAAAGTTCAAAACATAAGCTATAATATACCTGGTTTTACAGGCGAAATACTTGGTTTTGGTACAATTGTTCTGCAGACGTACGTTGGGGATTTAGTGATTGATAAGATACATCATCCCGACAGAATTTATAATGTTTTACAGGATGCTGTAAATAAAGCAACAACAAATAACGATGCATCATTTTATGAAGAAGCTACTCAATAAGTTAAAGAAGAAGACTCAAAAACAGGTACCCCCGTCTCGTATTACAAACGAAACGGTGGCAGAGCATAGGGAGCATATCCTCGCTGGGGGGCGCAAATTTAAATATCCTGTGCAGTATGCACGGCATAAGCTGGTTATTAACACAATCCTTGTAAGTATTGCCAGCATTGCTTTAATTTTGCTACTTTGCTGGTGGCAGCTCTATCCGGCGCAGAACACTAGCGGGTTTATGTACCGTTTAACACAAATCGTTCCGGTTCCTGTTGCGACAATCGATGGGCAGCAGGTTCGCTACAGCGATTATCTTATGCGATTCCGTAGCTCAATGCACTTTTTGCAACAACAGAACATGATTAACGTAAACTCGGCCGATGGCAAGCGCCAGATAGATCATATCAAAAGGCAGTCACTCGACGAGGCAATAAGTGTTAGCTTTGCCGAAAAGGTCGCTAAGCAAAAGAATATTACGATAGGCAACGATCAGATAGATGCTTTTATTAAAACTGAGCGCGAATCACAACAATCGCCTCTCTCGGAGCAGGCCTACGAAAGCGTTGTACTAAAGGGCTTCTATGATTGGTCACTTGATGAGTACAAAAACATTGTAAAGAGTACATTAATGCGCAGAGAGGTGTCATTTGCTGTCGATGATACAGCAAGACAAAAGATCAATGGTCTTGAGGCGCGCTTGAAGCGTGGTGAGGATTTTGCAAAGCTCGCCAAGGAGTTCTCTGACGACAGCACTAAGGTGAGCGGTGGAGATGTTGGATTTGTCGCTCGCAGCAGTCAAGACCAGAGTGGCCTGGTTAAAGCGGCTGCAAGCTTGCGACCTAAACAGAACTCAGGCATCATCAAGGGGATGGACGGCTATTATATCGTGCGACTGCTTGAGGCAGATGGCAAAAAGATACGGTATGCGCGTATAAAAGTGGCCTTAACAGAGTTTACGAAACAGTTGACAGAGCAGAAGCAGAAAAGCTTACAAGAATATATTTCTGTGCCAAGAGAGAATACTAACGTAACATCGTAGGAGTTATTATGGACAAGAAATCACATATTTATATCGCCTTTTTATTCTTTAACGCGATTCTTGCTGGGGTTGCTCTTGGTGCTGTGGTGGGCGGGATAGTGCTCGGCGATATTGGCTTGGGCATTGGCATCGGGATTATGCTCGGCGCAATTATTGGAGTTATGGCAACTTATTCCCTGAAACAAGAAAAGAAGTTTTGGCGAAACAAAAAGTAGCTTTTTGGCTTTTCGCTACACGTGTGACATACTGGTATTAGCTCCTAAAAAAGACAAAAATGAAATTCAAAAAAGCACACATCTTATTATGTAGCTTATTTTTAGCTATTACACCCATTGTCACGGCCTATGTGTCGGGCGCAACCGCTAGCGCAGCTGTGCCGCGGCTTGTCTTCCCAGTTATTGGGCCGGTATCATACAGTGACGACTTCAATGCTCCGCGGCCAAATGGCCCACATCATGCCATAGATATAATTGCCGACAAGGGCCGGAAGCTGGTCTCGGCCGTCGATGGTGTTGTGACATATGTTGCATATCCGCAGCCATCTTGGGGGTACATGATAACCATCCGAGATGCTGCAAACAATAAGTACTCATATATTCATATAAATAACGACAACCCGGGTACCGATGATGGAAGGGGTGGCGGCATGAATGCCTACGCGCCGGATATGCGTGTCGGTAATGTTGTAAAACGTGGGCAGCACATTGGTTGGGTTGGCGATTCAGGTAATGCAGAAAACACCGTGTCTCACCTGCACTTTGAGATTGAGGCGCCAAACGGAAGCCCAATTAATCCATATAACTACCTTCGTGCCGCTCAAAAGATCTCTAGCCCCGTGCGCTATCCCGCGCTTGCCGGGGAAATTCTACCCTACGGTAATGCCTATAGCGGTGCCATAAATATTGCAGCGGGGAATGCCGATGTTGATATTCAGTCAGAGTATGTTGTTGGACCAGGTGAGGGGGGTGGCCCCCACGTAAAGCTCTTCGACCATACAGACGCGCAGCTTTCAGGGGGATTTTTTGCTTACGACCCAGCGTTTAAAGGTGGTGTAGATGTTGCGATGGCGGATACGAACGGCGATGGCGAATCTGAGATTATAACAGGGGCTGGGGTAGGTGGCGAACCCGTGGTGCGGATATTTAGCAAAACAGGAACCCTTATTGATGAGTTCATGGCTTACCGTGCCGGGGTGAAGAATGGCCTGCGGGTAACTGCCGCCGACATAGACGGTGACAATAACGCTGAGATAATCACATCACTTGGCGGTGGTGCGAGTCCCCATGTTAAGTTTTTCAAGGCCGACGGCACAGAGGTGGCAAGCTTCTTTGCCTTCAGCACGGCCTTTAAAGGTGGCGTAGATGTGGCGGCGGGCGACTTGTCGGGGACGACAGATGCCGAAATAGTAATCGCAGCTGGCCCGGGCAGTACGCATATCAAGATATTTAACAGCTCGGCTCAGCAGCTGACTGGATTTATGTCACACCCTGGCTTTAACCACGGCATGCGGGTAAGCGTTGGCAATGTACTGCCTGCGAGTGCTAAGTCAGAAATAATTACATCACCCGTTGCGAAAGGTACACCACAGTCAAAGATCTTTGATGGGACAGGTACGTATCTCTACGATAAAACCTTTCTCGAGTCGTGGTGGGTGGGTGGCTATGATGTTGCGGCCGGATACGACACCAGTAAAGTTGCGGCGGGCGGCGGGCGACGCGCAACTATTCGACTCGGAATAGAATAAAATTAAAAATCCTCCCTGCCGAGTCTACAGTTCGTAGCTCGGCAGGGAGGATGTGTCAGGCGGCGATCAACCCTTGCGATGCCATGGCTTGCGCCAAGGTCGACGGGTCATCGCGCCTGACGACGTGCAGGTTGCGCTCAGCACCCGGCTTGAGGCCATTGATCGGTTCGCCGGCCAGGGCCGCGGCGGCGAGCTGGTCGGCGGCTCGTCCGGAGCCCTCGATCGGGAACACGGGCCAGCCCAGGTTTGCGGCCTTGACCGCCTCCTCGACAGTGATGCCACCACCGTTCCACACCGGTTCACCGAAGCGCCAGCCACCAGTTCGAACGTACTCGTTGAACAACTTGAGGTAGTGGTCGACGTCGAAGTCCCAACCGGCCTTGTCGTGTGAGAGGACGGGCTGCACGAGGATGACCATGTGGACCCCAGGTTGGGGCAGCGTCCCGTTCTCGGCATCCAACACCAGTCGGCTGTTGTCGACCAGTGCCATCTGGCCGGTTCGGGGAGCGGTGCTGAGGGTCAGGATGCGATCCGGCCACTTGTTGGCCAGCGCAGCCGGCACATCAGTGATCATCGGGTCGATCCCCCCGTCATCGCCCACCTGGCGCGTTCCACCAGACGACACGAACCCCGTGAAGTTGGCGAACGCCTCGACGAAGTAATCCATCATCTCCTGCTTGTCTCCACGGCTCATACCAGAGCAGCCGCCCGAGAGGCGGACACCCCTTCGAGCTGGGGAGTTGTGCATGAAGGCGCCGACAGTCACTCCCGCGTGGGACATGTCGCTGGTCGTCAGGAAGCGGACGCCTCCTTGGGCCATGATGTGCGCAGGCACCTCGTAGGGATTGCCGGGCAGTAGCGGAGTGGTCATGTTTTGACTCCTTCTAGTCCACAACAAAACAGTTCTTGAGCGCCTGGCGCATGCTCGCAACGTTGCGTTCACACACTACTACGCTCGGATTTTGTCTGAGGAACTCCTCATCCTGGGCAAGCTTGTCACACACTCGCCCCGAGCCGCTCACTAGCAGAACCGGCTCGCCGCGTGCTGCCGTGCTCCGAACTTCGCGTTCGGTCACGCCACCACCGTTATATGCCACCAGCAACGATCGCCACCTACCGTAGGTAACGAGCGTATCGGTCATATAACGACAGAACTCCACCTCGTCATCCCAGATCTCGCCTTGTGTGAGCCGCGTGAGTGCGGCAATCACAATATCTTGATCTGGGTGAACGATGGTCATGAAAGAACGGTCCGGGATTTCTTCTGCCCGGTGTTCTTGGGTCACGACAATCATCGGTGGGTCTGCGCTCAGTCCAAAACTCTCGCAACGCGGTACTACCCCAAGCACAAAGCTTTGGGGATTGGCGCGCCGGAGTGCCGGGCCAACCTCGGTGATCCCGAACAAAACATCGCCCGGATCCTTGTTGAAGATGGTGCGCGTCCCGCCGATCAAAAGGGCACCGTCGAAACCGACAAATGCCCCCTCAAACAGCTCAAGAACGCCTTGTGCATCCTCGTCCGACATGTTGGCGCAGCCGCCGGTAATGCGGACGATAACTCGTCGCGGTACCATGCTGAGCGTTGCCATAACACTATCGAGAGGCGTGTTGTTGAGCGACCACGGGACAACCCGTGGCATCAAGCCGCTCGGGTTGTCAAATCGCATACCTCTCCTCTCTCGCAATGTCCAAAATATTCTACAACATTACTTCAATAAATGCAAACATCTTTAAAGCGCAAAAAAGGGTATAATTTCTACATGACATCATATGACACTGTACGTAGGACTTATCTTCCAGATCATGTTCGTGTATTATTTATTGCCGAATCACCACCGCCAGCCGATGCTGCCACGCAAAGTAGCCGTCATTTCTATCGTGGCGATACAGTGCGCAGGGACGATCGCTTGTTTGTGAATACTATCAAAGCGCTGTACCCTGAGGCGGCAGAACTTACTGAAGCACAAATTGAACCAAATAAAGAGCAGTGGTTGCGTCGGTTCCAGGCTGATGGCTACTACATGATCGAGGCACTTAAGGAATCACAGGTGCATGAGGTAACAAAAAAACAACGCCAATCACTAATAGCGCAAAGTCTACCCAGTATTCTTAAGCGGGTGGGAGAGTTGGCCCAGTCCGACACAAAGCTTATTTTAATAAAGTCAAATGTGTTTGATGTCGCCGCCGAACCACTCCGGGCAGCAGGCTATACTGTGCTGAATAAAGAATTATTAGACTATCCGGGTCGCTTTAACCAGCGAGCATATCGCGAGAAGCTAACCGCGATGCTTGCAAAATAAAAAACCGCCGGGGGAGAGTGATCTCCCCCGGCATCACAGGGCCTGTTAGCGCGATCTGCCGAGCTAGCGCCAGGACCCTCATCAACACGACTATCCCTCAGCTCTTATCGGCGCTCGAGCTCGCAGATGATCACGCCGTGGCTCTCAGGGTCGTCGAACGGCTCATAGGGCGCGAGCTTCTTGCTGCAGTCCAGTAAGCGCAGTCTGTTTTTCTCGCAGTAGCTGTACACCCAGAACCGGGCCGCAGTAACGACAGCTTCGGAGACGCCCCTTGGGGCGCTCTCTGTGTTGAAGCTACCGATTTCTTCAGCTGGCTTTCCCTGGACTGAGGCGACACCGGTCCACGTGCGATCTGAGTAGTAGTTGAGTTCAACCTCAATTGTCACCTTGCCTTTGCCGAAGGCGGCATCGGGGATATCCAACGGCTTCACGACCTCATACGACAGGGTCATGGCAGCTCTCCTTTACTCCTCAGGATACTTAACTATATCATGGATCGATACAGCTAGAGGTATAAACTATTCTTCTCAATAAATTTCAGCTGGCTATGTGTAATATAGCCGTCCACATATGCTTTTATGGGATTTTTACGTATATTCGTTCCAGATATGTCGTTCTCGGTTTGAACATGTACAATTTCGTAGGATAACTTACTCCTGATGTCTTGTGGTAACGCCGCAATAGCTCTTGCCATCTCCACTTCGCCAACCAGAGGCCGCACCACAACAGCGTAATGGAAGAGTAGGAGGGCGTTGTTAAAGTTAAAGTCGGTATCCTTGGCGAACTCCACAATTACGTCGCTAGCGATCGTGCGCATCACGCGATATCCGGATAGGTGTTGGGCTGTAAAATCCTTAAGCTTTTCGGGTTGAACGTAGTCAATCGGATAGATCTCGACCTCAAAAGGCAGTATTTTGCTCGCTAACATTAGTTCGGCAAGCTTTTTGCGTTTATCCCAGCCTGTTGCATTCGGTTTCTTTGGATTTTCGCTAATCATGGCTATAACCACCTTTTCGAATGGGTGAGCACTATATGTTCGCTCAATTTGCCACAAATGTCCAAGGTGGAACGGATCAAACGTACCAGTGTATAAAACGGCTTCCTTCATTTCTCAGAGCTTCTCAATTTGTTATAGCTAGTCTGTTAGCCTAAATCGAGGAACGGTCTCGCCCTGCCATTCCACCGTCATTGTCCAGTCTTTGATAGGGCGGATAAATTGAAGCCCTTTACCGTACTGCGCTTTGTATATTACGGCTGGTTCATTCGTGGCCTCAATTATAGCTACCCCCGTGATCGAATAGAGATTACCTTTATAGTGTCGATACTGCTTTCCGACGTTCACGGCTGAGGCCGCATCATCTAAACGTTGCTGCAGTTCTGCTTGCGAGAGCCTTTTTCCCATGCTTGTAGTATAACAAAAACCCCTCATAACTGAGAGGTCTTCAAGTATAAGCTATTTGGCGGGCCCGACCGGATTCGAACCGGCGATCTCCTCCGTGACAGGGAGGCGTGATAGGCCAACTTCACTACGAGCCCAAGAGTCTTAGACTTGAATATGATAACAGTTTTTATTGGTAAAAACAATCGTATTGTTAAACTTCGCAAGCGGCTGCTAAACTGCTATAATACAAGCGTTGATCCACGCCGCTGTAGCTCAGCTGGTAGAGCGGCGCTTTCGTAAAGCGTAGGTCACCGGTTCAAATCCGGTCAGCGGCTCCATGAGCGGGTGTCGTATAGTGGTTATTATGTAACCTTCCCAAGGTTAAGAGGAGAGTTCGATTCTCTCTACCCGCACCAAGAGGTAAAAAATATGTTTAAAATAGCACTCAAAGACATACTTCGCGACAGGGCGTTCCTGGTTGCACTTATAATTTTTATTATCGTTTCAATTGCATTTATTGTTGCGGCGGCTGTTCAAGTTAGTCCAAGCGACTTACAGTTGCCAGTTCGATACTCCTCGTTCGGAGTAACTAATTTTTATCGTGATAAATGGTTTTATCTTCTTAGTTTTGCAGGTATTGGTTTAGTGGTGCTTGTTGCGCATACCCTTATCGCGGCCCGTTTGTACGCGCAAAAAAGTCGTGACCTTGGCATAGCGTTTATTTGGCTCGGGCTTGGTATTATTGCGACAAGTTACTTCACAGTATTTGCGCTCTTTAAAGTGGTGTCACTCTCACAATGACCGATATTGAAATCCCATTAGGCAAAAGGACTAAGACCTATCGCTTCTTTGAGATGCTACCCGGGCTTATTAGCTATGGCTCGGTATTACTCCTTATTGTCTTGAGTATATTCAACCCATTGTGGGCCGCAATTTATCTCATTACTATCGTTATTACTTTATTGGTACGTGCAATTGCTATCGCATTTCGTACTACCCAGGGGTATAAGACCCTGCATGCAGCGCAAAAGGTTGACTGGCAACGTCGTCTCGCCGATCTCGAGCACCCTCAAGAGTCACTTGAGACACATACGGCAAGCACGTCCTGGAACGACGACATCCATGTAAGAAATCTCCGCTCTATAGCGGCGAGTCCAGAGTGGTACCCAAAACCATCCGAGATATACAACGTTGTTATTATAGCAACGTACAATGAAAGCATTGATGTTCTGGCACCGACTATTGAGTCGCTACTGGCTTCGGACTACGACGCAGATCATCTAATACTCACCCTTGCGTATGAGGCAAGGGGCGGGAAGCCTACCGAAGATACAGCGCATCTTCTGCAGAAAAAATATGGAAAAAGGTTCCACAAGTTCTACTTAGTTAAGCACCCAGACGGTCTTCCGAATGAGGTAATAGGTAAGGGTGGCAATATAACGTATGCCGGTAACTTCCTTAAAAAACAGCTGCCCAAAGATGGCATAGGGTATGAACAGGCAATAATTACAACACTAGATAGCGATAACAGGCCGCATCCAACCTATCTCGCTTACGTTACGTACGAATACATTGTTAATCCGAATCGCCTTAAACTCGCCTTTCAGCCAATCGCTCTCTTTCTCAACAACATCTGGGATGTACCGGCGCCAATGCGTGTGTTGGCTGCGGGGAACTCATTCTGGAACATAATTAGCTCGTTGCGCCCTCATTCACTCCGTAACTTTGCAGCCCATTCGCAAGGTATGTCTGCGCTAGTAGAAATGAAGTTCTGGAGTGTACGCACTATCGTTGAGGACGGTCATCAATATTGGCGGAGCTATTTCCACTTCGATGGAGATTATGGCGTTGTTCCGATTTACGTCCCCATCTATCAGGATGCTGTGCTCTCAGATACTTACGTAAAAACGCTAAAGGCACAGTTTGTGCAATTGCGTCGTTGGGCCTACGGTGCCTCGGATGTTGCGTATGTTGCCACCCGAATGCTACACAAAGAGAATAGAGCACCATTTTTCCCCAGTCTTGCACGTTTTTTCCGCCTGTTGGACGGCCATGTAACTTGGGCAAGTGTTCCAGTTATAGTGGCATTCGGTGCCTGGATCCCACTCTTCCTTAACCAGGAAGCTGCACGCAGTATAATTGCTCATGAGCTCCCGGTCATCGTGAGCACTATTCAGCAGTTTGCCCTAATAGGACTGTTTGTGACGGTATTTTGGTCGCTCAAGATGCTCCCGCCCCGTCCAGCGCGCTATAAGCGCCGTAGGACGGTCCTGATGGTTCTACAATGGCTACTTATGCCCGTTACCTCCATCTGCTATTCAGCTGCAACAGGTTTCTACTCACAAACGCGACTTCTATTTGGCCGTTATCTCGATAAGTTTGACGTAACAGACAAGGCTGTTAAGAGCGACGAACCATCAAAGCATGCTTAGCGCTGCTGCTTTCTAAGTATCTCCTTTAAATTATGCCGTGCGGCATATTGAACGCCGGCCAGGTCATCAAAGCCCGACAGGGTAGTATAGACCATTTGTTTTAGGTGGCCGACTTGTATCGCTGGGGTGTGGTTCGCGGCAAGGCTGTCCTCTATGGTTCGCAAGAGCCAATAAGCATGCTGCGTAGCATCCGCGGTATGAGCAAAACACTCCACGATGCTTTGTAGGAGTTGGGCGGGATTGTATGCGCGATCTTCTTTACTGCCTTTAACAATCAGCTCATCTGGCAGGCTGATTCGTTCATACGTAGTGAAAGTATAGCCACAGCTTTTGCAGGTTCGGCGGCGCCAAACTTGGGGCGTTTTTTTATGTGGTCGGGAGTTTGAGGTCAGTGTTTGGGCATGACATTTAATACAAAACATAGCTATATGTTGTCATATAGCTATGAAAAATACTAGTGGATAACTTTTCTGAGTAGTGGAAAAGTAGTAGGGGGTTATTTTGTAGAAGTTTTGCGTTTTTCTGGGGTGTACTCGTAATAGATAGGAAACTTCTCAAGCTGTGAAACAGTATGATGAATGGTTTTCTTATTCATGAATATATATTAACACAAAAATGATAAATAAGCAATAACGTTTTAATTATCATATATCTCATGCATGATATGGAGTAGAATTAGGAAACATCATGCAAGATATATTTTTTAGGGTTCGAGCGATTATTATCCGTGGAAAAGTCGAAGCGTTTGGGGATAAAAATAGCCTGGTAATTCCAGGCTAACTTTGGATACGAGTTATTACTCCTATGTTCCAAACTTGATCGTTGCAATTACTTTACGCTGGTATGGGTCGGCATTGGGGAACATATCGACAATACTCAGGGCGTTAAAAAGCACTGCATCGCCCTTATTAAGACGACTTCGGCGTTGTACGGTCGCATGTGGCAAAAAGCCCTCCTTTGCAATTTGGGATCGTTTGGCTTCCAGCCGCCTCGTTCGAGCAAGCCCACGACATCATAGTGAAGCTTCACAAGACTATCGGTTTTTTGGAGTAGGGCTACAAGCGTCTGATTGTTATCGCCAAAGAATCTGTCCTCCTGGGTGACCGACGTAGCGTTCTCATGACTCTTCAGTAACTGGGTAAGTTCGTCGGTTAGGGTAATGTGATTCCAATCGATTGCAAAAGTGTCTGCAACTGTACTGTGAAGGGGCCAGTTGCTTGAAGGGAACGTTGAGCCTACCGATATGCGTTCGAAGAATTGAACAATAGCGTACTTTTGAGTGAACTGTGACACACGATTCATTATACGATGATGTGTTTTATATTACGTAACCCCTGAATAAAAGATATAATAATAAGAATTGCCGAGGCTAATGCTCGGCAATTCTTATTATTATATCTTGGTGGGCTCTAGAGGACTCGAACCTCTGACCTCTTCCACGTCAAGGAAGCGCTCTAGCCAACTGAGCTAAGAGCCCGAATACCTCACAAGCATAGCAAAAACAGAGGCCAGATGCAATTATTGTGTGGTATACTATATATAAGCATTGAAGTGAACTAACCAATCACGGAGCTTCGTGGGAGCATAACGTGCGTTAACGTAATGAACAAGTGCCTAAACATTTTAGGAAGTCCGGTGGAACCGCCCTTGAAAGGGTCCGAGACGTGCATGCAATGTATTTGAATATCGAATATAGTGCCTGCACGTTTTTATAATTAATAAGATAAGAGGAATTGCATGCAACAAAACGATTCAATTCACGCTATGCGCCATAGCCTTGCGCACATTATGGCGGCGGCTATAACTCGCCTATGGCCTGAGGCAAAACTAGGGGTAGGGCCAGTAGTAGAGCATGGTTTTTATTACGATATTGACTTAGGCCATCAAACTATCTCCACAGAGAACTTTAAGAGAATCGAAAAAGAGATGCGCAAGATTATCGCGCGTAATGAAGCCTTTGAGTACTTTGAGCTGCCCATCGACGAAGCTCTTGCCTGGGCTACTACGGCAAAGCAGCCCTACAAGGAACAGCTCCTTAATGACCTAAAGCGTGAGGGCACTACCTCAATGAGTGGGCTTGATAGCGAACAGGTAGGGGTAGCGACTGAAAATCCTTCAAAAGTAGAGAAAGTATCCTTTTATAGGAACGGTGATTTTGTTGACTTATGCCGAGGGCCGCATGTTGAGAGCACTGGTAAAGTCGGGGCTTTTAAGCTTCTGCGAATTGCCGGTGCATACTGGCGCGGCAACGAGAATAATCCACAAATGCAGCGGCTTTACGGTGTAGGATTTGCAACAGATGAAGAGCTACAGGCTCATTTACATCAGTTAGAAGAGGCCAAAAAGCGTGATCATCGTAAATTGGGCAAAGAGCTAGATTTGTTTACCTTCTCTGACTTAGTGGGGCAAGGCCTGCCGCTCTTTACGCCCCGGGGGACAATTGTTCGTGACCTATTGGGTGCCTTATCGCAAGGCCTGCAGGCAGCACATGGTTACCAGCGGGTGACGATTCCACATATCACCAAGACCGACCTGTATAAGAAATCTGGCCACTACGATAAGTATCCTGAGCGTTTTAATGTATCAAGCGTCGAGTCAACTGATGAGTTCATGATGAAACCCATGAACTGTCCGCACCACGCACAGCTGTATGCAAGTCGTCCTAGGAGCTACAAAGAGCTTCCGATTCGTTATATGGAGAATACGATGGTATATCGGGACGAAAAAGCCGGGGAGCTACACGGCTTAAGCCGGGTCCGGGCCGCCACGCAAGACGACGGACATGTTTTTTGTACAGTAGAGCAAATTGAAGATGAGTTTACCTCAATCATGACCATGATCCGTCAGCTTTATGATGTTTTTGGAATGCAGTTGCGAGCGAGGTTGAGCTTCCGTGATAATTCGGACACTTACTTGGGAGAGCCGGAGCTGTGGGATAAAGCACAACAGACCATCGAAGCGGTGGCGCAAAAGCTGGGGCTTGATTATTTTATTGCTGAAGGTGAAGCGGCTTTCTATGGGCCCAAGATTGATATCTTGGTGACTGATGCACTGGGTCGGGAATGGCAGTGTGCTACGCAACAGCTTGACTTCGTACAGCCAATGCGTTTCGGGTTAACTTATACGTCCCAAGATGGTTCCGAACAGCAACCGGTTATGATCCACAAGGCACTTCTTGGCTCATTCGAGCGCTTTATGGCGGTTTACATCGAGCACACGGAAGGTCGATTACCTTTCTGGCTTGCTCCTGAACAGGTGCGCATACTGACTATAAACGATAGCGTAGAGAGTTATGTAGATAAAATAACAACAATCCTCTCCAAGACGCTTCTTATGGAGCCGGTAAAATATAATGAGCTACGTTTTACGACCGACATGCGTAACGAGTCGCTCGGCAAGAAGATTCGTGAAGCGGTCGCGCTGAAGATCCCTATGCAGCTAATTATTGGACCAAAGGATGTTGTGGCCAAGCAGGTGAGTGTAAGAATGCATAATAAGGAAGTCACAGTACCACTGGACGAGCTTTCAGGATTTATTGTAAAAGAATCAACAATGTAATATGAACCGATCGTTTAAAGAGGAAATCTACAAGCTTGTAGCAGAAGTTCCCTATGGTAAGGTGACGACATACGGCGATCTCGCGGCCCTTGCAGGCCACCCTTATGCAGCGCGCGTGGTTGGCCAGATTGCACATTTCGGCCCAGAGGGATTGCCATGGCACCGAGTTGTAAATCGAATGGGTGGCTTGGCACTTGGGTTTTGGGGTGGTAAGTCAGCCCATGCACAGTTGCTGGAGGCCGAGGGCATTCAAATTAAAGATTTCAAGATAGTCGACTTCGAGGAGGTAAGATGGCGGTACCAGAGCAACCTCTTGTAGCTATTGTAGGGCCAACAGGCAGCGGCAAAACAGAATTATCTGTTAAGTTAGCGCAACACTATAATGGCGAAATAATTTGTGCCGATTCACGTACAATTTACAGGGGTCTCGATATTGGTACAGCAAAACCAAGTCAATCCGAACGGGCACGCGTACCACATCATATGATAGATGTCGTTGGGCCGGGTGAGTCATTTACGGTTGTTGATTTCCAGCGCCAAGCAACTGCGCTCATCAAGGACATACGGTTACGCGGAAAAATACCCTTCATGGTGGGAGGCAGCGGCCTGTATATCGATAGCGTACTTTTTGATTACAAATTTACATCACATAAGCCCCAAACGCTTACACCGGATCTGCTGACAAAAACAGTAGGTGAACTTAAAGACTATTGTATAGATAACAATATTGAGCTTCCAGAAAATGACAGAAATAAACGGTACCTCATACGAGCGATTCAACAGAAGGGCGTGAATCGACAGAGAAGAAGCAAGCCGATCGAACACACAATCGTTGTAGGTATAGCTACAAATAAAGAAAGTTTGATTGCTAGACTGCGTCTACGCCTGAACAAGATATTTACTAATAAAGTTGTAGAAGAGACAGCAATATTTGGTCAGCGGTACGGCTGGAACTCTGAGGCAATGAAGGGTAATGTGTATCGGGTCGCAAAACAGTTTATTGATGGGGAACTAACCCTTGAGCAGGCGAAGGAAAAGGCCCTGACACTCGACTGGCAACTTGCCAAGAAACAGCTTACTTGGTTACGGAGAAACCCTTTTATACAGTGGTACAGCATTGAAGACGCTGAGAAGTATATCTCACAACTTCTTGAGCATCGTCAGCGTCAGTAAAACATGCTAAGATAGGGAAGATAAACAGCAAAAATATGATTGACGCATTATTTGGTTCAAAAACGAGGGTGAAATTACTGCATCTGTTCCTAAACAACCCGAACAGGTCGTTTTATGTTCGCGAAATAACTCGTAAGATTGATGAACAAATTAACTCTGTACGCCGCGAGCTCGCTAATATGTTGAGTATCGGGATTATACAGAGTGATAGCACTGATAATAAGCTCTACTACGAAGTTAACCAGAAATATCCATACTACGCTCCTCTGCGCCAGATATTTGCGGACAGTCAGCTTGAGTCGGTGGCTGCGGCAAGTGTCGAGGCGAATGATTGGGCGCATCGCTTACGTGCACTCGGCGATGTAAAGGTCGCACTTTTAAGTGGTGGCTTTGTCAAGAATTCTTTGAGCCCAGTTGATATCCTGCTGGTTGGTTCATTGAACAAGAATGCAGTTAAGAAATTTATTAAGGAGCTTGAGTCTGATGAAGGTCGTCCTCTTAACTTCACTGTTATGCCCTATGAAGATTTCTACTATCGTATGAGTGTTAAAGATAGATTCATAGTAGAAATCCTTAGCGGCAAGTTTACCGTATTGCAAGATGCTGAAAATGTTTTTAATAGCTGATGTGCTGAAAGGGAGAGAGAATGGAAATTGAATATAAGGGTGCAAATTGCGTAGTCATCTCAAGTAAAAAGGTGACAATTGTTGTCGACCCGGTGCTCGAAGCGCTTAACGGCAAAACAATTGCAGTAAAAGATGCCATACAGCTTGCTACAAAAGCATCATTGGCAAGCGATGCGGTCGGCCGCCTACGGGTTGATGGGCCCGGTGAATATGAAGTAGCAAATGTATCCATTAAGGGCATCGCTGCGCGGGCACATATAGAGGATAAGACTACAAAGAACGCAACAATGTATAGTATCGATATGGAAGATATTCGCATTGGGATAACCGGGCATGTTGCCGCTGACGTTACCGAGGAGCAGCTTGAAGAGATGGGGACGGTTGATATCTTGATTCTTCCAGTGGGTGGATACGGGTACACTTTGGAGCCGCATGAGGCCGTGGCTCTCGTGCGTCGCATTGCGCCAAAGGTGGTTGCTCCAACTCATTTTGATGATGGCAAAGGCGCTTATCAGGTTGCGCAGGGTGATCTGACTCCCTTTCTTAAAGAATTAAGTGCGCACCATGAGATCGTGGCACGCTACAAGCCGAAAGCGACCGCACTTCCGGAAGTGCTTACGGTTATGCAGATTGAGCGCTAAGATTTCTGCTTCGGCTCAATTAAAAAGACCCTGATGGGGTCTTTTTAATTACCAAGCCTCACTGCCTAGGCGGCGAGTGCGACGTTAGCTTTGGTTGCACCAGCTGCAGGAAGTACACCCTTTTTCTTGAGGGTGCGAATAGCTTGGGTGCTAAGGTGCATAGTGATTTTTTGCCCGTCAATTACAAAAGTCTTTTTTTGTAAGTTGGGCTTAAAAACACGCTTTGTACGGCGGAGGGAAAAACTCACATTGTGACCGTGCTGCTTGCCTTTGCCGGTAAGTTCGCATCGTGCTGCCATAATTAATACTCTCTTTTTCTTATATCCATACAATACTACTGTTTTTTATACATATCGTCAAGTCCTGCTATACTGTGAAGCATGGATTTTGGTCAAATTGTTCTATTGCTAGTTGTGATTCTTTTTTCTATGACCCTTCACGAAGCAATGCATGCCTTTGCGAGCTATTGGCTAGGGGATGACACAGCGCGTCTTGAGGGGCGACTAACACTAAACCCTATTGCGCATATTGACCCTTTTTTAACAGTACTTCTACCAGTCCTACTGGCAGTAACAGGTGCACCTGTTTTTGGAGGCGCGAAGCCTGTGCCGTTTAATCCAAGCCGCGTTCGTTTTGGTGATCTTGGTGCAGCACTGGTGGGGATTGCAGGGCCGTTAACTAATCTTGTGCTGTCTTTTATCGCTTTTGCTGTATATGCTTTTTGGGGTCATCAAGTTGAGGTATTATCGGAATTCCTTGAGCTTGCTGTAATTGTTAACCTTGGCTTCTTTATTTTTAATATGATTCCTATCCCCCCGCTGGACGGCTCGCGGGTATTGTATGCAATTGCCCCTGATGGGGCGCGGAGAGTGATGGAGAGTCTTGAGCAGTACGGTATCATTCTCATATTTGCGGTCGTACTTTTGTTTAACGCTCAGGTTGGACAGTTTATGCAGGTGGTAACTTCCCAGTTTCTTACTTTTTATGGGTTCTTGTTTGGACTCCAAGTGATATAATTAAGGTGTTCCGGCAGAGCGCCGATGCGAATGATTTTCCTGAATAATCTATGATAGGGAATTCAAATTGCCATGCCCCGTGGGGCTTGGCTGAGAATACCCACCTTGCATGCACATGCGGGGAATATCAAGTATTGGTTGCTTCGGCCGGAACTATTGACGGGATGTGGCGCAGTTGGTAGCGCGTACGGCTGGGGGCCGTGAGGCCGCAGGTTCAAGTCCTGTCATCCCGACCAGAATGAAATTATATGAAACAAAAAATTGTCGTTAGAGCCATTATAAAGCAAGAGGGGAAGCTCTTTTTACTACGTCGCGCAAAAGGCCGCGTAAGCTTGTTAAGCAGGTTTGAATTACCTGGAGGTGAGATAGGGCCACACGAGCAGCCTGAGGACGCGCTCAGGCGGCATATAGAGCTCCACACAAGCGCAAGTATTGATGCCGTGCAGTTATTCGATGCTCTTACCTTTACCGATCCAGAAGATAATCAGCAAGAGGAAGTAATATTACTCTATCAAGTAAGTCTTCTGTCTGGTAACATTCGCTTGCTTACTGACAAATATGATAAGTATATCTGGCGGTCGTTATCTCTACTACAACATGAAAATATTACAGATTCTACAGCGGTTCTCCTCAATACGAGAGAAGATAGAGATATACACAACGATGTAAAAATAACACAAAATGACGATGAAATTATTGTCTACTCTGACGGCGGTTCACGGGGGAACCCAGGACCATCGGCTGCTGGATATGTTGTGTTAAACGCAAAAGAACAGGTACTGCGCCAAGATGGTGTATACCTGGGAATTACAACTAACAATCAAGCCGAATACCAGGCAGTCTATCTCGGGCTCCTCAATGCTGCTGAGTTTACTCAGGATACTGTGGAGTTCCGAATAGATAGCTTGCTTGTCGTCAACCAAATGAATGGTATCTATCAGATCAAAAATCGTGATCTCTGGCCGATACACGAAAAGATCAAAGAGCTTCGCAAGAGGTTTAGAAAGGTTACTTTTACGCACGTTAAGCGAGAATTCAATCACTTAGCAGATGCGATGGTAAATAAGGTGCTCGACCAGCACAGCAGTAGTAAAAATAGTGAGAATACAGTATAATGCAGCTCAAGGACAGATCATTAGACGATCGCTTGCTCTTGGAGTAAGAGGAAAGTCCGGGCAGCATAGGAATATGACAGTTGCTAACGGCGACCGGGAGTAATCCTAGGGAAAGTGCCACAGAAACTAAACCGCCACAATGTGGTAAGGGTGAAACGAGTGGGGTAAGAGCCCACAGCTGCTCATGGTGACATGGGCAGGGGGTAAACCCTGTCAGCTGCAAGGGGTCTACGTCTGTCTTCTAGGCAGTGGTGTTCCGCCAGTAGGCCAATAATCCGCTTGATCGTGTAGGTAACTACATGACTAGATAGATGATCGTCCACGACAGAACCCGGCTTACCGATGATGTGTCCTTATTTAAAAAACGCCCACAAGGGCGTTTTTTAATATGATCTAATTTGGACTATTTAGCGGCGCTTTTAGCAATTTCTGAGAATACTTTTGGCTCATTTGCGGCAAGCTCGGCTAATACCTTACGATCTAGCTCGATATTTGCCTTCTTAAGACCGGCAATGAGCTTTCCGTATGTAGTCCCGTTGATTCGAGCGGCGGCGTTAATGCGGGTTATCCAAAGGCTGCGAAGGTCGCGCTTTTTGTTGCGGCGATCACGGTATGCGTATTGCAGGGCTCGGATAACAGCTTGCTTAGCAAGACGGAAAGAGCTTCGGCGTGCTGATTGCATGCCTTTTGCTAATTTAATAATCTTCTTGTGTTTACGGTGTGCGGCGACACCTCGTTTTACTCGCATAGCTAAACTCCTAGTGCTCGCTTAATGTTCTTACGGATTGAGCCAACTATCTTTGCGCTTGTATTGATTGCGCGTTTACGACTCTTACTTTTCTTTGCCAAAAGGTGGTGGCCCGATGCGCGCTCACGAAGAAGCTCACCAGACCCTGTTCTTTTAACGCGCTTGGCCGTACCCTTATGGGTTTTCATCTTTAACTTTGCCATTTTATGCCTTACTCCTTACTACAATGCTCAGATTGCGGCCTGCCATCTGAGGCTTTTGTTCTAAAATTGCATCATCGGATAGTTGATCGACTATTCTGCTGATCATCTCAAACCCTAAATCGGTATGTGCCATTTCGCGGCCTCTGAAGAAGATAAGAATCTTAACCTTGTGGCCATTAGCGAGAAAGCTGCGGATCTTTCGGAGCTTTATCTCTAGGTCATTGGCGCCGATCTTGAGGCCAAGACGCATTTGCTTAAGCTCACTTGCTTTTGCGCTCTTGCGGTTTTTCTGTTGCTCCTTCATCTTTTGGTACTGATACTTGCCCCAGTCGATGATCTTAGCAACTGGCGGAGCAGCCTGGGGAGAAATTTCTACCAAGTCTAATCCTGCCTTGTTCGCTGCTTCCAATGCTTCTGCGCGTGACATAATGCCGAGCTGATTCCCCTCAGCTCCAACTACACGTAACTCAGAGGCACGTATAGCTTCGTTAATGCGAAGTGACTTATTAATAAGGCTCCTCTTTCCTCAATCTGCAATTTATTTTACTCAACCGACAGTATATCAGATATGTTCATAAATTTCAATGAGTTTCCTCAAGGATGGGGTCTATATTGCAAGGCTTCTGTTAGGTGGTGCGGTGTGATTATTTGTGAGCCGTCTAAGTCGGCAATAGTGCGGGCAATCCTTATTACCTTGAAATAGGAGCGTGCGCTTAAATTCAGGCGTTCCGATGCAAGTGTAAGGAGTTCGATACATGTTTTTGATAACGGGGCATGTTTCACAAGCATTCCGCTCGACAGAGAGGCATTAGTTATGCCTGGCTCCCCGTAACGATTACGCTGAATATTCCTGGCAGCAATTATTTTCTCTTGGGCGGTCTGTTGGGTGCTTGATTTGGGCGCCTCCAACAGTCTGTTATGGCTAACGCGAGAAACTTGGACGGTTAAATCAATCCTGTCCAACAATGGCCCCGAAATGCGTTTCTTGTAATTAAGTATCTGTGCTGATGTGCATTGGCACTGTTTTGTGTTATCGCCAAAATAACCGCAAGGGCAGGGGTTTTGTGTCGCGACAAGCATAAAATCTGCTGGATAAGTGACACGTTCATTCGCGCGTGAGATATGGATTGAACGATCCTCTAAGGGCTGACGGAGGGCTTCAAGACAGGATCTTGGATATTCAGGTAGCTCATCTAAGAAGAGCACCCCTCGATGCGCTAAACTGATCTCTCCTGGGCGGGGGATGCGGCCTCCGCCCACAAGCGATACGTAACTTACTGTGTGGTGTGGTGCACGGAATGGTCGTGAGGCTAATGGGGTGCCGTTAATTTCGCCGGCAGTGCTATGTAATTTTGTAGTCTCAATCTGTTCCTCTAGCGACAGGGGAGGTAGGAGCCCTACTAATGCCTTTGCAAGCATGGTTTTACCTGCGCCAGGTGGTCCGCTTAGAAGAAGATTATGGTTGCCAGCCGCGGCTATGATTAGGGCGCGCTTCGCCTGATCCTGGTCGTAGATGTGATCGAGTGTCACCTCGGGGCCATTTGCGCGGCTGGGGTTAGATAGTTTAGGGGTGGCGATATATTCAGGTATGATGCATTGTTGTTTAAGGTGAAGGAACAGCTCTTTAAGGTTACGTACTCCAACTACGTGTACCCCATGAATAAGTGATGCCTCGGCCACATTGCTTGCGGGTAAGAATAAAGTCTTTTTATCTGTTTGTCGTGCCATTTCCGCAAGGTGGATGGAGCCCTTAATGGGCCGAAGATCGCCATTTAGTGCGAGCTCACCAGCGAATATGTAGCCTTCCAGCTCATGCTGTTTAATTTGACCGCTCACGGTAAGTATCGCGAGCGCAATAGGAAGGTCGAACTGAGCTCCATTCTTAGGGAGGCTTGCAGGTGCGAGATTAATAGTGATTCGCTTGGGAGGAAAATCCATGAGACTGTTCTGAATAGCGCTTCTTACGCGTTCTCGTGATTCGTCGATGGCCTTACTGCCTAGCCCGACAATCTGTAGACCCGGTAAGCCATTTGAGGCGTCACACTCCACTTCGATAAGCCGGCTCTCAAAGCCTACGCTTGTTGCTGAAAACACTTGTGCCGTCATAGTGCCACAAGTAAAGCACACTTATGGTAAAAATGAACAGAATATGTTAGAATTACTACACATGGGGCTGATCTTATGCTTCGACATGTGGAACTTTGACAAATCATTTTGCAAGCCGCTTCGCAACGTTCTGCGTAAATAACTGCAAACAATTTTGTTGCAAAGGCTACTGCTGCTGTAAAGAGCGTTTTCGCTCCACAGTTTGCATATAGCCGCGTTACTGCTTAATCGCAGTAGCCATCGTTTTTTTGAAGGCGACATATCATTAAGACGGTGTTATATTTTTATGTCGCTTGGCTAATACTAGGGCAGCAACTAGATTAGCGACTTTCATTGCGCGTCACCTGGATCATTTTTGTTAATTCCCAAGGTTCATGTGACGTAAACTTTTGGAATTGACTATGCTTGTAGAAGAATGATTTGACACCATATGGACCGGGGTGCGATTCCCCGCAGCTCCACCAAAAGGGACTTTCGGTAATGCGAAGGTCTTTTTTGTTGTGGAAAGGAATAAAAAACAACCGCCTGCGAGTAGCGGTTGTTTAGTTTTTGTGTCGTGTTTATTTTTGAACTTCTGAGTAAGTTTTTTATTCAGAAGCTACCTCTATAATAGGGCCTAAAAATGTTACTGTCAATACGTTTTTTGCTAAAAACTT
>DASUUR010000040.1:0-4136 GCA_036373975.1 Saccharimonadales bacterium (SeqCode)
GGTCATCACCATGATCATGGCCGGAGCCGACAGTACTGCAACGGTACTTGCTTGGGCGATGGTGGAGCTGTCTGAGAACCCAGAGCGATTTGCCCAGCTTCGGGGTGAGGCCAAAGCAGCGCTTGGGCGTGACGGTTTTTCGCGTGATGCTGTGCGGAATCTGCCACTGCTGATGAAGTTCTGGCAAGAGATGTGCGGCAAGTACCCTGCGTTTCCCCTGTACTTTCGGGGCGTAACCGCTGAGCTTCAGCTTGGTCGCTTCACACTGCCGGCTAATGCTGAGATTGTGATTATCCCCGGGGCAACCGCCCCGTTCGGTCTTGGTGAGCGGCAATGCATTGGTAGAAACTTTGCTACGGTCACCGCCCTAGATGCGTTGGCGATCATGCTGCAGAATGTGTCGCATTTGCACCGGGATAGCAAGTATGGTGACCGCCGCGTACGATTCGCCATGACCGCACCACCGCTCCGGGCTTCGTTCTGGATTGCGCTGGGGGTATAGCGCACCTATCAAGAGAGGAGTTTCCCACGATGATACGCCAGGCCGTCGACTACTTTAGACCCGTGCGTCGACTTGAGCGAGAACTGAGAGCATTCGCTGTAAGAGACAAGCGGGATGAAGCAGCGCGGAGACAGAATCGCCAGGAAGCCCTACTTGCTGCAATGCGGCGAGCTCACCCCAGGCGACCAATCGCCGAGCTCCAAAACATTGCGCAGCAGAAGGCGCAGCTTGAGGAATTCTGTGCATGGCGGCTGTTTTTGCCGAGAACAGGCTTGGAAGAGCTGATGCCTGAGCTTTTGCTGTTGGGCTTCGTCTTCCTGCCGTATGACGAGCAGCTGGTTGCAACCCTCTTCCCGGATGAATGGAAGGTAAGCCCACTTACGCAGCAGAACTTCTCCGTCTCCCACCCCACCCAGGCCATATTGCTGACGCCCGCCGCCATGCTTTGGGCGCGGTTAACCTACTGCTCGGGCGAGGGTGTCACGCGAATTTGGCGCTAGAGCCGGCCTGTCCATGGAGTACTATGGGCAGGCCTTTTAAATTGACCCTGACAGTGCTTTTATGTATCCTAAATTTGTCCGAGGCCAAGGGGCTAGGAGGAGTGATGAAGAGCTTACTTGAGAAGATTGCGGCACACACAAAGTTTGCGGTGCTTCGGTATGAGATATCTAGGTTTCACCGTCTCTATAGCAAAGAGGATCGTAGCTCCTGGGTTGAGCTCGATTCTCACGATCACGGTATCGTCGAGATTCGATTGCAGTCGCTGGATGGTTTCGCGGTGCCGATCGCCAAAGCGCTGATTGGACCAATCTTAACGGGGCCTCCTGGAGAAGCGGATCAACTCGTGGTTGACCTGCTCGCCCGAACGGAAGATGAAAAAGACGAACTCATGGAGTATGACTTCTTTGCCAAACTACATGGGCTGCTTGGTGGGAGGCATCGTCTACGTCTGTATCGCGATGGTCACAGTGAGCTGATGAACAGACGCGGATAGACACGCTCCGGGCGGGTGCGCCTGCTCGGAGCTCATCTATAATTTATAAAGCTAATTGCGAAGTCGAAATCTTGCTCTGTAAGGGTACGCATCACTGCTTGCAGCTCATCTTTGCTGCTACTTGAAACTCGTACGGCATCACCCTGAATCTGTGTTTTAACCTTCGGAAACGTTTCTTTAAGCAATTTCGTGATTTTCTTGGCTTTTTCTTGATCGAGCCCTTCTTTAAACGGCACTTCTTTTGTTGCTTGCAGATTGCTTTCGGTAATAGGCTTTGTAAGATCCAAGGATTTTGAACTCTGATTGCGTGTTGCCAGTTTTTTGCGAATAATATCTAAAATTGCGTCGATTTGCCATTCGCTCGCGCCAGTTATTTTAAAACCAATCTTGTCGCCTAGCCAGTCGAGTGCGGCTGGTGTGCCTTTAAAGTCAAAGCGGTTTTCTATTTCGCGTTGTGTCTGCATGAAAACATTGTTCATTTCGGCTTTATCGTATTGGGAAACTATATCAAAACTAAATGTCGCCATAGGCTCATCATACCACGAAGACAGTGCTACAATAGTAGCAATGAACGCCGCATCTCGTCATATCCAGCGAGTGTATCTTACACTCTTGCTTTTTAATACGCTTGCAGCATCCCTGATTTGGGGCATAAACACGCTTTTCTTGCTTGACGCCGGTCTAAGTGCTACGGAGGCTTTTATCGCAAACGCCTTCTTTACGGCTGGGCTTGTTATATTTGAAATCCCCACTGGTGTTATTGCAGACGTAAAGGGTCGCCGCGCATCGTATCTGTTGGGCACTCTTACCCTTGCGGTAACAACGCTTTTGTACCTACTGATGTGGCATGTGCACGCTCCGTTTTGGGCCTGGGCGCTGACCTCTGCGTTTTTGGGGCTTGGTTTTACTTTCTTTTCTGGGGCGGTCGAGGCCTGGCTGGTTGATGCCCTTACGGCAACTGGCTTTAAGGGCGTGCTGGAGTCGGTATTTGCCAAAGGTGAGATCGTACGTGGCGCCGCTATGCTTGTTGGGTCAGTGGCCGGTGGGTTTATCGCTCAAATATCTACGCTCGGTGTCCCATATATAGTCCGGGTAGTACTGCTAGTCGCGACGTTTTTGCTCGCACTTTTTGTGATGCGCGATCTAGGCTTCTCGCCAAGTGGGGGCAAAACGCCGCTCCGGGAAGTGAAAGATGTTTTGGTCTGTGCGTTCCGTAATGCAATTCGTCAACCGTCGGTAAAATGGGTGATGCTTAGCGGCTTCTTTACTTTTGGCGTTATGGCGTACGTCTTCTACGCAATGCAACCATATCTTCTGGAACTCTATGGGGATCAGCACGCCTACGGAATTGCGGGTATAGCGGCGGCAATTGTGGCTGCGGCCCAGATTATTGGTGGTCTCACGGTGTCTGCAGTCGGGAACGTATTCAAGCGTCGTACGAATATTATGCTGGTAGGCTGCTTACTAAGCGTTGTTACCTTGCTGCTAATCGGGTTTGTCAATAATTTCTGGGTGGTAATCAGTCTTTTCGCGGTGTGGAGCTTTATGTTCGCGGCAACTACTCCGGTGCGGCAAGCGTATCTTAATGGCTTTATCGCTTCAAAAGAACGAGCAACAGTACTCTCGTTTGACTCATTGCTTGGTTCGAGCGGCGGGGTCATTAGTCAGCCGTTGTTGGGCCGTTCGGCGGACGTCTGGAGCTACCAGGCATCGTACCTTGTGGCGGGCGTATTCCAGGCGCCAGCACTTATCTTTACGTGGTTAGCGCGCAGGCATGACAACAAATAGATAGCAGTGGGTTACGCTTGACCATCCCCTGCCTACACCGGTACACTAGAGTGTTGAACACTATTTTTTTGACGCGCGCAGAACGAGGAGAGATGATGAACATTAACTACCAGCCCCTACAAACAGACATAAGCTTTTCGGAAGCGGCAAAATTCAAAACATCTTTTGGCAAGCTGCCGGGTGCTGCCTGGGCCGGGATTGTGCTTGTTGTGCTGATGACCGGATATTTTGTTTTCTCGGGCAATATTTTTGGAGTACTTATTCCCGTTGTAATTGCAGGTATTGCTTACTTCGCTCTTCTTGCAAACAAGAAGAAAGAGATTCGCTTTAAAGCATTTGCAGAGGCAAATGGCTTCGAATATATCTCGAGTGGTGAGCCTGGTGTCGAAACTGGCTCAGTTTTTGAAGGTGGTCATGCGCGACACGCTAAACGAATTGTGCATGGTACCTACAACTTGCCTTTTTGGCTTGGTACCTATGTGTACAGTCTGGGCGTAGCAAGCAATAGCCGTACAGTTAAGGTGGGTGTCATGAGTATCCAATTACCTGCTTCGTTTCCGCATATTCTTATCGACGGTGGGTTGCATGCACTCGGTTCGGCCAAGGCAAAAGGTGGCTTTGTAGAGTACCAAAATGTTGACCCAACTGTTTCAGAGGTTTATAAGGTACTGTACCCAGAGGGCCAAGAACATGCGCTACAAACGATTGTTACTCCTGATCTGCTTTACACAATGCGAAATCGCGTGCCGCGCAAGGTCGACGTTGAGATTCGGGGTGATCGCATGTATCTTTACACCGGCATGCTCCTTGAGCCTACAGAGAAGAACCTAAAAACACTATTTACTATTCTTG
>DASUUR010000041.1:0-3522 GCA_036373975.1 Saccharimonadales bacterium (SeqCode)
GATTCTCGTAATGTTCGTGCAAATACTGCCAGTGGCAATTGGATTTATTGGGCTGCAGGCGGCTCAGGCCAGCGGAATTGGAGAGGCCGGAGTTGAGGCGATGGTGTTATGGGCGGCAGTTGTTCTGCTTGGTGTCGTTTCTTTATATTGGCTTACCAGCTCCTTTATCGCGCTTGTTCTCGTGACACTTCCTGGAATGTATCCATTTGTCGCACTAAGAGATGCTGGCGAAGTCGTGTTAGGCCGCCGGCTCCGCGTGATGCTTCGCTTGGCATGGCTGATTATCTGCGTACTTGTCTTTTGGGCGCTTATTCTTATTCCGGCTATTCTTATTGACCGGCTACTTCATATTCCTTGGTTGCCACTCGTGCCAGTCATGATTGTACTGGTTGGTGCGACGACCGTCGTATGGAGCGCAGCGTACGTCTATATGTTATACAGGAGATTAATCAATGCCGAATCAAGCCGCTGACCGCGTTAAAAAGTTAAGAGATCAACTTAACCAGTACTCGTATGAGTACCATGCACTTGATCAGCCATCAGTATCTGATGCTGTATACGATACGTTGTTTGCAGAATTAAAAAAGCTTGAAGCTGAACACCCAGAGCTCATAACCCCGGATAGCCCCACCCAGCGTATTGGTAATGTGCCGATCAGTAAATTCGAAAAAGTTGAGCATCGCATGCGCATGATTAGCCTTAACGATGTGTTTAGCCGCGAAGAGGTGGAGGCTTGGTTAAGGCGTACACGCAAGCTCGCACCACAACTCGACGAAGCGGTTGAGTTTTTTGTAGACATTAAAATGGACGGCTTGGCCTGCTCGCTTATTTACCAGGATGGTCAATTACAACGGGCTGTGACGCGCGGTGACGGCTTTATAGGCGAAGATGTCACAAGCAATGTTCGCACAATTGCCAGCGCACCGCTGAGCTTGCGTCGTCAAAAAGAAACCGAGCTCTTTCTCCACGGCCGCACAGAGGTACGCGGTGAAATTGTGATGTATAAAAAGGACTTTGAGGTGCTGAACGTACAGCTCGCCAAAGAAGGCAAAAAAACCTACGCTAATCCGCGTAATCTCGCGGCTGGAACTATCCGCCAGTTGGACCCGCGGATTGTAGCCGAGAGAAAGCTCTACTTCCGTGCATACGATATTATTCGGGATGATTCAAAAGAAGTACCGACCAATATGTTTGCCTACGAGTCGCTTAAAAAGCTCGGTTTTATTGTCAACAGTGAAAGGCGGGTGATCCATTCGCTTGATGAACTCATTGAGTTCGCGACGCATTGGGAAGAAGAGCGTCTGACCTTGCCCTACAACACTGACGGTATGGTTATTAAGCTAAACGACCGAATTATTTATGAGCAGCTAGGCATTGTTGGTAAGAACCCACGTGGAGCGATTGCCTACAAATATCCCGCTGAAGAAGCCACAACAAAAATCAAAGATATATTTATTAGCATTGGTCGTACTGGTGCGGCAACGCCCGTAGCTATGCTTGAGCCGGTCGTAGTGGCGGGTTCGACTGTGCAGATGGCGACGCTCCACAACGAAGACGAAGTGAAGCGTAAGGGTGTGCTGATTGGCGATACGATCATTGTGCGTAAGGCCGGGGACATTATCCCTGAAGTAGTGCGCCCCATTGAAGAGCTGCGTAGCGGTGAGGAAAAGCCATTCATAATGCCAATATATTGTCCCGAGTGTAACACTAAGTTAGTGCGTCCTGAAGATGAAGCCGTATGGCGATGTCCTAACGCCGCTTGCCCCGCCCGAATGCTTCGCCACATTCAGCATTTTGCGAGTAAAGGGGCTCTAGACATAACCGGGCTTGGGGAGAAGAATGTTGAGGCGCTGCTCGATGCCAAGTTGGTGCACGACCCAGCCGATCTGTATACGCTCAAGAAAGAGGACGTTCTAGCGCTCGAGCGGTTTGCAGAAATAAGTGCTAATAATTTAATTGTCGCAATTAACGAAAAGCGCAATCCTCCCTTCCATAAATTTCTTTTCGCTCTTGGGATTCGCCACGTAGGCGCTCAAACGGCGGTAGATCTAGCGCATGCCTTTAAGACATTTCCTGCTTTGCAGCAAGCCACTATTGAGCAATTGCAAGCTGTTGAAGGTATTGGTGATGTGGTTGCTGAATCTATTGTTGCTTGGTTTGAGCACCCAGATAACCAAAAAATTCTTGAAAAGTTCTGGAAGAATGGTGTAGAAGTTAAAGCTGAGAGTACTAAGGCCACAGGTAAGTTAACCGGTATGTCATTTGTGGTGACCGGTACGCTCAACACCATGAGCCGTGAAGAGGCAGCCGAAAAAATCCGCACGCAAGGTGGGGTATTCCAAAGTAGCGTTGGTAAGGATACAACCTATTTGGTGGCTGGCGGCAGTGTTGGCGCCAGTAAGCTGCAAAAGGCCGAAAAATATGGTACGAAGATCATAGACGAAGTGGCTTTTACCAAGCTTTTGCAATAACATAGTCAAGGCCGCCGGTCCTGCATAACACAGTATCTCCCCATAACAAAAAGACACCAATCAGGTGTCTTTTTGTTAGCTCTAGCTAGACTACCAGCTGCGCTGGCGGAAGCTGCTACCACCGTTGTTGCGGTTGCCGCCACCGTTAAAATCGCGTCGTGGGCGATCTTCACGTGGGCGAGCTTCGCTAACGGTGATGTTGCGACCGTCAAGTTCGCTGCCGTCAAGCTGTTCAATGGCTTTTTTGCCGTCATCTTCGTTTTTGTAAGTGATGAAGCCAAAGCCCTTGCTGCGGCCGCTGTCGCGGTCTTTTACAACAGTTGCTTCTTCTACTTCACCAATTGCCGCAAAGTGAGCGTTCAAAGTTTCGTCGGTAGTACCCCATGCGAGGCTACCAATAAAGAGTTTCTGTGACATAAATTTCCTTGTTTTCTTCGTCGTGCGTCAGATCGACCAGTTTCATATCTTGCGAAGGAGTTTTATGCTATGCACTTACCTTTATGATACTACGCTTCTGAACATGACTAGTTAAACACAAAACAGGTATAAATACCAGCAAGCTTTTATGTTGTAAAAAATTTGCAATGCTTATGCTTTTACGCTACTCTAATTGCAGAGCTCGTACGCAAAGTGGCTCTTTGCGTACCAGAAACAAACATTTCAAAACAAAAAGAGCCGCGGGTGGGCGCGCACGAGCTATGCTAAAACGTGAAGAAGGCCCGGTACACAGCGAACTGTGCACCGGGCCTTTTTGCGAGTTCCTCACCCCGACAAAGAGAAACCCTTACCCGATGACACCGGTCAAGAGCTCGACGGTTCGCCTCAGGATCATGAAGCCGGCCTTGATCAGGTCACTCCACGAGGTGAACCAGTTCTGCCACGCAGGTGCACCCGCCATGGCCAGACCACCCATCGCACCGCTGGCGATGATCACCAGGTACTCGATGAAGTCCGGGATCTTGTCGAGCGTCTTCTTGATGGCACCGTCAGCTCCCTGGAAGATCTGTGCGGCACGAATGCCGACGGAGACGATCAGGAAGACGAAGGGCAT
>DASUUR010000042.1:0-5576 GCA_036373975.1 Saccharimonadales bacterium (SeqCode)
CGGGTTTTCTGATTTTGCAGTATTTGGAGTAGAATATGAGTAGTAAATGTGAATATAGCGGCTAGTAAGAGGAGATATGCCAGAGTTTCAGCCGCACTTTTCAATCGAGTCAATTCGGCAGCAGACAATTGGGCTTGAGGGCCGCCCGGTTGCGCTAGATAATGCCGCAACCACGCTGACTATTGAGCCAGTCCGCGACACAGTTAATGAGCTACTCGATGTCTATGGCTCGGTACACCGTGGCGCTGGTGAAAATGCGCGCGTCTCTACCGAAGCATACGAACGCTCCCGCGAAATTGTAGGTGAATTTGTGGGAGCAAATGAGGTGACCGACACAGTGGTATTCACAAAGAACACCACTGAAGCCATTAACATACTCGCTGGGGCACTTAACCTCGAAGAGGGCGATGTGGTACTGCGCTCGGTGCTTGACCACCATAGCAACGATCTCCCCTGGCGCTCCACGCTGGCACAGGTGCACCATATCGAGGTAGACACACAAGGACGCCTTGATATTGGGCATCTTGACGAATTATTGCAGCGATTTGCTGGTAAGGTAAAGCTGGTAACTGTATCGGGTGGTTCAAATGTCACGGGCCACATGCCCGACATTAGCTTGATTTCGCAAATGTCTCATGAAGCCGGTGCTTTAATCGCGGTGGACTGTGCGCAATTAGCGCCACACCGGGCTATAGATATGCAGGCCGATGATCTTGATTTCATCGCTCTGTCGGGTCATAAGCTGTATGCGCCGTTTGGCGGTGGTGCACTGGTGGGCAAGAAGCAATACCTTGCTGGTGCGACGCCTCCAATGACCGGTGGTGGCACTATAAAGGTGGTGACCGATGAAACCGTGCGTTGGGCTGAACTGCCCGACAGATTTGAAGCAGGTACGCCGAATGCCATGGGAGCGGTCGCGATGGCGGCAGCCATGCGTATTATGGAAAGTATAGGCATGGAAAATATTGCTGCACACGAAGCCGCACTTACGCGTTATGCACTCGGTAAACTTGCTACGATCGAAGGCCTTAAGGTGTATGGCGATAGCAATCCCGACACCGCAGCAAGCCGCTTGGGTGTTATTCCGTTTAATCTTGAAGGCATTTCACATCAGCTAGTCGCGGCCGAGTTGGGCCACAAGCATAATGTAAGCGTACGCAACGGCTGCTTCTGTGCTCATCCATACGTAACAAGGTTGCTCCAGGTATCTTCGCAGGAATTTACCGATACAGTGGCCGCGCTCGAAGCGGGTGACAAGCGGGACGTCCCAGGTATGGTGCGCATGAGCTTTGGCATGTATAGCAACTACCAGGACATCGATGCCCTTGTTGCTGGCTTGCGAGCTATCCACGACGATGGCATACGGCTTGACGACTATACACAAGATAGGGCGAGTGGTGAGTATGTTCTAAAGAGCAACGCAGCAGTGCAAGAGTCGCTACTACCAAAACTCCTGCGCAGATAGTATTATGAAAGCTATGCAATCACCTGTGCGTCGTATTCAAGTAATCACACTATTTCCCGAAATGTTTACGGGTGTATTTGGGGCGAGCATGATGTGGAAAGCGCAAGATCAAGCAATTGTGGAGCTTTCAACTATTGATCTTAGGCAATTTGGAATTGGCCCGCGACGCCAAGTAGACGACACCCCTTATGGCGGTGGTGATGGGATGCTCTTAAAGCCGGAGCCGTTGTTCGCAGCGGTCGCAGCTGCTAAGCAGAACGATCCGTCGGCAAAAGTATTACTTATGACACCGCGGGGTGTGCGATGGAGCCAAGCGTTGGCCGTTGAACATGCCCGTGCGACCGAAGGATATATTTTTATATGCGGTCGGTATGAAGGGTATGATGAGCGAATTACGACTGTTGTTGATGGCGAATATTCGGTGGGCGATTATGTACTTACTGGCGGTGAGCTACCGGCCATGACTATAATTGATAGCATTGTACGGCTTATCCCTGGGGTGCTTGGTGGCGAAACAAGCGCCGAGATTGAGAGCTTTAGCGATGGCCAAACACTTGAGTTCCCCCAGTATACTCGACCCGCCGAATACAACGGCATGGCGGTACCAGAGGTGCTTTTAAGTGGTAATCATGCGGAAATTGCTAAGTGGCGCCAGGCGTCATCGCGAAAAGTTACATAAAGCAAAAACCTCAGATAACTGAGGCTTCACTTGTTGTGGTGGAGGGTCGTAGAGCGAGCTGCACTATATTTTTTGTAAAAATGTTTGTTTATTGCATTCGCTTAACAATAATCTTACCGTATATGCAAGTATAGCTCAAGCATTTTGACGAAAATACAACACTGCTTTTTGAAGCGACAGCATTGAGCAAGTATACTATAGATATAAGTACCAAAAAGGAGAATTCTATGCTAAAAACTGTTGCTGCACACTGTGACTTACCCTGTGGTATCTACGAAACCGATACAATGACACACGCTGCTGCCACAGTTAAGCGTATGGTTGAGAAGATTCTTGCTTTGGGTGAGCTCGATTCTATTGAAAAACACAATACTTTTGTTCGCGCCGTACAAATCAAGGAGCGCCACGGACAACTCGTAAAAGACCAGCTTTACACCCTGTGGAGTGACTATTTCAAGCCTGAGCACCTTGAGCGTTTCCCTGACTTGCACACAACGATTTGGGAGGCTGCAAAACAAGCGAGTAAGGCAAAGCAGTCAGTAAGCCTCGAAGAAGCCGATGCTCTTGTTGAGTCCGTTCATAACGTAGCGCATATATTTGCCGATTCTCAGAAATAATATGAACATTTTTCTTCGTCGGGTTAAGGGGCGCAGTATGATACCGGCATACTTGCCTGGTGCAATTGTATTGGCGCATCGTCGCCAGGCAAAAAGTGGCGAAGTGGTAGTGGCAAGGCAAGCCGGACGTGAAGTATTAAAACGAGTCGAAAGTGTTAAAGGTAACACGGTCTATTTGGTCGGGGATAATCGCCTCGAGAGTACTGATAGTCGTGAACATGGGCCAGTAAAAAAGGCCGATGTCATGGGGGTGGTTATTGCACAGTTGCCTGGTGCGGAACGCCGCGCAGTGCCCCTACGTTCTCGTATATTCCAGATGTCGGTTCTGTATGCGGCGTTACTGAGCACTATGGCTGTGGCGCAGCTGGTGAGTTTTGAGGATTTTATTACTCTATTACAGCGGTATACGTTTAATGGTAAAGAAACGGCCCAACTCGTGGCTAGCTTGGTAGTTACCGCGGAGGTGCTGGCGATACCGGCTTTACTGAATATGGCGCTCAGCAGACTATTCAGGCGACTAAGCTTGGGCTTGGCTGGGGTGGTGGCGCTTTTTTGGCTTATTATCGCGGCAGTATTCGCAGGGTCTCACCCGATTGGGCTGTTTGGAGAATTCCTGGTAGTAGATGGCCGTATCGAGATACTTTTTGCTGCACTACTTGCTAGCTTGGCCTTTTTTGCGCTCTTTGGCGGGCGATTTACGCGCAAGCGCTGATTGTTGTATTGCGCTCGCTGCTCGTATATACTACCCCAGTACCCAATCCGAGAGAACAGGGAGTTGTCATGAAGGTCTTTGGCACGAACACCGACGAGCTTCGCTTTGCCGAAGAGCTGGCGCGTGACGAGGGCGACTACATGCACGAGGTGTTCCATGGCCCCAAGATGCTGGTTGTGCGCCGCAAACCAGAGGGCGACGTGACCGATGTTGACGAGACGGTGAGCGACAATGTTGTCGCGGCCTACAAGCATCGCGGCATCAACGTGGCCAGTGAGGAGAAGGGCGGTACCGCTACCTACGGCGATCGCGACATCGTGATCATCGACCCCACCGACGGCACCCGGAACATGATCAACGGGCAAAAGCTGAGCCCGCGAATCTCGCTGGCGATGTTCGCGCTGGCGGTCAAGCGTCGGGAAGTGGAGGTTGCGGTTGCGTATGCCCCGCTGCTCCCCACGAAGGTCATGTACACGGCTGTCAAGGGTCAGGGGGCTTTCCGCGAGAAGGCTGGCTTTAGGCGGCGGCTGCGTATTGATGACCACCCCACTACTGGAGTGGTGCTCATGTCGGACACGGAGCCCCAGATCACTGCTCGTCTGCAGGCTGCTGGATTCGAGACGGTGATCCTGGATGGCGCAGTCTTCAAGGCGTGTTGTCTCATCGACCCTGAGCTGCTCGAGCTGTACAGACCTGGTGAGCTTGGCTCTCGGCAGATCGTGGGCTTCGTCTCGAAGAACGCCTACACGCACGATTTCGCGGCAACGGCGCTGCTCGGCGCCGAGGCCGGTTGCGTCGTTAGCTCGCCGACAGGCGGCAGCCTGGTCTTCAAGCCGGGCAAGCAGGGCTGTGTGATGTCCAACAACCCGGTCGTCCACCGCAAGCTGTTGCAGGCCGTGCGCGGCTGATTCCTGCCTGCGTCCCACTCTGGGGCGCAGGCAGCTTTATATTAAACGAGCCGACGCCACGTCATTGTGGTGTCGGCTCACGCCTCAGCTAGGACAGCGGACCAACCTTGGCCCGTCGATCATCCTGAATAATCGGGAGAAGTTTCTCCAGCTCGGCCCCCATGACGTAGACGTCGCCCTTGGCCATGGCACCGCTCAGGAGGCTGCCAGTATTTGACTTGAAATACTTGGTTGCGGCCATCCAGTAGGCGACAAAGTCTGCTTTAGTGTAGCCCTCCATCAGCCGAAGGGTCGGGCTTTTAGCCGGCGGCGGGGCGTACCTGCCAACGACAGAGTCTTCTCTTAGAAGGTTTGCGCACTTGAAGCGCTCGATTCCGCCATTGTCCTTCTCTTTCTCGCCGATCACCACCAAGCTGTGGCCATTGGCAAACTGAAACTCAAGGGACAGATCATGAGCTATATGCCCAGTTATTCTCATTGCTACTCCATGCGCCTCGGACAGTCTTATGCATTCTATAGTATTTACGGGTTCTAAGCCAGCCCTTGAGTACCAGGGGAGAAAATGATACAATTTAACCCATTACTGGGGATTGGCCAAGCGGTAAGGCAACGGGTTCTGGTCCCGTGATCGGGGGTTCGAATCCCTCATCCCCAGCCATGAGATTATTACAGATATAAAAGAGTTCGAACTTCGGGCTCTTTTTATTTTCACCTCTGTTAGCACAGTTCGAATCCTTCTTCTCCTCCTCTATCTGCTATCATTGACTTATGCCTAAACTAATAGTTATCCGTGGTCCCTCTGGCTCAGGGAAGAGCACTATCTCCAACGAATTGCTAAAACGTTGCCATCAGCCAACTCTGTTAGTAGGTGAAGATAAACTTCGTAAGATGTTTAGTGATCACCGTAACACCCCGCATCCTTCAAGCCAGCGCTTGGCGATGGAAGCCATAAACATAGGGCTAGAAGATGGCTATAACGTTATCTATCAGGGAATTCTTAATACGAAAAGTGGTGAGTTTCGCCCAGAAGAATTGCTAAAACTACATCCAAAGGAAACCTACTTCTTTTATCTTGACGTAAACTTCGACGAAACCGTGAAGCGTCATCAATCTCGGCATAAGCGTAACGAGTTTGATTCGAGCGCGATGAAGCGATGGTGGGAATATTCATCTCCGCTTAGCCACGAATTAGAGA
>DASUUR010000043.1:0-18664 GCA_036373975.1 Saccharimonadales bacterium (SeqCode)
TGAGGACGAGTTAACGACCGAGGACGAAAAAGAATTACAAAAAGTATATCTTGATCTCGAAAATTATCTAGTTACCCGCGAACCACTGCGCAAGTTTACTCGCGAAGAGCTTCGGGGACAATTACCGGAGAGATTCTCGCAAAAACTCTCCATTCCCGCCTAGTTATTTTTGTTGTCAGCAATAAGCTCCTGAATAATGGCCAGGATCTCGTCAAGCCGATACTCTGCCTTAAGAATGTATTTCTTTACTCCAAGGGCGAGCATGTGGTGCACCTTTTTTTCGCTTGCCGAATTACTTACCACAACAACCGGTATTTCGGCCCAGGCCGGATCTTTCTTGACCTCCTCCATAAAAGCCAAGCCGTTCATATCCTTTAAGTAGTAGTCTAACCAAATAGCATGGGGGAGGTGTTGCAAGGCTTTTAGCTGCTGCAGTGCCTCTTGCCCGCTTGAGCAAGGGATAACCTCTACGTTTGATATTACTAACTTTTTGGTTATAGCATCTAAGAGTAGTTTCTCATCTTCGACGACCATCACCGTAGGCTGCTTTTGTGTCATATATACTCCTTATTAACTATCAAGGGTTACTTCACCAGTTTTTGCCTTCATTCCACTCATCGGGATACTAAACCAAAAGGTTGTTCCGACGCCAACTTCACTTTCAAACCATATTTCTCCACCCGAAGACTCGATAATGGCCTTGATAAGATATAGCCCTAAGCCGGTACCGTCTGTTTCAACTTTAACGGCATTCTCGGCACGGAAGAATTTTTGAAACACCTTCTTTTGCTCCTGCTTTGGAATACCGTAGCCATTATCGGTAACCTGGGAGATTATGTGATCGTCTTTTCGTGATATAAACACCATGATCTCACCACCTTTTTGGGTGTACTTTATGGCATTCGTGAGCAGGTTAAGATATACCTGACCAATCAAGTGAGGATCAAGATTTATCTTAGGGAGATCTCTATGCACGCTGATTATCATCTTCTGTTCTTTTTCTTCGGTCTTGGCCTTAAGATCGTTAATAATTCCGCCCACTAGCTCCCTAAGATCAGTTGGCTTAGGGTCCACAATTATACGGCCAGACTCAATGCGCGAAATATTAAGCAGCGAACCGACGAGATCGATCATTCGCTCGCAGGAGTCATAGATATTTTTAGCAAACTCCTGCTGCTCTGACTTAAGTTTCCCAGCGTCGCCCGAAAGCAACATTTCCGTAAACCAACGAATCGCCGAGAGAGGGGTTCGTAACTGGTGAGAGGCCAGCGAGATAAATTCGGTCTTCATACGATCAACTTCTTTTTCGTGAGTCACATCTCGTATAACAACAATGGCGCCCTCTACGTTGCCGTCACTAAATACCGGACTGGCGTTAATATTGAGCACGACCTTTTTGCCCTCACGGCTCCTAAAGTTACATACTTCATTCTGTGGTTCACCCTTATGCAGCGCTTTCATTTCGGGACGTTCAGCAGGACGCAGCTTCTTTTCCTCGCTTGATTCTAGCGCAAAAAGTTTATGGACAACTTCACCCGCAAGCTCTTTCTCCTCAAGCTCGAGCACATCAATTGCGTTGTTATTAATCAACACGATCTGGCCTTTGGTATCAAGAGCAATCATACCCTCGCCAATGCTCTCGAGCAGAATCTCGTCTCGCTGCTTTTCAAGGGCAAGGCGCTGGTAGGACTCCCTAAGTCGCTCAGACATTTCATTGAAGGTTGTCGCAAGCTCACCAATCTCGTCATTAGACTGCATCTCTATTCGCCGGGAAAGATCACCATTTGCAAAACGAGCCGCCTCATACCTAAGTTGCTTGAGCTGGAGCCGGATAGAGCGCAACCCATAGAAGCCAACAGCAGCCACTAGCACCAACCCAAAGAATATAAGCACCGCAACTATCATGTACGCTTCACGGTGCACCTGAAGGCTATCGGTGAATAAAGCATTGTACGCAAAAATAACAATCAGGGCAGCCGTGAGGATAAGCAACAAAAAGAATCCTGTAAGTGTGCGGCCAAGCAACACCTTACCGTTCATACAAAAATCCCACGCCTGGAGCGTTTCGCAGGTAGCTTTGTAGTATAGGCATGCGAAGCAGACATCAACATCTAGCACTATTGTGCGAGCCAGCCCATGAAAAGTAAATACGCTCTTTGCGTAACTTAATCTTTATTTAATAATTGCTATTAGCCCCATTTTATGTTATTGTTTAACCTACAACTGCTCAACAGTTAGGGAGTACTCATGAGTACCATTGAGGCCGTCAGGAGAGCGAACAAGTTCAGCGATCCCTCTAGGGCAATCGCAATCGCCAAGGCATTCCTCGCCACCAACCCAAGCAAGGCGTTGGAGCGTTTCGAAGCGCTGATCGTTCTCGCCAAGAACCTTGTCGGCAGGAACACCACCGAAGATCTCAACCAGGCGCTTCGTACCGCCGACGAGGCAAGGGCTCTGTTGCCCAAGCGCGCGATAACCGTTGGAGTGGTCGATGCGGAAATGTTCGCGATCGCCGCCCTCAACAGGCTCGGCAATGCGAGTGGACGTGATGTGCGGCTCGCTGAGCTCGAGCGCGCCGTCGAAAGCTGCTCCAACCCACAAGTGAAGCAACGTCTCAAGCTCGCAAAACAGTCGCTCCTGTGAGCACCAACCCGTACCGGCCAGTCCTGCCTGGCCGGTTTTGACGCCAAAAGCAAGTGGCCGTATGGTATGATTTAGCTATGCAGCGCTCCCCTCAATCTCTGGGTTTTACAATCGTTGAACTGCTGATTGTGATTGTCGTGGTGGTTATTCTTGCCAGCATTGGTTTTAGTACTATTTCGGACGTGCAAAGGAAAGCGCGCGACGCCGAACGGGATAGTGATGTGCGGTCACTCGTCACTTACCTTGAGCTTTTTTACAACGGGCCCGGGCAAGGCTCATACCCCAGAATCTACAGCGACACAACACCAGGGAGCGGCGCAAGCCAGGTGAACTTATCTAACGATACTGATGTCAAAGCCAAAATTGCCGACTTTGATCTAGAGGTGTTACGGGCACCTCAAAGGGACGATAATTCAATAATTTTTGCTACGAATAATGGCACGCCGCCCATTTCAACGCCAGGCACCGTCAATGCCGGATTCGCCAGTACTGTCGGCTATCTCTACCAACCGCGGACTGCAACAGGTGAGCGCTGCATAAGCGAAACGCAAATATGCACACAATATAAAATTCATTATGTTAAAGAAAGTGACACTTCAGCCGTAATCACACGCACTGGTGGCCAATAACAGTAAAACAGCTGAGGTACTGCCCTCCAACAACACCTCAGCTTCACAGAGGGTTACCGCCCGCCCGCTTCGCGCTCCTCTGCTTGCGCCTCGCGCAACCTACGACGGTTGGCTTTGGCTTGCAAAAAGCCGAGCCACATGAAGAAGCCGGCCACGCCAACGAAAATCAAGGTGAACAACCCGTTGAAGAGTGCTTTTCCGCCAGTCGTTTCTTCCATGAGATGGACAGTGAACGGCACAAAGCTGAGCATCAGTGCCGACACAAAGAATGTAGCAGCCAGGTGACCAATCAGCTCGCCCCTGTACTGCCTCACCTTAGATTTCGGCGCCCCGCTGCGCTCGCCAACAACCGCCGACCACAGCCAAAGCAGAAACGGAAGCAGCGCATGGAGCACAACCAATACCAGGTAGTAGATTGTGTAGAACTCCTTCATTGCACACCCCTTTCACGTTTGAGTGGAAATTTAATTATCCTTAGCGAGGCATGAGAAGTCAATAATAAAAGGGGGCTCCCTACTCAATCCCGAATGGATGAGTAGGGAGCCCAATCGTTCACCTAGAACCCGGCACGACCGTAGTCGGCGGGACGCGTGGAGCCGGTAGTACTGGCGTGCCAGCGAAGGTCGAAGTAGTCGAACCCGGTGAAATCGGTGCCCTCGTTGTGATCGAAGGTGCCATCAGCGATCCTGTTGAAGGTCGCCTCGTTGGCAACCGGCTCGACAGTCGTCACCCTCGGCGCACCCTTCTTGTAGCTGGCCATGAGCCCCTCGCCCGGTTCCAGCTCACCCACAAGATGCTCGTAGGTGGTGTGCTTGCCTTCGTGCAGAATTCGGGTCGTCACGTGATCCTCCTAGCTAGTTCGAACGGAACTATAAGATGGTAGCCTATTTTTGATCATACGTCTAGAAGCGCGCATTGATCCAGCAGTGGTGTAATGCTACAGTTAAAAGTGATGAATGAAGATCATAAAACACAAAGTGCCATTATGTCGTATATCGATGTCAATCCAATCGCCACACTCGGCACTCTCAACCCTGACGGCACACCACACGGAGCTGTCGTATATGTATGTACCGATACATTCAAGCTAATCGTCTACTTTATTACCAAAAATCAAACCAGAAAATACACAAACTTGAGCAGCAACAATAAAGTAAGCCTTACTATTGTGCACCCGTCCGACAATAGCACCTTGCAGGCATCTGGCACGGCAAGAGATATCGAGGACCCACTAATTCTTGACGCAACCATGAAGAAGCTCACAAAGCTACATGTTACTGCCTATGAATGGCTTCCACCAATTGCCAAAATACGCGCAGGTGCCTATACACTCGTTGGCATAACTCTAGAATGGGCACGCTTAGCCGAGTTCGAGGGCATGTCTATCGGTGATGAGCGAATTTTTACCCAAATGCAACATTGATTGTGCGCTCCGCAATTTCTTTTTCTTCATTTGCAGATATAACGTAGACTGGCTTTGACGTGGTGCCTTCGTGAATTTCCTGAACTGTATTAGCCTCGTGCTGAATGGCGTTCTGGTGATCGCTCACCCTGAAGTCTAGATACGTCAATTTCTGTAGTATGCGCGCTCGCGTAGGCAATGACCGCTCCCCGACCGCCCCAGTAAACACCAGCGCATCAGCGCCATTCAAGCTAGCCGCCATTTGGCCAATTGCTTTTTGAATCGTATATATGTACGTTTCAAGTGCAAGGTGTGCGCGGGTATCGCCCTGTGCCTCGCGCTCAAGAAGCGTTCGTACATCAGCCGACCCGCCCAGAGCTAAGAGCCCGCTCCGTTGATTTAAATACTCTTCAGTGGCGCCATCATCAAGCCCAAGATTCTTCTTGAGAACATTAACCGCGGCCAGATCTATAGACCCGCTGCGCGTTGCCATAATCACACCTTCCAGGGGCGAAAAGCCCATTGTTGTATCTACACTCTTGCCGCTGTGCAGCGCCGTAACGCTCACCCCGCCACCCATGTGGCAGACAATGACCTTCTCGTGTACGGCAAGTTGCTTAGCAATCGACTCCACAGACAGCCCATGGTAGCCAAAACGTTTAATGCCGTGCTTGTCAGCAACGTCAAGTGCGATGCCGTAATTCCATGCGTACTCTGGCTTGCTTTGGTGGAAAGCACTGTCGGAGATGGCGGCAATAGGAATGTCCTGAAGGTACTCGCGCAGCTGCGCTAACTCGGCTTGTGCTCCTGCAACGTGGAGCATGGCATGCTCGCCCGCACGTTCTAGATGCTGCATAAATGCATCGTCAACTTTCCGGTCCTGCAAAAAGTACTCGCCCGGGGCAACAATACGCAGGCCAATGCAATCTATCCGCTCCTGTTCCGCCAGCACACCATGCGAACGTAGAATAGGAAGAATCGCAGCAGGAGAATCATCGAGCGTGTGAACGCCCACCTCAACACTTTCTTCTTTGTCGGTTCTTAATGTACACAGAATAACATCGTTCAGCAGTTCAAAACGAAGCCGTGCACGCTCCGAGCCGCCCTCGAATAGTGCGTATTTTCGGCTTGTGCTCCCGGGGTTGGCCACAAGAATGAGGGGTCGACTCATAGAAGAGCCTCGCTCTCTGGGCTCCCCCACCGCCAATTTCGTACTTCGGGCAAATCCACCCCATACTCGTTTATGTATGTAGTGTGCTCAATTAGCTTCTTTTGCAATCGTTGCTTTAGGTCCTGGCCCGCTGCCCCAGTTTGCGGCAGGCGATTAATCGTATCGATCACCAAATTATAGCGGTCAATATTATTTAGAACTGCCATATCAAAGGCCGTCGTAATCGTACCCTCCTCTTTATAGCCACGAACATGCAGGTTTCGGTTAGCACGCCGATATGTGAGCCGATGAATAAGCCATGGGTAGCCATGGAATGCAAAAATTATGTGCTTATCTTTTGTAAAGATTGCGTCGTACTTTTCGTCGCTCAAACCATGGGGGCTTTCGCTTTCTGGTTGCAGCCGCATCAGGTCAACCACATTAACCAAGCGTACTTTTAGATCAGGTAAGTATTTACGCATAATTGCAGCTGCAGCAAGCGCCTCTACAGTTGGCACGTCACCTGCACATGCTAGAACAACATCGGGCTCCTGACCGTTATCGGTGCTGGCCCAATCCCAGATACTAAGGCCGTCAGTACAGTGCTGAATGGCGGCATCCATATCAAGGAATTGTGGCGCATCATCGTGCTTACCGCAAATCACTAGGTTGATATAATTCTTGGTTTTGAGGCAGTGATCCATAGTAGACAGGAGTGTATTGGCGTCGGGCGGCAGGTAGACGCGAACCATTTCACCCTTTTTGTTGACAAGATGATCAATAAAGCCCGGGTCCTGATGGGTAAAGCCATTATGGTCTTGGCGCCACACGTGTGAGGTAAGTAGGTAGTTTAAGGAGGCAATATCATGACGCCACGGTAGCTCCAAGGACATCTTTAGCCATTTGGCATGCTGGTTAAGCATGGAATCCACAATACGAATAAAGGCCTCGTAGCTATGGAACAACCCATGCCGTCCCGTCAGTAAGTATCCTTCAAGCCACCCTTCTGCCTGGTGTTCGCTGAGCATAGCATCCATAACACGTCCGTTGGGCGCCAGGAATTCATCGTTTGGCCTAACTTCAGCATTCCAGGTTCGATCAGTCACCTCAAAGACAGCACCCAGTCGGTTCGACAGTGTTTCATCTGGACTAAATATGCGGAAATTCCGATTCTCCTCATTGAACTTGAGTACATCCCGAAGAAAGGGCCCGAGTGTGCGCATACTGCTAGCTTGTGTACTCCCCGGCGAGGGCACGTCAAGGCGATAGTCAGTGAAATCTGGCATCTTTAAGGGTTTGAGGAGCTTGCCCCCATTGGCATGCGGATTTGCCCCCATGCGCTTATTGCCCTGTGGCGCCAGGCTGGCAATCTCAGGCAGGAGCCGGCCAGCGGAATCGAATAGCTCTTCGGGTTTATAGCTCTTTAACCAGGCTTCCAGTTGCCGCAAGTGCTCGGGTGGCGTCTTAACGGAAACGGCCAAGGGTACTTGATGGGCACGAAACGTTCCTTCGTTAGGGAGGCCATCAACTGCTTTGGGCCCGGTCCATCCTTTTGGTGTTATTAACACAATCATTGGCCAACGCGGTCGCCCGCTAACACCCGCGGCAGCTTTAATAGACTGTATTTGGCGGCACACCACATCCATAACATCTGCCATTTGCTGATGCATATCCTCGGGGTTGGTGCCTTCAACAAAATAAGGCGTCCAACCATATCCACGGAACAACTGCTCGAGCTCTTCGTGACTCATGCGGGCCAGGACAGTCGGGTTGGATATTTTATATCCGTTCAAGTGCAAAATAGGCAGCACAGCGCCGTCGGTAACAGGGTTCAAGAACTTGTTAGAATGCCAAGCCGTGGCAAGGGGACCGGTTTCAGCCTCCCCGTCGCCCACAACACATGCGGCTATGAGATCGGGGTTGTCAAACACCGCACCAAAAGCATGGCTCAGCGAATAGCCTAGCTCGCCTCCTTCATGGATTGATCCTGGAACTTGCGGAGACGCATGGCTTGATATGCCGCCGGGGAAAGAAAATTGCTTAAACAACTTCTTTAGACCGGCTTCATCTTTTGTTACCTGGGGGTAGACCTCGCTATAAGTACCTTCGAGATAGGTATTGCTGGTAAGAGCAGGACCTCCGTGTCCAGGCCCCGATATATAGATCATATTTAAATCATCGGCCACAATCTTTCGATTTAAATGCGCGTAAATAAAGTTTTGGCCAGGCGTGGTGCCCCAGTGTCCAAGCAATACCTGCTTTACATGTTCAAGCTGAAGCGATTCTTTGAGAAGAGGATTATCGCGAAGATAAATCTGCCCTACGGATAGATAGTTGGCTGCGCGCCAATAAGAATCAATTTGATGTAACTCATCTGCTGTTAATACGCCCGGTGTTTTTCTCGAGAAAAAGCTCATGCTAACTATTATACCGGATATTACCTACGCAACTAAAAAAGCTCCTTTCGGAACTTCTTGAACGATTCGGAGTATCCGGGGCGCCAGATGCAAATTTCACATCTGGTGCCCCGGCTCCTGCTTGCTACAGCCCGTTGCCGCTGTCCGGGAAGTCGCCCGTGAAGGCGTAGCCACCGTAGCGGCCGTCACCGATCCGAGTCAACTTGCCCAAGATGGCAGCGTCGTGCTCCTTGAGCGCGTACTCACCCCACGTGCTCGGCTTCGGGTCGTCGGGGTAGGAGATCTGAAGCGTCCCCAGCTCCTCGGGTGAAGCGACGATCATCGCAAGACCGTTGTGGAGCCTGAATCGCAGGCGCGTGGCCTTCAGCGCACGCTTGTCCCCTCGACGAATGCGCTCCTCGGTGATTCGGCAGGCGTCGCCGTTGACCACCAACAGGATCTCATCCAAGAGCGCTCCCTCGACCGTGGGGGGGTCGATCATGGTGAAGACCCGTGGTCCGGTAACAATTTCTTCGAGCGTACGCTTCATGCGAACTCCAAATAGCAGGTGCAGGCGGGGCGATTGCCCCGAGAGACACTTATCTCTGCATGCTATTTTATAATATTTATACAGATATGTCAATGCTCTCTACATATCACTCCTTGCTCTCTTCCGGCTTAAATAATCCGCTCAAACTGCTACACTTAATCTTATGCGCAAGCCTATTGCATTATTTGACATCGACAACACTATTTACGATGGTTTTTCGTACTTTGCCTTATTACAAAAGCACGTAGATGAAAAGTTAATTCAGCCCGCCGTTCTAGATAATGCCCTAAAAAGCATGCAGGCTTACAAGATCGGCCAAAAGGATTACGAAACGGTTATAGTTGAGCTGCTCGATATTTATGCGCTCGGCCTACAGGGGGCCAGTTATCAGGATGTCCTGCGCTCGACTCAAGAGTTTTACGCCAACTCCACAAAGTTTTTTGAGTTCGTTAGGCCAGTTATGGCACAGTTCCGCTCGTCGCACGACTTGCGGCTAGTAACTGGCGAGCCACAGTTTGTTGCTGAAGCGGTTGCCAGTGTATTCGATGTGGGCGCCTATTCGTCGTCAGAATACGAGCTATCGCAAGGCGTATTTACTGGGAAAGTTGCCCGTTATTTGGCTTCTCGCGACGAAAAGCTCGATGCGATTAAGCACTTTATAAACGGCTACGAAACAGAGTCGTCATTCGCCTTCGGTGATTCAGAGGGCGACATAGAAATGCTACGGTCCGTTAGGTATGCGATCTGCCTGAATGCAACCGAGGGGCTGCAGAAAGTCGCCAAAAAAGAAGGCTGGCAGTTGCCAACATTAAATGAAGTAGAACCACTGGTTGCGCAGTTACTGGCCAATAACAGGCAGCAGTAACAACAACCCACTGGCCACTCGACAGCTTGACACAATACCCCCAGGGGGTATAGGCTGAAATCATGATTACTACGCTTAAAAAACGAGCGACGCATCGCTCAAAAATAATTGAGGGGCAGTTTAAGGGTCTCCAAAAAATGATCGACAACGAAGCCTACTGTATGGATATTCTTACCCAGAGCCTAGCCATACAAAAATCCCTCGCCTCTTTGAATAAATTAATTCTCGAAAATCATCTGCGGACACACGTAACCGATATGGTAAGAGGCGGCGAAGAAGACTCCATGGAGAAGGCAGTCAGCGAACTGCTTAGTTTGTATGAATTAAATAATATAAGGGGGAGGCTATGAAAAAAGAAAGTATTTTAGTAGGTATAATCGGCCTATTAGCAGGGCTACTGATAGCGGGGGCGACAGCGGTATTAGCGGTTAATAACGATAATCACTCGGTGATGGGCGTGATGGGTATGAACACAAACCATACACATCAACAAAAGGCGCCGGCGGGTGACGATACCTCTATGCGCGCTATGACTGAGCGACTAAAGAACAAAACCGGTGACGACTTTGATAAGGCATTTATTGAAGAGATGATTATGCATCACCAAGGTGCAATCGATATGGCAAGACTCGCCGAGACTAGAGCAAAACACAGCGAAATTAAGCAACTCAGCCAAGATATTCTTTCGGCTCAATCCAAAGAGATAGAAATGATGCGGGGCTGGCAGACTGATTGGGGTTATACAGCAAAGCCACACAACATGCACGGAATGTAATATAAGACCAAAAGGACACAATTATGCACGGTGAACACCATCACCATCACCATGACCACGAAGAATCTGATGGTCATCAACAACACGACAAGCACGCAGGTCACTCTGTGGCAATGTTCCGGGATAAATTTTGGATTTCCCTACTGCTGACCATCCCTGTTCTGGCGTATTCGGAGATGATCCAACACTGGTTCCGGTTTAGCCCACCCAGCTTTCCCGGCGCTGAATATGTACCGTTTGTTTTAACTACTTGTCTCTTCTTGTACGGTGGTCTCGTATTTATTAAGGGTGCGGTCGGCGAGCTAAAGGCCCAGCAGCCAGGCATGATGACTTTAATAAGCCTTGCTATTATTGCGGCCTATTTCTACAGTGTCGCTACACAGTTCTTTATTGATGGCGAAAACTTCTTTTGGGAGATTGCCACGCTTATAACCATAATGCTGCTGGGCCATTGGCTAGAAATGGCATCTATCCACAAGGCGTCAAGCGCCCTTGATGCCATTAAACAACTATTACCCGACAAGGCGGAAAAGTTAGTAAATGGTCAGCCACAGCAAGTGCTTGTATCCGCCCTAAAAACCGGTGACTTAATTCTCGTTCGGCCCGGAGCAAGTATTACCGCTGACGGCATTGTGACAGAGGGCAGCTCTTCAATTAACGAATCGGCAATTACAGGCGAGAGCAAGCCAGTCAGCAAAGGCATCGGCGACGAAGTAATAGCCGGTACTATTAACCAGGATGGCGCTTTAACCATTAAAGTTACGCGAGTGGGAGACGATACCGCGCTTGCGGGAATAATGAAGCTGGTTGCCGAGGCACAGGCGTCCAAATCCAGCACGCAAGTCTTAGCCGATAAGGCTGCCTTTTGGCTAACTGGTATTGCGCTCATTACAGCAATAGCTAGTTTTATATACTGGGCTGCCACCAAAGACATGGGTTTTGCCTTAGAACGAGCAGTAACAGTACTGATTATCGCCTGTCCACACGCTCTTGGATTGGCCATCCCATTAGTTGTCGCAATCTCCACTACCCTTTCTGCGCGCAATGGGCTGCTTGTACGCCAAAGACTAGCCCTTGAATCGGCGCGAAAGCTTGATGTAGTTCTATTTGATAAAACCGGTACCCTTACCAAAGGTGAGCATGGCGTTACGGATATCTGGGCAGCAAAAGGATACACTCCAGAAGATATCCTCCGCTTAACGGCGAGCCTCGAGCAAAACAGCGAACACATTGTTGGCAAAGGTATTGTAAAAAAGGCCCAAGACCAAGGCCTGCAGCTTGCTGCAGTCAAGCATTTTGCAGCACTACCAGGCGTAGGCGTTAAGGGCACCTTGCAAGAACACGGCGAGCTTGTGGCCGTCAGCTACCGCTATATTGCGGAAAACAAACTGTCTATCCCAAGCAATATCAGCGAAGAGAGCAAGCGTGCCGCCAAGCAGGGCAAGACAGAAGTGTATCTTGTGAAAGCTGGCAAGCAGGTTATAGGGGCAATAGCACTCGCTGATATCATTCGCGATGAAGCAAAACCTGCAATCGCCTCGCTCCAGGCGCTTGGTATTAAGGTCGCCATGATAACCGGTGATAGTCATGATGTTGCGGCGTACGTTGCCAAACAACTCGGCATCCAACAGTTCTTCGCAGAAGTTCGGCCACAAGATAAGTCAAGCAAGGTAAAAGAGCTGCAGAAACAAGGCGCGCGCGTTGCCATGGTTGGCGACGGTATAAATGACGCACCGGCCCTTACCCAAGCCGATATTGGCATTGCAATAGGTGCCGGTACTGATGTCGCTATAAAATCTGCCGACATCATCTTGGTCAAGAGCGACCCCAGAGATGTAGTTAAAGTCATTACGCTATCGAAGGCGACATACAGCAAGATGGTTCAAAACTTAGTATGGGCCACCGGCTACAATGTTTTTGCCATACCTTTGGCAGCGGGTGTATTGTATGGTGCTGGTATTGTGCTGGCACCGGCACTGGGGGCCGTGCTGATGTCGGTATCGACAATCGTCGTTGCCATAAACGCGCAGTTGCTACGCAAGCTAAACCTCTCTAACCCAATGCGCCCTTAGCGGAGCGGCTAATCCGGAATGAAGAAATTAAAATACATATTGCACACTCAGTAGGAGGAGAGTAGTATTACAAATGACTTGTATAAATCTAAGATAGGTTAAAATATGGAAACTATCGGTATTATTGCGGCTAGTTTTTTCGGTTTGGGTTACCTCCTGATCACCCTAGAGCAAAAGTTCAATACTCACAAATCTGCAATCGCACTAACGCTTGGGGCAGTTCTATGGCTACTAGCGGCAGTCCATTTGTTGCACGACAAAGACGCGCTGCATCATGCCCTTTCGCATGCCGGAGCGGAAATCTTTAACATCGTAGCATTCCTGCTTGCTGCACTTGCGCTCATCGAGATACTAGTTCATTACAGATTCTTTGATCTTATTAGAGCAAAACTAATAGCCTTGAATGTTGGCGATAAACAGCAGTTCTTGCTTGTTATGGTGCTTACCTTCTTCTTCTCGGGTATCCTTGATAACATCGCTATCACTATTGCGATGCTCCAGATCGCTCTGCGATTTTTTACAGGCAAAAATATGATTATCGCTGCGGCGGGTATTGTGATTGCAGCGAATGCTGGGGGCGCATGGTCACCCGTAGGTGATGTGACAACGATCATGCTTTGGCTTGCCGGTAAGTTTACAGCTCTTGAGATTATTAGATATGCATTCTTCCCCTCGCTCGCCCTTGCGCTTGTTGCTGGGACGATGCTTTACCGCAAATTGGATGACACAAGCTTTGAAAAACGCGAGAAAGATGACACCTTAACACCTAGTTTTGGCGAAAAAATGGTTATCACTATGGCGCTCATCAGCTTTGTTTTGCCACTGCTCGTCAGCTTCATAGGACTACCACCATATATGGGGCTGTTCTTGGGGCTTGGCCTTACATGGTGCGTCATTGAGTTTGCCAAAAAACGCAAGCGCGCTAATAATCCGACTCACATGACCGCCAACATCGATAAGATCGTCCAATCTGTTGATATTTCGTCCATCAAATACATAATGGGTATCCTACTGGCAGTTATGGCGCTTTCGACACTAGGAGTCCTTCAGTGGCTTTCTCAAGTTGTTGTTGGGGCCGACCCTTCTACATCGCACTTGGTAATAGTGAACATGGGGCTCGGCTTCCTCTCGGGTATTGTTGACAATGCTTCATTGGTTGCAATTGCCATGAACACCCTCCCAATGAACGACCCTGAGCTTTGGGCACTAACCGCTATTGCTGCAGGCAATGGTGGCTCCTTGTTTGTAATAGCAAGTGCAGCAGGTGTAGTGGCAATGGGCGGCTACAAAAAGCTAACCATGGGAGAATACTTCAAGGTAGCAACCCTCCCTGTATTTCTCGGTCTCCTCACCGCATTTGGTGTGTGGTACCTCCAATTCGCCTTTCTGTAGAATCCCTTGTGCTACAATAGGGTTATGGAGCAAGAGTCCGAGACCCCACTACTCTATAACACTGTAAAACGTGTTGGGCATAAACTGGTGCTCGTGGCTCATGCAATCTTTGTGGCTCTGGCCCTCGCTGGAACTGTCGTCCTGTTGGCAATTCTTTTGGCAAGTAACATGACGTCACTATAGTAAGACTATGAACAAGAAACTTTTAACTTCTATGCTGGCCATTTTGCTTCTTATAGGAGCAGGTTTGGCATATGTGATGCTTCAGAAAAGCATGAACGTAGAACCTAATAAGAACCCGACAGATAACACCAGAGCACAAGAACACCAAGGACAATCCCCTAGCCCTACAAAGGGTGCTTACGTGGATTATTCAGAAAATGATTTTACTTCTACCCAAGGGACAAGACTATTGTTCTTCCATGCGCCATGGTGTCCACAGTGCCGTGCTCTTGATGCGAGCATTAAGACAAGCGAAATACCTGCAGGTGTAACTATTTTCAAAGTTGATTACGATACTAATCAGGCTCTTCGCGCCAAGTATGGGGTAACCTTGCAAACAACGATCGTAAAAGTGAATGCAAAAGGAAATAAGATCGATAGCTACGTCGCTTATGATGAGCCGATATTCCACAGCCTGAAAGAGGCGCTGCTTCCGTGATCGAGCTTGCGATCATTTCGTTCGTTGCTGGCGTATTAACTGTTGCCGCCCCGTGCATACTCCCAGTTTTGCCGGTAGTCGTCGGCGGAAGCGTCCTCCATGGCGCCAGCAGCAACAAACGAACCTCGCTCAAACACCCACTGGTTATCGTAGTGAGCCTGGCAGTTTCTGTCTTTATTTTCTCTCTACTCCTCAAGGCTACCACCCTCTTTCTCGGCATACCCGCAACCCTGTGGAGCTTTGTTTCAAGTGCTATTGTTATCCTATTAGGCATCACCTTTTTGTTCCCTTCCTTGTGGGAAAGGCTAATGATTATGACGGGGTGGCAGATCGGTGCGAATAAATTAATGGCAAAGTCTCAAAATAGTGATGGTATTGCAAAAGATATTCTGCTCGGGGCAGCTTTAGGGCCAGTATTTAACAGCTGTAGCCCTACTTATGCACTAATTATTGCCGCGGTCCTTCCAGCCTCCTTGGCTACTGGCCTCGTATATCTGCTTGCTTATTCACTTGGCCTTGCGTCTGTGCTTCTTCTTATCAGCCTCTTTGGGCGAGTGGTTGTTAATAAGCTGAAGTGGCTTAGCAATCCTAACGGCTTATTTAAGAAAATGGTAGGCATAGTTTTTATTATTGTCGGACTAGCCGTGTTGCTTGGGTTAGATAAGAATGTACAGACATATATTCTAGAAAATGGCTGGTACGATCCAATAATGAAGGTTGAAGAATCGTTTAGAAGGCCCTGAGAGTACGGAAGTGTTCGCCAGAGGTAAAGATAGGCCGAACGAATGTCCAGCCCATCATGCTAGTACCAATAAGCTGACGTGAGGAGGGCCCCGAGGAGCGCGGAACGTATCCGCTGCTCTTCGGGGCCCTGGGGCCTGTAATGAGGGCGCTAGCGCATCCTCATTCGGGTATCCCGCCATTGGTGTGCGTATTGCCGCAATCCGGGCATGGACCGGCAAGCGTTCCCGTGTAGGGCCGCCACTGCTTGCCATGGTTGCGGCGGCCGATCTCCGTGTAGACAGACTCCTCGAAGTGGTAGGTACGTTTGCCATCCGGCAGTGCCCAGTACCAGCAGCATTTTGAGCAGCCCTGGATGAATGGCACTGTATGACCGTCCCGGCGTGCCAGCGTCACTTCGTTGGGAACGAAGCGGGCACCTCGCTGCTTGTCGGCGGCGTCTTGAATGGACGCCTCCTCTCCATTGCCCTTGAGGGCATTGGTGACAAACTTCCTATCTTGTGGCCGCGTATCACTTCTCCAAGTGGGGGCATCTACTTAATATAATTATACTGTTTTATAAATATTTGTCAATTTTTGCTAGAAAGTACTCGCTTGGTGAATATTTACTTTTTTTACAAACGGTGTTATAATATTTTGGTTTATATGTATGTTAACAAACTATCTAATTAGTCAGTCCGCCACAACCGTAAGGACGTCAAGATGGACATCACGATTTCTACCCAGGCCCGCTTCTCCGTCGCGGAAACCTCGCGCACGGCGCACTTCTGCAGCAGTTTCGAGCAGGTTGAGGAGGTGCTGGCCGTCGTGCTGGAGCAACCCACCGTGTTGCGCGTGGGGCTCCACGAGCACGGCTTCAGCATCTACTCCAGCACTTCCCTGCCCGCCCTGCCCAGCCTCGATCGACGCGCCGGCAAGCCGGGCGAGCCCTACCTACTCACCATGGAGGAATCGCTCAAGGTTGGCCTGCCGAGGCACACCGATGCCTTCGTTCAGGTCATGGGCTACCTGCAGGACTGGTGCCGAGAGCACCCCAGCTCCTGCTTCCCCGACACCCGTCGCGCCTTGAGCGCCTGACACCCTGCGATTGTGGTGGCTGGCGGGGGATGTACTTTGTCCCCCGCCGCTACTGCACTTGACTGACTGGTTAGATATCATAGGTTTCTAGAATCCGTCGTTACTAACTAAGATTCCTTCTGTATCTGTTACAATTATGACATCCGAAGACTTTTCGGTGTTTCTAGTGGAAAGGCTCACCATGGGTCTCAAGCAAAGGGTTGCCTCCGTCCTGGCGACGGGCGCAATCTTCGTTGGTGCCATGCTCGCCGCCCCCGCCGCGCAGGCAACCGGCGATCCGAACCGTCTGGACAGGGGCGACCTGTCCCTCGCCTGCAAGCTCCAGTACGGGCAGCAGGGCTGGGCAGCTCAGCTGACGGGTAGCGGCGCGTACGGTTGGAAGTGCGTCTACGTCAGCAACTACAACGACCAGCGCCACGTCGACGTCAACAACTACTGCATGCACTACTGGGGCGTCTGGTCGCAGGCCACCAACCCGAACGACCCCTACTCCTGGCGCTGCCAGGTGTAAGCACTAGGAACGCCCCCCGGCCGTCACTGCGACGGTCGGGGGAATTCCCTTGAATAGCATATTACAGCCACTATAGGTAGCCGGCTGTACCCTTATTGACTCCTTTATAGACTTGCTCGTAGATCTCGTTCGCCTCTTCGTTGGTAATACTTCGTTCAAGATGTCGGAGCGTCACTCGTACAAGTACATTCTTTTGGCTGGATCGACACCCGAGTCGCTCACGAGCGGCAGGAGGTAAAGAATCGTATGGGGTTTCGCTTAGTATTTCTACCTCTTCAAGTGTGTCTACTCTGTCTTTCAATGCTTCACGAATGTCTGAACTAATATCCTCTTCCACGTACTCGCGCGGCACGCTATAGGACATATCTCGCTTTATTGCAGGCTGGTTAGAAACCTCAACATAAGACTCTAAGTTCGTCATTTGCTCGGCAATTCTTGGGTTGTTCGAGCGGAGGTAACGAATGTCAGGAATATTTTTAAGGGTCATTACTAACCTATCTAGTCCCATCCCTAATGCCCAGCCAGAATGCTCCTTGGGGTCTAACCCTGCGTTTTCCAAGATTGCCTCTTTAATCAGTCCGCATTCCAGTATTTCAATGTCACGGTCGCCATCTACGGCATTTACCTCAATGCCTTGGTTGGTATAGGGGTGCGGTGAGTCTTCGATTCGTAGCCTCCACCCAGGTGCTGCAGTCGCGGCTACGCCTTCAACAACAGTTAGCAGGTCATCTTTAACAATTGGCTTTCGGGCAGAGTTCTTTACAATTCGCCACATTTCAAGCATGTGAACCTCGCTAACGTGCTTTTTGTCTGAAACATCGCGGCGGTATGCAAGCCCGGGCAGCAAAATTACAACATCTTCCCAATCATCCCGCTGCGATAGCTTGCGTAGGATGCCGGGTAAATGGGCACTGGTGTGTGTTCGGAGAATGTGAGTGGCGTCTACATAATGCGTGTAGGTAGATGAGCGGCTAATGTTGTCTTTTGCGATCAAAAGATTATCGTAATTATCCTCGACAGTAACGATGGGGTTTTTACGATGCACTTGCACATCGCTTTGGGAATGAGTGGCACACATGTAGTCTACGATTTGTTCGTACACCATTTTTATAGCATGCGGCGTTGGTGATTCGGTGAGGTCAGGGATAGCTAAATAGTTTTTTAGAGCCTGTTTAGTAATAGGCTTGATATACATTTTCATAATTGATCCTTCTTTTGGATTTACTTTGGTATATAGAGATAGGGTGTGAATAAAATGCTGCTTAAGCAGCAAAGAAACCAAAGAAAAAGAAGTTAGAAGAAGCATTATCAACACTATCCCGCAGAGCGAGAGCTTGAGAGTCCAAGTTTTGGTTGACAATTATCATATTACATACTTTAACACATTAGTCTGCTCCATGCAATGTATCCCGAGACCGTATAGAATATGGGAGATTATACTTTGCTATACTTACGAGTATGCAGTTAAAAATAATAAGCCTAAATCTTGCCGGTTTTAAGGACTGGGAACCACGCAAACAAAAGATTATCGACTTCATTGATAAAGAGAATCCTGATATCCTTCTACTCCAAGAAGTTAAATTTGATCCTTCAATATCCGCATTTAGTCAATCGATACTCCTCAACCAACTTTTGCGAAAGCCTTTCCAGTTTACTCAAACGACCGTCAGTAAGTTCTACCAGCCAAGCGTAGGAGAAGCATACCGCGAAGGCCTGGCTATTTTAAGTAAGTTTCCCATTAAAGACAGCGAGGCTCTGGTTTTAGTGAAACAAGCAGATGATAAGCACCCGCGAATTATT
>DASUUR010000044.1:0-6183 GCA_036373975.1 Saccharimonadales bacterium (SeqCode)
CCTACCCCTAATGATACGGCAGTGCAGGAGTTGATTGCACCGTACAAGGCCGGCAAAGGGACGCTTCGTTTTTCGCTTACAGAGCCGATCCCTTACGATATTATTGAGCGTGTCACACAAGCCTTAGTAGACGATAGGACAACCACAAGATAAATCTTGACGCTTAGGGTGCGGGTGCGTTTTACTTAGCAGTAAGCCTTATCTCTTAGAGGGAGCAGAAGAGTGGAAGCTCTGAAGATCAGCGTTGGCGCCCGTAGCAACAACCCGCGGGTTCTGCTGCGTTTTGACTGCATCGCCGCGGTCAAAGATATGGTCTACAAAGTTGTAGATCGTCTGTTTGTGGAGGATCGACTTTCGGTGGGCAGTAAGCTCGCTTGGACGCCTTTTGGTGAGCTGCTGCTTGTGTTGCCGCATAGCCTCGACGTGGACGATATGATCAAGTTGCTCGAGGAGAGCTGCATCAAAGCGGGTGTCAGCGCGACGCGACGCGATATGAGCGAGGGTGATTACTCCTCGCTATCTACCCATGTCGTGGGCTTGATGATGCAGCGCCAGCGGCACCGATACCGCCTATCTTAGGCTCCATCTTTGTCACAGGTAAGGAACAAGCGGCATGGCTCTGGAGACCCAGAGCCATGCCGCTGGTGTGCCACTACAGGAGGGCGGCACCAATGCCCGCCTTCTGCATGCGGTTCAGCAGGGCATTCATCGAACGCTCAGGGCTGCCATCAACCAGGAAGCTGAGGGTGTAGCTTGAGGTGAACGCTGACTGATCGCTCACGCCCTCAATCCTGCTCAGAAGGGTTCCAGCATGCATCATGTCTTGCGGATGCGGGCGACCCAAGAAGGTGAGGCTGACGCGGAAGCTTTTTCCTGTTTTGCGAACCTCATGCACAACCGCAGTGAAAGCGGTAGCGCCAGGCTTGAGGAAGAGCGCTTGAAGTATGCTCAGAACGGGATAGTCATCACCGAAGATGCAGTCCGGGCGTTCCGTCTTGCAGACCAGTTGCTGACCGGTTTCCTCTAGCGTAAAGCTCTGAGGAAGCTTCCTCCTGATCTGATCAATCTGCCTCGGGCTGAAGCTCTGAGGCAGGATGTAGTCGGTGTGGTGCTTGTCAGCTCTTGGGGCCGGCAGGATGAAGTCTACCTTAGGGGTTGACATCGCTAACTCCTTGGTCGTCAGTGAACTCGTCTACTGTAGTCCTTCTGACTCCAGGAGTCAATATTTATTTTAAGAATTCAACTTATTTATAGCTTTGTCAAGAGATTTTAGTTGCTGCTGTTGCTGCTGGATCATCTCGATAAGGTGCGTAAGCTGTTGGTGGATACTCTGAATATTAGCCTGCTGCTCTTTAATGGCACCAACTGCGTAGGGCAAAATATTGTTAGCATTTAAAAATTTCTTTGGTGTGCCATCTTCCCACGGCTCAATCGTAACAAGCTCTGGCATAATTTCTTCAACCTCTTGGGCAATAAAACCGTAATTAGGCTTGCTGTTCGCATCGTCCTTCCACCGCCAAGTCACGGGTTTGAGTGCGAGTATTTTCTCGAGAGGGCTTTCAAGCGCCTCAACCTGCTCTTTTAATGTCATGTCGGAGCCGCCAGTGGGCATTTGCATGAAAGGGATAACACGGGTAACTGTAGGCTGTCTCATAATTCTTCTCATATTTAAATAGCTATATGTCTACGATAGGCTAAAACGAGGCTGGGAAAAACTGCCTAGTTTTATTATTACGTAGTCTTAATAACAACTATTTAATGATAACACCTTTGCAAGTGAGATAATCATATTTGGTTTAGGTAATTATATTATTCCCAAAAATGTTGTGTGCTATAATAATTTTAGACTTTCATGAATAAAACAAGTATAAAAAATGAATCATCTCAGTTGCTGCAGGAACTGCGACTCCTTCGCAAAGGGAGTGGCTTAGTAGTCTGGAAACTCCATAGCACTCCTGCTATTCGGTTGGCGATTGCAAAACAATTAGGGGTCGGGGCGGACAGCGTAACGGTCGACCAGATGCATTCCTACCTACTCTATGAACTGAGCGAACTAGGAACAGGCGAGCCAGCGCAAGCTTTGCGGAGCGCCTATGCTATTGGACAGGGCGATAACCCCGAGAGTCTGACGCGGCGTCGGGCAGAGATATCCCTACGAGTTAATAGACATCCAGATACAATTAAGAATTACGAGAATCGCGCCCTGCAAGAACTAGTATTGCGCCTCACCAAGCATAGGGTGCCGTTACCGCAAGCATCGCAGCAAAGTCCCCGCCAGCCCCAGATTTACAAAGATCGTCTAAAGCGGGCATTGCAAAAGACGGTCACGGACGGTCTGGGTGGCCTGTATGAGCTAGGTACCCACTCAACTGAGGTCTTGCGCTGTTTTGGCCGCAACCCCACTCCATATCTCGATGCGAATATTGAATGCACGTTACTGCCTAGTGCACGAGGTGTCGACTGGTACAGTTTTCAGTATCGCCTAACGTTTCATACACCCAAAGAGTTTTTTCGGGTTGGTGTGGTGCGCTCTCTGCAGGATGCAACGGCTTTGATCTCGTCGGGACTCTTCGATGAGGTAACGCAGCTTAACCCCGGGGCAGACTTTACAATCGAAATCCCCACGATTATCTCGAGCTATCGCTTTATAATCCACGATACCGAAACGGGAGGACAGAGCCCGTTTTGGTTTACGGAACTTAGCGCAGAGGCGCAGCGCGATTGCCTGGACCGCATTTGGCAGGTAGACCCAGATAACTGCCGAATCCTTGAGGTACGTGTTCCCGCCACGACGCGGATTGAGTCTAGCCTATACGAATTACGCGCCACAATGGATATGCGGGTAGCTGAACACTATGCCTACTGGGAAACGCCTGGTTTTATGTACGTCAACTCCATTACTATTGATGTTTCTCGCTTCCCGCAACGCAAAAAATGGAAGTTTTTCATGAAACCGTTCCTCGGAGCGGCTTTCCCGGTAATGCTAGAGCCAGAGGGCGACAGATTTACTCTACCAGCTAGTAGCTGGCTCATGCCTGGTCACGGTGTGGCTATGATTTGGCAAGAAGCCTAAACAAAAGCCTACCCTCTGCAGTAGGGTAGGCTTAATGATTTTTGTAGCTAAAATTATGGGCGAACAGCTTCGACTACGAGGTGCATGTCGTCGAGGCGGAAGTTTGGATTGCCAATCTTAGCGGCCTGTACTTGTACGCGGTAGGTACCAGCAGGCAAGAAGCTTCGGGTGTTTCGCTCAATAGCGTGACCTTCCCATAGGTCAGCACCCGGGCTGTCAAACGCAAAATCAAGCCCAGATTGTGGGTAGAGCTCGGTGGTTGCACCGGCAGAGTTGATTACCACAATACGTACTGAGCACCATGAGCCGCCTGTACAGTTAGATTCGGCTGTAAAGCGTGCGTCAAGAAGGCGAGAGGTGCCAGAAGGAACGGTGACGGTTCGCACCATTCCTGGTACATTCACCCAGACACCTGATGGCGTTGCTGCGGGTACATTATACGCAACATCGTTTGTTGCAAAATACTGTCGATCGCTAAAGGTACCTGTTGAGTTGGTAACCAAAGCGTATACCGAGCCGGCGCCAACGCCGACAACAACCGCTGCGACGGCGACAAATGCACCAAGCATCTTCTTTGATTTTTTAAGGGCTGCGAGCATATGCTCTCCTTTTCTGGGGCTAGTCCCCTGTATTACTTAGGTTGATAATCTTGCCGCTTTTATTAAAAATAATTACAAGACGCTCAACTACACTATTATTGACCCATCGAGTTTAATTAACAACGTTGTTTTATTGATTTTTTATTAACTAGCATGGATTTTGACAGTTTGCCACTCAAGAAATTATTGACTCAACAAAAGAAAGATTATTAAATATATACGTCCCGATTTCTTGAGATTGGAGCATGGTGTTTACTCCCCACCAGTTGGCAGACCTCCTGGCTGTCGGGTTCAACTGGCTCAACCAGGAGAAGCCCAACACGCCACGGCGTGCTGCCATGGTGTTTCGCGCGCTGTGCCGTGCAGGGTTGATGACCGAGAAGCAGCGCAAGCAGATTGCCACTAACCTCGACAACGTCGAGGTGATCTGGCGTCAGATGGTGCATGTTGTGCAGGTCGACAAAAAGCCTGGTAGGGCTGATGTTCGGGCTCTGCGGGAAGAGGACAAGCGCTTTGTGCTGCTGGTGATGCCGCAAGGTAAGCCCGACGCCTCTCGTGTTCTGGGAGCGAATGGCTACTTCTTCATTTTGACCGAGCGTGGTGAAGATGAGGCCTACGAGCTCGAAGCGGCCTATGGGAGCGTCATAGATAAAAAGCGGTTTATGGCCGCATGGAGCAAAGCGATCGAAGAATCCGGCATACAGCACGGAGAGCTTGAGCGGCGCCAGTCGCGAAAGAACGCTGCAAGGCTGAAGGCCACCGAGCCAACTGACATCGTCGTGCCGCCGGCACGAGTCACCGAAGGTGACTGGGACTGGAATGACTAGATGAAGGGTGCACGTCATGCCTGATGAGAAGCTGTTCGATGCGTTCGATCTTTCCTCGACGGACGTCAACGACTTGCGGGAGATCATCCCGGAGTCCTTGTTGGCGGCGCTGGACGCCCTGATAGCACGAGACCAGCCATTTCTTGTGCGTGTTGGTCTTGCGGAGGACTTCATCTTCAGTCTGCACTGTGGCGCGAAAGACTTTGTGCTACAGGTTTCCAAGGTGAATGGCCTGACCCTGGCTGAGGCGAAGGCGGTTGAGGCCAGGTACGTCACCGGGGACGTTGTGGGCTGGCCCCGGGCAAAGAAGGGTCAGCCGAAGGCCGACGCCCTTCTTGCCGGCAACCGGGACAACAAGAAGAACTGGTGGGATGGGTTCTAACGAGCCCAAAAGCCCTGATCGCGACAACCGTTGCGATCAGGGCTTTTTCATTTACAAATACAGGAGTGTGAATTATTATAGCGAAGCCACCGCTCATACTACGAGGGATACGTAATGGAGCTAATCTTTGATGCCGTTCACATCACTGGCCGGAAGCCTGAGGCCTTGTTGCGACTGGTGCCCTGCGATCTTCACAACACCTTCAAGGCAATCTTGCAGCAAAAAATTCCGTTCAAATCCCCGCTGGGCCAAGTAGGTGAGTACCAGGCATATGTGCAATGTAATCCAGGTGAGCTGATCCTTGTGCTGAGGAGCCGCGAGGGCATCGACGTGCCGCGCGCTCGTACAATCGAAAACTGGGCCCATACCTTTGGCTGCAGGTCACTATTGGTGTGGCCGCTTGCCAAGCACGGCAGGGAGTACCAAGATGTAGTGCGGCGACTCGCTCAAAGCAAATACGACAACCAACATTGGAGCACTGGCCTTGTTTGAGGTGGTATGGTGTCGGGGCTTGCCTCGACACCAGTTTTATTGCTTGACTTTTTAATTTTTCTGACTATATTTGTATCGTAATCACATTCTCTTCTGCCGAGGTGCACAATGGGTAGTACTGATCTGCAGTTCAGCGCTCTCTCAATCATTGCCAAGAAGGGCCAGGTGGCCAAGCTACGCACGATCATCCCGAAAGAGCTGCATGAGCGTTTTGATGGTGCCACGAAACTCAAGAGCTCGGTAGAACACTCCATTGGGCAGTGTCCCGAGGGCATGACATGGAAGGTTGAGACGTCTGGAAGCTGCATCACTATCAAGGTGAGCTGGGCGTCACGAAAGAGTCTCGGGCAGGTCCACCAGCTCGATACTCGTCTCCGTAGCGGTCAGGAGGGCATGCGCTCTGTGCCTATCTTTGCACCGGGGCCAGTTAGCTCAGCGGCTCGAGCTGCCCTGGTCGGTGCAATTGCCGGCAATAACGACTGGTATGAGCCTCTCTCCAAGGTGAAGTGATACATGGGCCACCCGCGCAGTTTTGCTACTGTGCGGGAGGCCTTCTTTATTAGTTAGCTAAGTCTGGTAGATGATCCTGTGCGTTACTGAAGAACTGTAACGCACAGGATCCTGCAAGTCAGCTGGCGATCCGCTGAGGGCGCGCGACACCGGGCGGGAGTGCTTTCGCAGAAATCGCCGGGGGCAGAAAGTTGTAGCGGTTGGGCCACAGTTCCTTCCACCGGTTGTACAGAGCTGCGGCAGCCTGTGCCATTTTGGGGTCATCAGGCACCATGTCGCGCAGTAGCCTGCCGACGTCTT
>DASUUR010000045.1:0-3088 GCA_036373975.1 Saccharimonadales bacterium (SeqCode)
GAAGGAACCCCAAGCTGATCAACACGCAGCAGCATCGCCGCGCGACGGCACTGATCGCGACCCCGTTCGCCCTCAGCAGCTCTGTTCTGGCGGTGATCTTCGGACACCGTGAAGAGTTCTGGCTGAGCCTGCTGATGTACATCGTCAGTACGGGCGTGGTCTCGATGCTGGCCTGGAAGTACGTGGCCGACCTCGTGAATCCCGCCACCCTCTACTCGCATGTCGGGGGCGGCAACGTGTTCAGTTCGACCGAGAACGTGCGCGCTTTCCACGCCGGTCCCGTCGATCTCTACGTTCACAATCGCAACACCGGCGAGCTGACGCTCTACCGCATGGACGCCCTCGGCACCGATGAGACGCCGGCGCAGCTCGTGTTCGCCAAGGTGGTCGTCGACGAGTCCATCACCAAGTGATCTGTCCGAGCGGATGTTCCCTCTACGGAGGGGGCATCCGCCCTTCCCTAAGTGCTGTACGCGCTACAGCTTTTAGGAAAGTAACAAATATTGTATAGTTACCATAACACATGAGGATTTTAGGGATCGAGAGCAGCTGCGATGAAACAGCGGCGGCCATTGTCGATAATGGCCGTACGCTTATTAGTAATATCGTGCAAACCCAAATAGATATTCACACGCAGTATGGTGGCGTTATCCCAGAAATTGCCGCTCGCAGCCATATCGAGGTCATTCTGCCCGTTATTGAGACTGCGCTGCATCAAGGTAATTCTACTTGGGACGATATTGACGCTATCGCCGTTACCTATGCCCCTGGTCTCGTTGGCAGTCTGCTAGTAGGCACTCTTACCGCCCGCACATTGGCCCTACTCAAGAAAAAGCCCCTCTACCCTATCCACCATGTCGAAGGGCATGTATATGCCAATTTCCTACTTGAGAAAGCCCCTGAATTCCCTATGCTAGCCTTAATTGTCAGTGGTGGACACAGTCAGCTGGCGCTGTTTAAAGATCACGGCGATTATGTGCTACTTGGCCAGACGCAAGATGACGCAGTGGGCGAAGCGTTTGACAAAGTCGCTAAAATCATTGGGCTCCCCTACCCAGGCGGCCCAAGTATTGCCGCAGCCGCAAAACAAGGAAACCCCACTACTTACACCTTCCCTAAGGCTAAGCTACAAGGCGCTTATGACTTTAGCTTCTCTGGCCTTAAGACAGCCGTTCTGCGGCGTGTTCAGGCCGAATGTGGTGTTGGATACGACTTTCCGTCTTACAAGCTTGCAGAGCGCTTAGACGAGGCCACGCGTAATAATTTTGCAGCCAGCTTTCAGCATGTAGCCATTGAGACACTAGTTGATAAAACCGAGCGGGCTTTTAACGAGTTCCAGCCAAAATCAGTGGTTATTGCAGGCGGCGTTGCGGCCAGTCAAGAACTGCGCCGCCAGTTAAGCGCTCGTTTGCCCATCGCTATTGAATATGCCGACCCCTCCCTCTGCACAGATAACGCCGCTATGATTGCGACGCTCGGCTACTACTATGCGCAAAAGCAGGCTCCTATTGACCCTCGTAGGCTCGAGGTTGCCCCGAGCCTCTCAATGACCCAGACCGCTTGGGCACACTCCCCTACTCTGTAAACAATTCGTCGTGCATTTTCTTGTAGGTTTGCTCAAGAATCTCACTGGCTGCAGCGTGTGGTCGCCTATCAAGGCGAGCAAGCTTTTCCTGTAGCTTTTCGTACCAGTGAGCGATCGCTTCCCTGGTCGCTACTCCGTTGGCCCGCAGATTGGCCCCGTCGTCAAAGAAATGCGTGGGGATGGTTATCATCTTATCGAGCCAATACACAAATACCGACTCTTCGTCGGCCTTTAACTCATACGCCTCTACTGCAGCCGCAATGTGCGGATAATCAGCAAATAGGCGTAATGTGTCCTCGAGTGCTGCCTCGTCTCGCCTCGCCTTTTCCTTAAGCTGATCGGCCGTGGCATTTAACGTAGACATATCCCCTGTTACCAGCTCAGTCAAATCGTGCACAAGTGCATAGAGCATCACTTTCTCGGTGCTTAACTCTGGCGCATAACGCTTGGCAATCTCAAGCGCCGTTAGGGCTAGCGTGAAACAGTGATGTGCATCAGATTCATTCTCCCCATTCGTCAAGCGAGTCAAGCGTTTAATAACCCCGAATTCCGATAACAGGCGAGATAAATCAATGATCTGCTGTAATTCAGCCCCTGGAATTCCCGCCTTGCTCCCCTTGTCTTTCATACTTTGAGTATACGCTTTTGCCCTCCAGCCAGATAGTGCTATAATTGCGTCGGAAACAAAAATGTGTGAAACAGAACCGGGGATAGTCACCACTTCACGTGAAGTGTTGCTTTCTTTTGCTGTTTTCATGCGAAATTTTTTTAACTGATTACCTCAAGAATAAGCCTACAATGAATCTACCTAAAACATACACACCGCAGGAATATGAAACCAACATCTACGCGCTCTGGGAGTCCAGCGGTGCCTTCCGCCCTTCAGGGGAAGGGGAGCCGTACAGTGTGGTTATGCCGCCGCCCAACGCAAACGGCAACTTGCACATTGGACACGCCCTGACGGTGAGTCTTGAGGATATTTTGACCCGCTATCACAGGATGCTGGGGCGAGATACTATTTACATTCCAGGTGCCGATCATGCAGGATTCGAAACATGGGTGGTATATGAGCGAGCTCTCGAGAAAGAAGGCAAAAGTCGCTTTGATTTTAGCCGCGAACAACTCTATTCACAGGTCTGGAACTTCGTCGAAGAGCAGCGTGGCGGCATGGAGTTGCAGCTACGCGCGTTGGGCGCCAGCGCCAGCTGGGAACATTTGGTATTTACCCTTGATAAAAAGGTGATTGACACTGTTTACGATACTTTCCAAAAGCTGTGGGATGACGGCCTAGTTTACAGGGGCGAGCGTATTGTTAACTATTGCACCAAGCACCAAACAAGCTTTTCCGACATTGAGGTTGAGCATAGCCTCGAAAAGGGAAAGTTATGGAAAATCGCCTACCCATTATTGGATAGGATAGGGGAGATTGTCGTAGCAACTACCCGGCCCGAAACGATGTTGGGCGACGTTGCGGTCGCCGTTCACCCCGAGGATGACCGATAC
>DASUUR010000046.1:0-19157 GCA_036373975.1 Saccharimonadales bacterium (SeqCode)
AATCTCTTCGTTGAAGGCCGGAATAACAACCGTAATAAGGGGCTGGTACTTGCGTTTGGGTTGGGCTCCTCGCCGTTTGAGCTGTCGGATGTCGTATAGGTCTGCGCCCAAGAGCATGGCAGCAATGCGCACAAAATTAAGCAGGCTTAAGCCAGCGATTGTGTAGAACATTAACTCAGAGAACTGCATCAGTCTGCCACTCCAATATGTGTGAATTCAAGCAGGCGCCGATTCTCGAACTGGGCCCCTGTACAAGTCATGAGAATAAGCGTACCTGGATGCGCTTCGCGTAGAACATTTACCTGTGCTGGCGCGACAACGCGATCTCGAGTGTACGAAAAAAGGTGCACCTCACCTTTTTTATTGGTAATACGCAGCAGCTCGTCTTTTGCGACACCATTTAGCGGCAGAAAAACCTCTTTTACTGCATGCCCATAGATAATTGGAGTCTGACTGTTAGTTATAAAAAAGGCATCCCGGTAGTTTAACGGCCAGCCATTGTTGTAGGTGGCCTCTCGGATAGACAGGCGTACTTTGAGCCGAGGCACCTCAAGGTTTATGGGCGTACCTAGTGTAGTGTGCGGGCGGTGGGAGGTCGCGGCAAGGATAGCTTTATTCTGCTCATCGCCTGCTGCACGTGTTGCAGCGTCAGAGGCAGCCGGCACGATTAAGTGCAGGACACCGCCCAATATAAGTGCCACGGCCGCAACGGTAAGCATACGGTGAGCGCTGATGTGCCGCATGTTAGGCCTGGGTGTAACGTCGGCGCAAAATGCGTACCACGAGCTGGCTTATGAGCGCAGTAACGCCAATTGCAATGGCAGTAATTGCAAGTATGGTACCAAGTGAATGACCGGCCGTGTTAGGTAATGCTGCAACACCTGCTCCTACTACGGCTCCGCCGGATACGATTGTTCGTGTACTTCCTGTTCGTGACATCCCATGCTCCTCGCAAAATTAAAGGGGCCGCATCGGTAGTGATGCGCGCCCCTCTGTTATTGCTTTCAATATACCCTAGGGAGTACACAATGTAAAGTAAAAATTACAACATGCTTATGCTTAAGCTATATAAAAGCACCCTATGCGGGTGCCTTTATATGTGCCAAGTTTGTGATTACAGCGTTGCGCCGTAGCCACCACCATGCTCATCAACATAGGTGTAGCACTGTCGTAGGCTGTTGAAGCCGTAAACAAACCACCAGCCGCCCTGACAGGTCTCTTTGTCCTCTGGCTGCTCAGTGCTTACGTAGCGCAAGCAGTGGTCAAGGTCGCGGAAGCCGAGCTTTTTCCAGCCATCGCTAAGCTGCTTATAGCAGACGCGCTGTGCGGTTGGCTTTTCTACGTCCATGTAGTTAGGAGCTGCCGCAGCCATGCTTGTCGCGCCAAATACAGCAACTGATGCAACGATTGCAAATCCAGCTACTAATTTTGTTGAACTAATCTTTCGGAAAAGTGCAGATATTTTCTGTTTCATATTCCACCTTTCATTACTTTTCAGACATGTATAATTTTACGTTATATTTTTACCCTGTGCAATTAAATATTCCTTAACTACTATCTACTCATAGGCCCTCCTTTCGTTTAACCCAAATAAAGTTGATACATTCCCCCACTACGCCAAATGCAAGGAACAAGAAGGCGTAGACGGCAAATGCCTTTGCCATGTCGCTGTTGCCAATAAGCGTAAGAGCTACGATACAAACGAGTGCAATTAGCGCCATCTTAAACATCTCGCTGCTGTCGCGTCGCAGAATAGTTGCAACGCACCCATACAGAAGTATTACTATCTGCCCGTAGGCAACTTCTTGGAAGAGTGTTCCGGCCACAGCTAATACGGCAAGTGCAACAGCGTAGAAGGCCCAGGTAACAAATTTTTTATCTAAGCTCTTGCCTCGCCTAGCTTTGCTGGGAGAATTTGTTTGGACTGCCGCTCTTCGTTGCTGCTGCCGGTCGCGGCGGGTTTCAATGCGCATTATAGTTGTTCCCTCCCTGGCGTTACTTCGTAGAGCATGAGATTTTCGGTCTGTTTAATCAAGCGTAACCCTGTTTGTTTATCAAGATAGTCATACTTTTTGTAATCAAACTCTTTTGCCAGCAGTATGTACGAGAAGCCGACCTTGCTCCACCTATCACCGGCGTCCGTACTGGCCGCAAGTGGCAATAATTGCTCTTGAACATACTTCTGATCGGTACTGGATGGCCCCGAGTGCGACCCTTTGTATTCGGGGTCATTACTCGTCACGGTGTGGTTAGTAAAGAATATATCGGCAGGGTTTATCACTATTCGGCCTGCAAAGTCGAAATCCATATACTGATGCCACGGCAAAAATAACACCTTAGCCTGTGGCTTTTGTTGTATAAGCTTATTCATTTCGTACCAGTCCTTGGGGTAGTCGGTGGCCTTTAGCTGGCCGGCAAATCCCCAAAGGGTTAATGGCGCCATGAGTAGTGGAATTAGCAGTAGCGGCCCCACCACAGCTATCTTAAATGTTGCAGCATTCTTTAATTTGGCGATCTTTTCGAGCAACAGCAACACCCCCATGCTGCCAAAATAGGCATACGCAAGCGCAATAATCATGACGAACTTATGCGGTTCGCGGTAGCCTGCAAAGAGCGGGATATGGGCAATGAGCCACTGGTTGAGGCCGGCAAACGGTGTGTCGGTTATGCCTGTGGCGAAAATTAGCGCTGCAATGAGGCCAAGTCCAAAGGCGATAGTTAAGCCGCGGCTCAACTTGTAACTGCGGACAATACCCAGTACAAGCAGCACCCAGAATAAGATAATTGGCACAAACCACCAACCAAAGATATCTTCGGGCATCTTGTACATCACGGTACTATCAGCCCAAAAGCCGCGCAGCGCCAAGATATTACCTATGACCCCTAGGCTATCACCATTTGTAGCAAAGGCTGTGTAGTCGGCCTGTGTAAAGCCACTAATGACCTGGCTGGTTTTGCTGTTGCCAAATAGTAGCGGCACTAACCAGTAACTGCTGGCTGCAATAAAGCCAGTGACCGCCAGAAGGCCAAGGCGAAAAATCTGCGCAAACCATTGCCGATTAGCTCTGTTGCGGTACGTCCATAACCCGACAATCGGCACCGCTAGTGTGGCGGCAATACCAAGCGTATGAATTGAAAAGATACTCATAAGCACTAGAGAGCCCGCGAGCATGCCAGACGATTTAACTGCTGGCTTTTCTAGGAATTTTAGTAACGCAATAATGACAAACGGGAGCATTATGTAGCCAAGCAGTACTGCATACTGCCCCACCATGAAATGGCTATACGTGAACGGATTTACCATGTATAGCAATCCAGCAAAATACCAAATTAGGGGTGTGGCGTTTGGAGCGATGTGCTTGACCAAATTATGCGCACCGAGTCCAGAAAAGAGCAAAATCAGGAACAGTAAGAGTTTTTGCACAATGAAGCTCGGAATAATAGCGCTCAATAGTGATAGCAATGCGGTATACAAGAAGCTCGCCGTAACCTGTGACGGCATTGGCATGTGCGGTACGAATGGCGAATCGAGCGTGAAAATATAGCCAGGCAGGAGTAGGGTACCGAGGATGCAGCAGGCAACCAGCCCATATATAATGTACTTATATTTTTCGTGCATAGACTTCCCGCTTACGATTCCTAACTGAAAGAATAATTATGGTTATGATTGCACCCGAAATTAGGGTAAGGCCAAGAGCAAGGTTCGCCGTAAAGCTCTTCTGAGGAGCGTATTCAAGACTAATTGTGTAATCGCCACCTCCAAAGAGCTTTGAAGAATCTACCCACCAGCCATTGGCAAAGCCATTAACCATAATATGATTAGCATCGGCCACGGTTATCGACTTATCACCTTGTTTCGCGATAGCCTTCCAGCCTTTATGGTAGGACTCGTTTAATATCACTAAGCCTTTGCCCGGTTTGGCGGCTACCGTAAATGAGGCTTCATTTATTCGTTTGAAATCTTTAACAATAGAGCCTGGCTTCTCTGCGGGATCACTTATTTTTCTTAAGTACTTTGAAATCAAGGAGCTCTTCTCTATTCTGACATCGTCGAATAAGTTGATTGTTTCGCTACTGCTAGCGGGAGAGTAAAAGTACATTGAGAGCCCCTTTGCCTTTGGGTCTGGCAGGAAGGTTGTCTCGAAATAAGTCCACTCTTTTGCTTTTGTTAACTGTCCGCTCGGAGCCGAAACCCCAGCGCCGTCTTGCCAGATGCTAAATGAAGGTTGCCTACCCTTTTTATTCTTGTAGTAAAAGGACACTCTGTAGATTGAATTTGGCTCAAAGTCACGCACGCCTGCACTTATATATGCCGTATGGTTTGATGATTTTAGTTCAACCGAGTGTTTACCACTGTACGGCTCGCTGCCTTGAGAGGTCTCTATCTTCGCATCTCCAGCCTGATTTGGCGAGGCATCACCTACTTTACCCCAAATCGACTTGTCTTCGAAGCCGCCATTTGGCAATAGATTTATACCATTGGGAACTATATCTTTTGGTGGTGAGTAATCTCTAAGCTTGTATTCTGGCTCGTATGGCGAGACTTTTAACTTTGCATCGGACTGTTTCTCTAAATTATAGAGCTGGATGTTATCGTAAAGATTTTCACTCGTTTCGTTTCCGATCGCAGAACTGTAAAGATATAAGTCGGCACTCTTGGTATTGGCGCTGAAAAAGGTCTGCACCGTTGACCATTCTCCAGAGTCTGACAGCCGGCCGCTCGCATAAGCTAAATCATTCTTGCCTTCATAGACACCGAAGCTACCACTATTGCCACGTAGGTTCTTGTGGTCGAAGCGTAATAAATAACTACCACTTTTAGCGCCTAAAGGCAGCAGTCTAACGGCAGCAGCGCCGTGGTTAGAGCTGCCGACAAGAAGAGAGGTTTTCTTGTGCGTGGCATCTTTTGAGGCTTTGCCGTAAATAGCTGGTTCACCCGGCTTTCTCCGAGTTGTATCCGACACGGAAAAACTCTGTTCAAATGATGGATCGGAGGCATTAATATTAAGGCGCGTGGCCTTCAATATCTCAGCATTTGAATAGCCCGACTTAAGAGTAATCCTCTTTTTGATGGTATTAAATGTGTAATTTGTAGTTCCGATTCTGAGAATGCTCGCATCGGGTTGGATAGGGACTTCGATGGTTTTTTGCGGTCTATTAGTTAAGGGGTGGAGTATTTCAATTAATAACTTTGAAGCATTATCAATTGAACTTATGTTGGCGACGATTATTTCAGGATTGTAAATCTTCGCGAGTCCATTATCGATTTTCAGCTCTTTATTGAATGCTGATTCTGTAGAATACTGTTCGGTAAGAGATGAAAAATCTTTCGCCGTATCATCGAGTACGGCCACCTTTTCCTTGAAGAATCCTGATTTAAGATTTAGATCGTTATCATTACGTATGCCGACAATGTGGTCCGGCGCATAGACAAGCTCATTCGCGTTTGTATTTTTAAAATAATAATAATCTTTTGTTTCAGATTCTAATTTAAGTCCAGAAGAAAGAAATTCAGCCGTTTCAGCTGGGCCAATTCTAAGAGACAAGAGGCTAAAGCGCGCGTTCTCATAGGCACTTGGATCTTTCTTGAGAATGACGTTTTTAATGCCAGCATTTGATATATAGTTGAAAAAGTATCTATTTTTAGCATTTAAAGCCTCGCTCAAGTTTTGAACATATTTACTAGTTGAAGGTAAGCTACCCTGGAGGCCAAGGGTTCTAAAGCCCGGGGTTATTTTTTCGTAGGTAAGTTCATCTGCATGGGTAGAGGGTAATAACAGTGATCTTTCTGCACGTATATCTTTGAACTTGGTATTAAGCTCATTGACCAAAGGCTGTGGCTTGTAGTCGCTTAGCTTTTTCTGATCGGAATTAAATAGACCCAGGTCACCACCGAGTGTTGGCCAGCCATAAGCAGTAATTGACGCTATGGCGAGACAAACCACCCCAATCTTGTAAAGTTTAAAGTGGTATTGTTTCAGCACGGCTTGCAGAGCTAGACATAACAATAAGGTAAATATTGGCAGTAAGATGACATACAGCTTTGACGGGTTGCGGATGGTGCTTACAATCCATTGGCTTTCGAATACCTTAACTCCAAACTCAGGGCTTACTGTCATGAGGTGCATAAAACCTAACAGCAGAAGAAGCGTTACGAGTAAGCAAATAAATAATTTATTTCTAATGATGTTCTTGCTCTTTTTGACAAATATAGCGCCAGCAGCAATGAAGCCCAGCAGCACGTAACCTGCTGCGTTACTGCTAAGACCGAAATTATAACCAAGCGTCGCCTGTCCGTTGCCGTTATTTCCGGCAAGCCGGAGCGTGTTGAGAAGCTCGGTTGATGCATAGTTATGGTAGTAGTCCGCAAAGAGCGAGGCTGGAGTATACGCCTCTTGTCCTGAAGATGCGGCAAATAAGTATGGAAGCGAGAATAGCAGAAAGCACACCCCGATAGCGGCTGAAGCGACAAAGAACCTTAACAGGTCACCTTTGCTACGCCAGTAGCTATTAATGAAAAAGGATATAGCAATAATTAGCGCCATGACGATTGCAAGAGGGACGATTATAGGGGGTAGCATCCCTAGGCTCACTGTTAAAGCAAGTGAAAGGAGCAAGACGTTTTTAAGTGTATATACCTTATGCAAATAGATTTTTAATGTAAAATATAGCGCCCATGGCAAAGTTATGTATATCCAGAAAGTCTGGCCTGCCAAAAAGTCGCCGTAGACCACCGGGGTAAAAAGCGGAAACAGTGAGCCGATAAATAGTACTGCGGGATTAGTAACTCTTATTTTTCTTAGCAGTACATAGTATGTTAGCGGCACCAATATAACAGGGAGTATATATTTTATAAAATAGAATGCCTCATTACTCCAGGAGACAGCGTAGATTAGAATGTCCCTAATTGTGTTTAGACCTTGGCGAACATTTGTGCCAAGTTGCTCCCCACCCCATACATAGAAAGCATTGACTGATGATGAATGAATATCGAACAGAGGGATATCTCCATAAGTCAGAATGCCGACGCTCAGTATTTTACGAATCAGTAAAAGCACCACGACAACAATAGCCACAGGAAGGCCGTACTTTGTTAGCTTAGCCCTATGCTTGATGATGAATTCATGTGCTTTAGACTGTTTCATTTTGATCTATTTTACGAAAGCAGCAACCTTCTCGATATCAATAGCCTTAATATCCACAATCTGGCTCTTGGGTGCGATAACTTTTATCAATTCCCGTACTTTGTTGTCATATGCTAGTGGGAAAAAGGTAATACCGTTGAGGTAGGCAGTAATAATCACATGGAACTGGGGGCTAATAACGGTCAAGTCTTGGCTGTGCTGCCTGAATAGCAAGTAGAGTGCCAATGGGTTAAACGAGAAGTCGATTATTTGTATATTTGGGTATTGCTGCTGCCACTGCTGGAGCATTTTGTAGCCCTGCGGGTCGACGGATGCCGGCTCCATAATAGCCACAATTACTGGGCGTTTAGTTTCAGTTGCAACTAACTGTTGTATCACGCTCTGGTAGTTATTTTTATTGTTTTTTTCGAAGCGCCGTAAGGTAACAAACAAAGTATGGGGCTTTATATCAAGGTTTTTTTCGAGCTGATCGACGTCTTTTTGGTAAGCGCTTAGATCGAGGTCGCGTAAGTACCAGGCAATGTCGGTATCTAGGTGGGTATTTTTGTTAAATTTCGTAAAATTACCCCTCGCCTCTTCGTCGCGACTAACAATCACATTGGCTGCTTTTGAAGCCAAGAATGCACTAATGTGCCCGAGCTTAGTTGTGGAATTATAGTAGCCAACCCCAAACAAGTACACTTTTTTACCGAATACCCAACGGCTTATAAATAGCAGAACGCTGAGCAAGAAGATGTTGAAGTTAACATCCATCCCCCACAGTCCACCGCCACCAATGATAATATTCTTCTTTTTAAGAATTGTTTTTACCAAGCCTATTTTATCTGCGAGCGGAATTAACGAATAGCCAAAATTGTGATGAAACTTGGTAAAGGTATCGGGGGTTTGGTACGAGATGCTTATATCCTTGAGGTTGTGCTTGGCAAACATGTTGCTGAGCACTTCCATGAGCAGCTCATCGCCGTAATTACCGCCGCCATAGTAGCCGATCAGTACGCTTTTATCTAAATCTTTTTGTGCAAATGCTTCACCGATAGTCATGATTGATCCTATTGTTGCTTAGTTCTGGTTAACTTTGCATTAAGTAAACCGAGGCCGCCAAACAAATATTTAAAGAAATTGTAAAATAAGAAGCCCGTGCCCTTGAGGGGGTGTTGTACGAACTGCCGCCAGTTTTTTATGTAGACCGAACGCATAACGCCAAGCTGTGCCTTTGATTCTTCTTGGTTATGCTGCTTGTAGTTAACAAAATCCTTACCGTAGTCAAAATACTTCTTCATGTGCCTCCAAAAGCTCGTTGGCTCGCCTAGGTGAAGGGCCTCGGCTTCTATGAAGCCAGTGGTGTAGCCAGCACGGTTTAGCTTGTTCTGGAAGTCATAATCCTCACCGGCCGTAATGGCGCTGTTGAAGCCGCCAATCGCTTCGTAGACACTTTTAAGCACAAAGCGAGCTGATGAATGAGTAATGTCATATTTGTACATGTCAACCTCGAACTTACGGATACGAGCAATCCAGCTCACACGCACGTCTGGACTGTTGTGAACCACCACAGCATCGTAGCCTTCTTGGGCTTTGGCGACACATTCGGCTACCACGGTTGGGTCAAGAACAAAGTCAGAGTCAATCTTATATACGTACTCGCCTTTTGCCTTGGTAACTCCGTAATTCACCTGGGCGGATCGTTCTGGGCCTTGTTCGAACACACGCGCTTTGTACTCTTTGGCGATTGCCTGGGTGGCGTCTTTAGAGAAGTTGTCGACAACAATCAGCTCGATATTCTTATAGGTCTGAGCCGCGACCGATTCCAGGCATTGGCGCAGCAAGCCTGCACTGTTTAGGGTCGGCACAATTATTGATACAAGTGGCTTATTTGCCATTTTCTATTACTCCCATAAAATCTTTATAGCTTTTAGCAAAGGTAATTTCCTTGCTCCACCGCCATGCGTTTTCTTGTACTTCTTGGTATTTCTGTTTGTCTGCCAACAAGGCAACAACACCATCTGCGAGTGTTTTTGGTGTTGGGCGCGTCACAATACCAGTAACCCCATTTTTTACGCTGTCGCGGAGGCCATCTACGTCGTATACAACCGCTGGCGTGCCCTGGCTGGCGGCCTCGGTGACGATCAACCCCCAGCCCTCTTTAATTGAAGTAACCGCAATAAAGTGACTTTTTTGCATCAGCTCAATCTTTTTTTCTAGGCTCACTCGGCCGAGTACCGTAATGTGATCTTTAAACCGGCTCTTTTCGATCTGATCAAGCACCTGCTGGCCGTATGCGCCGGAATGATCCCCGGCAACAATCAGCCGAAGCTCGGGTACTTTTTGCTTAGCAAGCGCAAAAGCCTCGACTTGGTCTTGTGTTTGCTTCATGGCGCGCACACTGCCCAGGCTCAGCATTGTTGGCTGTGAGTATTTCTGGATATCCGACAACTTTTTAATAGGCGCAATCTCGATGCCCTCTGAAATGATCGCTATTCTTTCTGGCTTAAAGCCGAATCGTAGCAGATCTTGCTTGGTGCTATTCGATATAGTGACGGTTGTCGCCCGGGCTTTACCCATCAAGAAGGTCGCAATCGGCTCAAGCACGTAGTAGCCCAAGTGGCTCAGTGGTGCCGGCGCCTCGTGGAACCAAATCTCGCGCGCCAACTGGTGGTAAAACAGAATCGATTTTGCCTTGCCCTTAAAAAAGCAACTAAAATACGGAGCGGTGTTGACCGCCTCAACCACTACGTCAAATCTATTACGTAAGTTACGTAGGTAGTACCACAGAGCCGCTGCTGAATGGGCGTAGCGGTTATTACCTACTCTAATAATCTTGATGCCGTCAATTGTGTCGTGCATTTCTGAACCCTGGTAGCGCGCTGTCAAGATAGTTACCGAATGCCCATCCGTCACGAGTCGCTTGCTTAGCTCATGCAAGATTATCTCTGCCCCGCCCGCCTGTGGGTGCGAAATATCCTTCCACGAAAACCATAGTATGTTCACGGCCTACTCCTCTTTGGCAAGCTCGGTGGCTTGCTGTTGGCGACGAACAATATATAAAGGCCGGTTCAGCACTTCATTGTGGATATTTGCGATATATAGCGCAATCAATCCCATGCAGGCCAGTACGATCCCTACTAAAATGAGCAGAATAAACGCCAATATCGCCGGGCCGCTGAAGTTGAAGCCCCACGGATCATTAAGAATGTACTTCTCAATCACGATAAATAACCCAACCGGGGTCGCAATCGACAAAATCAACACGCCAATATAGCCAGCCAGCCGCAGCGGCAACATGCTATACGCAGTGAAGCTGTTAAACGCCAACCCTACAAGTTTAGTAAAGGTGTATGCTACTTCGCCGTGGATACGAGTCGGTGCCTCAAAGTGGATGTAGGCACGCCTAAAACCAAGCCAGTCAATCAGTCCGCGCGTCATACGGTTGCGTTCAGTAAGAGCGTTAAACTCGTCAACCACTGCCCTATCGAGTAGCCGAAAGTCGGTTGCGTGCGGTGTGATATGCGTGTGGGCAATCTGCTGCATAATCCTATAGAACCAGCCAGACATCATCTTTTTAAAGGCACTTTCCTTTTTGCTATAGCGACGCACGCCAACAACAACTTCGCCCCCGGCCTCCCAGCGCTCAATAAATTTTGGCAGCAGGCTTGGTGGGTGCTGCAGGTCGGCATCCATAATAACAACGGCATCGCCCTTGCTGGCGTGTAATCCGGCAGATGTCGCTGCTTCTTTGCCAAAATTCCGGGCAAATTCAATAACCTGTATTCTTTTATCTTGTTTTTGTAACTTTTTTAGCACTGCAACAGTATCGTCACGGCTCCCATCGTCTACAAAAATAAATTCAAAATTGTAGGCAATTTTATCTGAGACTTCTTGAAGTGCCGTATGCAAGAGAGGCATATTTTTTGCCTCATTGTGTGCCGGCACGATGACAGAGATAAGCTTAGGCATATCTACTCCTTATAGTTTTATCGATAATTTGCCATGCGATTATCAGTGTGAGCATACCCACGCTGCCTAGTAGCAATCCGTTCACAATATCAGTCAGGCTACTATGCATAGAAAGAAGAAGAGAAAAAGTGAGGCCCACTCCGGCAGTAACTAACGCGCCAACAATATAGCGGCGCAGGGCCATAAAATACAGAACGATAAGATTCAGGATAGAAATAACAAATAGCGCGATGCTGAGTGTAGGCAGCAGGTAGGCATAGTCTGCAAAGTGGTCACCCATCAGCGTTGTCACGAAAAACTTAGGGAATAGCACGAATAGTAGCAATGTGATACCGCCCAAGCCCGCCACCAGTACACCGGACTTTATGAGTAACTGGCGGTTTTGCTTTTGTGGTGAAGCCAACTTAACGGATGATAGCATAACTTGTGCAACAGAGGCCGTTAAGAAGAACAGAATTTTAGCCACTGTCGCAACGCCGGCATATCCACCGGCTGTTTCGGCATCAAAATAATATTTTACAAATAGCATGTCAATGCTCGATAGCAGCAGCACGCCAAGCGATGCAATAAGCACTAGTCCGCCGTATTTGAGCTCAGGGAGGAGCATTGTAAGATTCGGCGGTTTAAAGTAACTTCGCATAGACGGCCGTACAAAGCCAATAGCCTTAGCCTTGTGCGCCGCGTACATAAAGGCGAGCAACTGAGCGGCGATAATGCCGCCGATTGCACCCGGCGTGCTTAAACCGATTGCGACCAATAGTGCCGATACCAAAATTTTGCCGGCAGAACCGACAATATTCGCAACAGACACAGAGGTGAATGCTTTATGCCCGCGTAAATAAGCGCTCCGGAAGGTCAACGGCACCGTACACACCAGAGCGATCAGCAATACGATAAACGGCAAAGCATCGGTGAAGTTGAGCACATCTTTAAAGACGGGGCTGAGCATTGAACCGATAATAAGCACTGCAATGCTAATAATGAAGGCAAATTTTTCTAGTTCTAATAGCAGCGAGATCTGTTGCTTGTCGCTCTTGGAATTCGCAACAATATTGATCGATACCTGACTCAGAACAGTTAAAAAGATGGTTAATTGCAGAAATAGAGATATCAGAATTTGTGCTTCGCCATACTCTTCAAGATTGAGCATGCGGCTCAGCACCGGGTAATATAAGTAGTTAAGTACGCTGACAGCAAGAGATCCTAAGAAGAATACGGCATTGTGCCGCATAAAATCGCTTTTATGCAGTGCTGTGATAATCCCACGTAGTCTCACACCTTTTAGCCTAGCAAACCCACCTTGCCCCGACAACCCGCCCTGGTGTTGCGGATTGGTCAACTACTGGTACGAGACGAACCACGGAACAGGGGTAATTTTGAGTGTTTGAGCTGGTGTGAGCATCGGTAAATCTTCGTTGTAAAAATTCTTCCATCCGAGCCGTAGAGTACTCGGCAGGTCGGTTTGTGTTGCTCGCCAGGTATCGAGCTTAGTGAATTGCGCACCGTGGCCGTCCATCTGAATGACAGCCGCTAGCTCTGGCGGGATCTTTAATGTTGTTCGATCTTGAATCATTGAATTACGGAATTGGTGCAGCAGGAATAACTTTTGTGGCAGCTGATGCTTTCGGACTAAGCGCGCCAGCCAAGTTGCCGTCGCGTTAACTTCTGCGGCCGTAACACTGCCGATTTGTTCCAGGTGCACTTGGGTACGACTTAAGCGCCATTCAGGGTCGAGCGCCAAGCCAACATGCGGATATGTCAGCAGTTTCTCAAGTTGTTTGGCCTGCGTTACAAAGCTGCTTCTGCCGGGTTGCAGATCGAGTACAATATAAATCCCTTGCTTTTCAGCAGCGCGTATCCAGGCTTCGAGTTTTGTAAAGTCAACCTCGCGGGAATAGTCATTGTTAGCCGTGGGTTCGGCTGCTGCAACCGTGGCAATAATCTCCATGGCCGGGTACATGTGCTGCTTCGTGTGGCGCTGATATTCGCTGGCTAGCTTCTTGATGCGTGCGGCGGCAGGGCCAAATGAGTGTTCGCCGAGCACGCCCAAGGCCGGTGCGTCAGGGGTGCCATATAGCGCAACAAGCCGCGAGTGCGGGAACAGGGTTGTCTTGCCGTTGGCGAGCTTCGGCTTCGACTTTGGCGCGGCTGGTGGAGTACTGTGCGAGACCACCAAGGCTGGCTTCTCGCCAATAATCCGCACCAAGTACACGCCGAGCACCACAATAAGTACGGCAGCTACCCCAATTAAAATACCTTTAAGCAAAAGCATCTTTGATTTGCTGGCCAGTATGTTCATAATAGTACCTACTATACCTAAAAAGAAAAGGAAAATCATGTATCCAAACTCCCCTAACGATCCACAATTCCAGCCTGTTCAAGAGCCGGCACCCGAACAAAAGAAGCATACGGCCCTTATTGCAATTGGTGTTGTTGTGCTGCTTGTTGCAGCTATAGCGGGATACTTTATATATAGCAACAGCCAGAACGGCCCTGGCCAAAAAGCACCAGTTACTGATGGCACCGACAAAACTGCCCCAGATTTTAGCACTGTTAAGACTGCAGATATGACTATTACCGATCTTACGAAGGCTAAGATGCAGTACACGCTCTCGGAAGATGCAATCAATGTCTACACCGCTGATCGTCAGGAGGCACGAACTGAAAAGCTCAAATCTGGTACGCTTGTGCCACTCCAAGATTTCAAGCTCGAGAAAAAGCAGGGTGAGAACACAGCCTTTACGACTACCTTCTTTGTGTATGAGCTAAAAAATGGCCTTGAAAACGCTAATGTCGCAGATATTATGAAGCAACGTGACGAATTCCAAAAGGAGCAAACGGTTGCAAGGGGCGGCACACTTACCTTTGCTACTATCGGCACCCCACCAACTATTACAATCAAAACAACCGATGACCGCACCGCAATACTCGCTAGCCTTAAGCGCACCGCAACCTACGCCGGTGAAGGCAGCCAGCGCGTGTACTACGCAGTTAATTCAAGCGTGCGCCTTGGCTCTAAACTCTTTGTGGCTAACTATATTACGCCAAGCGCAGAGCAATTTGCTTCTGCTGATGCCGACTTTCAGGCAGCTATAAACCAACTACAACTTAAGCTGGGTAACTAGTTATGCAGTTTCTGCAACTCGTCTTAATAGCTGGTGTGACATTTCTTGTTATAGATATGTTATGGCTCGGTGTTCTGGCCAAAAATCTTTATAAGAAGGAATTAGGACCACTGTTACTTCAAAAGCCAAACACCGTAGCTGCCAGCATATTCTACATACTGTATGTGCTGGCGCTCGTGTTCTTCGTAATACTACCTGCCGTTACTAGTGGCAATTGGCAGTATGCGCTTTTTGCTGGCGGCTTCTGGGGTCTTGTGGCGTACGGAACCTACGATCTAACCAATCTCGCCACCCTCAAAAATTGGCCAGTTAAGATTGTGATTATCGACATGGCCTGGGGCGCCATTGTGAGTGGCGTCACCTGCTTGGTAACGTACGCAATATGGGGCCACTTCTTCAATGCTTAAGTTACTTGCTGTCTTAGCGGCTGGCGTATGGGTTTACATGACGGCTTGGTTTGCTGTGGCGCGCGTGGTTGGCCGTAACGATGTTGCCGATATTGCGTGGGGCCTTGGCTTCGCCGTCGTGGCTTGGCTCGCCTTTTTAGTGGCGCCACAGAACGATATCCGGGCAGCTATCATTAACCTGCTCGTTACCATATGGGCACTTCGCTTGGCGTATCACATATATCGTCGCAATGCGAAGAAACCCGAAGATACGCGCTACCAAGATATGCGCAAACAATGGGGCAGCCATCCTTACTTATATGCCTATGTTAAGGTGTTCTTGGCCCAGGGCTTCTTACTGTTGCTCATTGCCCTACCAGTCGCTTTTGCTAACCAGTATCCGGGTGGCTTTATGTGGTGGCACGGCGTTGGCTTAGCAGTGTGGGCTCTAGGATTCTTTTTTGAGGCAGTTGGTGACTACCAGCTAAGTCAATTTATTAAGAACCCCGCCAACAAAGGCAAGCTGATGACGAGTGGTCTATGGCGCTATACTCGTCACCCTAACTACTTTGGTGAAGTCACGCAGTGGTGGGGAATATTCTTAATGGCACTGGTTGGCGGTTGGACATGGCTGGCCGTTATTGGACCGATCACTATTACCTTATTGATCCTTAAAGTCTCAGGTATTCCCCTGCTCGAAAAGAAAATGCAGCAGAACCCGGGCTTTAAACAGTACGCATCAACGACGAGTAAGTTCTTGCCGTTGCCTCCGCGCAAATAGTTTTTAGCGCATAAAAATACGCCGCTATATCTGCGGCGTATTTTTATTGTCCCGGGCTTACTTAGCGATTAAGTAATCGGTCAACGAGGTTTCGGCGTGAGCGTACGTAGTACGAGCCTGCAGCGGCAAGGCTACCGATACCGAGTGCACCACCGAGGAAGTCAGCAGGACCGGTCTTAGGGATTTCAACAGGTGGCACTGGCTTCTTCTCACAGTCGGGGTGACCTTTTGGCAGTTCCTTGTTGTATGGGCAAGGTTCGCAATCAGGGTGACCCTTAGGAAGCGATGGGTTTAGCGGGCAAGCTTCTGGGCTGACTGAGATCTTAACTTCACAGTCTTTGCTTGTGACTTGACCTTCACTATTGAACTTGACGTTTGCGGTGATGGTGTAGTTGCCTTCTTTAGCATATGTATGCGTAGCAACAACTTTTGTTGCATCGTCAGCGCTTGGCTGTACATCGCTATCACTCTTGCCATCGCCGTAGTTGAACGATGCGCTTACGAGTGTTGCGCCGCCGTCAGCCTTAGTGTGAGCAGTAAATTCGTACTCGTTACGAGAGATTTGCTTAGCGGTTAAAGCGCTACATTCAAAGCTTGGCTCTGCTTTTACTTCTACAGGAGTTTCACAGCTCTTGCGGGTGTCGCTTTCTTCACGGCCATTAACGTTAAAGTATACAGTTACTTTTGCGTTGTAGTTACCAGGTTGAGCGTATGTGTGTGTTACGGCTTCGCTAGGGTTTGTGCGAGTTTCGGTTGTGCCGTCACCAAATTCGTAGACGACTTTACTAACGGTTGCGCCGTTTGCGGCAAGTGCATTAGTGCTGAACTTGTAAGTGGTGCGGTTTACCTGCTCTTTTTGCAAGGTGTCACACTTGTACTTAGGGCTGTTACCCCAGGTAGGGTTGCCACATACGGTAAGCACTGCAAATTCCATTTCGTGCGTGTCAGGGTTCATCATAACGATCGCTGGGATCGAGTTGCTACCAAAGTTACGGCTGTTTGCGCTAGTGTGGTAGGTTTTACCGCCAATATTGACAGGGGTGTTGTTTAAGCCGCCAAGAGTTGAGCGACCAAGACTTGCTGCGCCTGTCGCAACGGTTTTACCGTCTACTTCGATGCGACCGTCTTTGTAGGCGGTACCCATTTTAGCGGTTGCGCCAAAACGTGCAATTTCTTCAGGGCTAAGGCCGTAATTAGCGTAGATGCTCTGAAGATCGCCAGCGCTGTTAGCTTGGTATTTGCTTGCAAAATCTGCTGCCGATGATACGCCACAGTTAATAACGTCGTTTGACGGGTTACACTTTGCAGCGTCTGCCTGGTTTGCGCCAGCAACATTAAGGGCCAAGAGCCCGCCGCTCACCAGCACGAAAGCACCAACAACGAGTGTCTTGTTACTTGCCGCGAAACGGATGTGGTTTACCAATGTACGAACTTTATTCATCCCTAGTACCTTTCCTCGCTTTTATACTCACATAACTTTATCATAAGAAGCTATATATGTCAATAAACTCTAGCGCTTTTATGCAATTATTACAACTTTATTGGATAATACTTATGGTTTTAAAGCACTAGACTAATTGCATAATGTTGTGTAATGTGTTGTAGGAAGTGACAAACTCGAGTGAGGAGTTGCAGATGTCTCTCAAGGGATTCAAGAAGGCTGTCCGTTCGGCCCAGACGCGGAACGCGAGCACCTTCGAGGCGGACGTCAAGGAGGTGCTGGACCCCGAGAACGCCCAGCATGACAGCCTCGACCACCCGCTCTCCGTCGAGATCGTCACGGGCGTCAGCAAGGCTCGCATCAAGGCTGTGAAGACCAAGTACGGGCCAAGGGGTGGAAGGTCGAGGTCGACCCTGAGGGCACCAGCCCGCGCCGCTACATCTCCTTCACCGACCCCAAGAAGTCCGACAAGGGCAAGAGGAAGAGCGGCAGGAAGTAGCGCTCGGGGTCTTCTACACCGGATGGCCGGGCCTTTCGCCTGGCCATCCCTTTTCACTACGCTTCACGTTAGCTTAGGCCTGGATAAAGCATGCCAGGATAGGTAAAGGTGACAAACTTGAGTGAGGAGAAAGGCAATGGGCGATCGTGCAGCATTCCGCGCAGCATCCAAGGTGAAGCAGCAGCGCAGGGCTACCGACTTCGAGGCTGACGTCGACTGGCATCTGGATCCGGAGAACGCTCCCAGTGACCCGGAGGCCGAGATTGGGGTCGGGATTCCCGAGCTGGTGAGCGAGGACCGCATCAACACTGTCGCGGTTCGCCAGCGGGCCAAGGGTTGGAGGGTCGAGGTCGAGCCGAAGGGTACGAAGGATCGCTTCATCTGGTTCACCGACCCTGCGTAGCCCTCGGGCTTCCACACTGGGTGGCCGGGCCTTTCGCCTGGCCACCCTGTTTTTCATTGCGCTTATGCCCAGCTTCGACTATACTCTGTGCTTGAGTAGGCCTCCTAATATGGCCTTTTAGTTACTATGACGACATCAAATATTCCACTTACCACCGAAGGAGCGGCATTACGCGAGCAATTGCGTGACGCTCGAGCTCAGGAAGACCTGCTATCGCATGCTTTTGATGGTTCCCGCAAAATTCATGTTGCCGGTATAGGCCAGGCAATCTCGGCGGCCTATGAACAACTTCGCAATGCAGCTGCTAATACCGAAGAGCATCTGCTGTTGCAGCAAGCTATTCGGCGCTTTCTGAAGCGAAATATATCCTTCTTCTCTAAAAATCCGCCAAAGGCACTGGCCGAGGAGCTAATCGTAGAGCTTACGCAGGCCGGCTATCTTCAGAATGACACTATAGCTGTTGATAAAATTCGCTTAATTGATACAGCAATCGCCAAAAGCTTTGCAGGCTTCCTGACATTAAGAGCTGCGGGTGTAGCACAGGAGAGAGCGATTAATTGGACGCTTGATATCTTGTGTGTGGAGCTTGAGGGCTTGCACAATGCTGAGCGTTCGCGCCAAGATGTGTTTATCCATTTTGCGTATCGTCATTTTAAAGAACTATTCGCTGAAGATGCCAAGAAGGAGTCGTTTGATCATTACGACGCCTCACTGTATATCGCGACGCATCGCGCCCTGCTACGATCTGACGTAGCGAACGTTCGCCGTGACATGCTGCAATTATATCGCCTAACTATTGCTTCGGTTCCTGAGTATATCGAGGCAAACCAACGTATCGATAAGCTGTATACCAACGAGACGACCAATCGCCTTACCCGCGCGGTGAGTAAATATGGTGCGCCATTTCGAGTAATGCGCAGTATGTTGGCGGACGGTATAGCGTTTGAGGATCTGATGCTTGACCGTGAGAAGTTCCTGAGTGCTTTCTCTGCGCAAGTGGAGGTTGAGCACAAAAGAACGGCCGATAAGCTAAACCGAGGAGTGATAAAAAGTATCATCTTCCTGTTTATTACAAAGGTCATTATTGGGCTTGCTATCGAAGTGCCCTATGACATTTTCCTTACCGGCACAGTTGTATGGTTGCCACTTGCGGTTAACATTCTCTTTCCGCCCGTCTATATGGCCTTGTTACGCATGAGCCTCAAAATGCCTGGACGGCCGAACTATGTAGCAATTCGAGATTATGTTGACGGAATATTGTACGAGACGCAAAATGCGAAATGGCATATTACGCCTCTTAAACGAGTCGAGTCGTCGATGCCGCTTACCATTTTGTATGGCTTAATGTTTGTTGTTTCGTTCGGTGCTGTGGTTGCGGTGCTTTCATTGTTGCACTTTAACTTTGTGCAAGGGGTGATTTTCTTTA
>DASUUR010000047.1:0-4554 GCA_036373975.1 Saccharimonadales bacterium (SeqCode)
TTGCCTACAAGACACTCCTCGAGAATGACCAGCAGGCCAGCTCGCCGTAGCTAGACCAAAAGGGTTCACTACGCGACTGTCTAGGCTACAAAATAGTAAGCCACCGCTCCTGTCGATGCGGCAGGAGCGGTGGGCAATAAATTTAATAATATTTTAAAGATAGAATTATACCCTTGCTGTAAAGTCAATAATGTTGTAAAATACATATAACTTTAAAGCATGCCTCTTTCAGGCTACTATAAGTTAGGCGTTATTATGCAATTACTAGAACCAAATAGCAGTCCATTCCTTCTACTGTGGTATTTGTACCTGGTTTTTTTAGCGACCGTCCTAATTGTTAATATCCTTAGCAAGCTTATAACAGCGTTTATCAACTGGCGCACGCGAGCGCTCTTTAGGAAAGACGCGAAGTAATGAAACGGAAGATCGCGGCTTTCTTTAGCTCGGTACTACGCATAGCAGCATTCTCTGCTTGCGGATTTATCAGTGTTTTCCTGCTGATGTCGGGCTACGAATCTGTTTACAATAAATCATTGCCCTTAGTACACACCGTGGATACCGTCGATTTACGTCCATTCTCGGGCATCTATGACCTTGAAGGTGCGGCCAATCATACCGATAAGAGCTACGGGACATACGGTAAGCCAAAGACCATCAAACTCCCAGGTCGCTCGGCCCGGCTTGATATCACACAGCCGTTACAAGATGGCGGCCAATGGCTTGCACGTGCTAACACATTCCACCTACTTATCCCTGCGCCCCCACGATCTGGCAACATTGGAGTTGCCCTGTTGTATTGCCGAGCCAACCTGCAAACGTTCACCCAAAATAACCTACCAGCAGAGGGAAGCAATATCTTTATCGATACCGATCACAACTGGCGCTATCTCTATAAAGTCACCAACGCAACCGTCAACCCTGAAACTCAGCCATATATAGCGTCAGACAACGGAGCCTCGGGTAAGCTGATTATTGGCTGCGTAGATGATGCCGCAAAAGTAGTAATGACGGTTGAAGCAACGCTTTTATCAGTACAAGGAATCGAGTAATGAGTAACGAAGATATTTTTATCCTATTTAGAAATATAACTATATTCCTGGCCACCATAATGGTCGTGAAGTATTTTGCCTTCTTGGTATTTGCGGCCATCTTTTCGGTACGCCGCACCTTTAGCCGGTACCGACTGCTACGCCGCGAGAAAAATAAATATGGTGTCGTGCCAGAATACAAGCCAAAGGTAAGTGTCATTGTGCCAGCCTGGAATGAAGAGGTAGGAGTACTGAAAACTCTCCGCTCAATCTTGGCCAATGATTATCAAAATATTGAGCTCGTAGTAGTTAATGATGGCTCAACCGATAAAACCCGTGAGATTGTTGATGCGTTTATTGATGAATGCAGCCCCAAGCTCAAAAAGATGCAGCGCACAATCAAGCAGCACTACCTAAAAAATGGCGGTAAAGGTGCGGCGCTAAACCACGGCATTACCCACAGCAAAGGCGAAATTATTTTAACCATCGACGCCGACTCGGCACTGGCCCCCGACGCTATCAGTAAGCTAGTCGAGCACTTCCGCGACAAGAAGGTTGCAGCTGCAGTCGGGCAGGTGCGAGTTGCTAACGTACATGGCCGACTTATTGGCTATATGCAGCAACTAGAATATCTATTTGGCTTTTACTTTAAGCGTGCGCACTGCGCAATGGGCGCGGAATATATCTACGGCGGCGCATGTGCGGCTTTCCGCAGAGAGGCAACTTTTGACTATTTCGGTCCTTTCGACGAAAAGAATAAAACCGAAGATATTGAGTTATCTATGCGTACAAAGTTCCACGGTCTGCACTCCGTCTATGCCGAGGATGTTATTTGCTACACCGAAGGCGCATCAACCTACTTGGGGCTCATTACACAACGCCTACGGTGGAAGAAAGGCCGCTTTGACACCTTTATTCACTACCGTCGCATGTTCTTTTCATGGGAGCGACGCCACAACAAGCCCCTAAGCTGGTTTATCTTACCGTTTGCACTCTTTTCTGAAGTGCAGCTCTTGCTTGAGCCAATTGGTGTTACACTGCTCGTTACATACAGCATTATTTCGGGCGAATACGTCTCACTTGCACTAAGCATGCTGTTTGTAGGGATCTCATATCTGGTTGTTGCCTTATTCGGCAACTCGCTATCACTTACCGAGAGATTACGCCTAATAATGCTCTGGCCATTTACCTGGCCGCTGTTCTACATTGTCGTTTGGATCGAGTTCCATGCCTTGCTGCGCAGTTTCCATATGGTGATACGCGGTGATTCACTGGAATGGCAAAAATGGAAACGAGAGGGGATTGATTCATGAAAAAACGTCATCTAGTGTTTATAAATCTGGCGTTTTTTGGGCTTATGCTGTTCTCGGCGAGTACCGTCTACGAGTTTATGACTGGCAATTCACTGTTTAGCTCAGTCGCGAGCATCTTTACCACTCAGCAAAAAACAACCACGATTACCACTGAAAAGTGCCAGGAGAAGGCGCCCCTAAAGACTCTCCACGGTGCGTCTTTGTCTTCGCTGCGCACTCTTTCCGTATACCAAGAAGCCTGTCATTCATTTGTCACCAACAGTCTTATGGTGTTCATGTCGATGCCTAAAACCCCAACCGAGGGCATTGCTTACGCCAAGCAGGACGCGAAGATATTAAAGGAATTTGCCACCTTTGGGGTGCGGCCAATTGTTATTGCCGAGCCAAGCGACAAGCAAGGCACGTTACTTGACTTTGCGCAGTTTGCAAATGGCACATACTCTAGTGCCGTAAGCGAATACTTTGCGCAGCTAAAACAAGAGGGACTTACCGACAAGATGCTCGGCGTGTGGAACCCTTTCCCCGAAGCAAACCTACCTTATTGGAAAAACAACAAACCAGAGCTATTTGGCCCGGCCGTGACGAAGTACATCAAGGCCGCCCAGCAGCATTTCCCCAATATAACCACCAGTGTGTTGCTTAACTCGGCAACCTACGAAATGACCGATGTTGACTGGGAGAGCGGAGACTACAACAGCTTGCTACCATACGTCAAGGGCATCCCCCAAGGGCTGATTGATTACGCGGGGATCCAGGGATTCCCATGGATCTCACGCCAAGGTGGAAACGGTGTTATATTTAATGCCGCTGAGTTCCTAAACCCTCCATTGCTGACAGAGATGGCCGATGCGCTCGGCACCAAAAAGCTCTGGTTCAACACCGGTACATTCTCGAGCAAGTACACACTAGACCCCGATAAAATTCGCTCAGTTAATCCATCACAACGCAAAGAGATCCTGTTAACCGTGCAGGCGCAAGCTCAACTGCTTCAGCAGCAAGGATACAGCGTTGCGGTCAATATCTTTGCCCAAGACAAGAGTGAAGAGACCGAAGAAACAAACTGGTCATACTGGCAGCGCAATCAGCCATTTAACTCACTGCACACTTCAGCCTTTACCGACTTCGTTCGCAACACCAGCAAAGATAAAATTGAGCTCTGGTTATTTGACATCTAAGGCCTAACGACGTCTATTATCGACTGTGCCGCAACGGCCTTGTAGTCAGGCTTTGTGGTGACTTGGTATTCCGGGAGATGGACATCAATAATTACAGGTTTACTCATATTCGGCCACCTTCAGTAACCAGCCATTTACCCGTCTCCCAGTCGCCATCCGGTTCATCATTCTTAAAGCGTATATCGAAACGGATGTCGAGGCCGAGCCAATCATGCCGCACATAGACCGTGCGGAAATAATCGGCTAGATCAGGAAAACTTACACCGTAGGGGTTGGGAAATAGCTTTTCAACTTGTGAGCGCGTAAAGTTTGTTTCGATATCTATTTGAATAGTGGGGACTGGCGAATAATTATCGTACACGAGTTCAAACTTTGGCTCACGACCAACTGGAAACTGCGTTATACCCGTCTTGCGCTCTTCTGCTGTGGCGGGTAGAATAAATGGCCAGTCTTCGCCAGTTGGGTATTTGTAGAGATTGCTTTGCTTAGCTATTTTGTCTGTGAACCGCTCCCATGTTTCACGCGATACAAGAGTAGAGGGCAAACTCAAGCCAGTGTGGTCGATGCGTACAATATGACCTTTTAGCCTGGCCACAAGCTCCTTAATGTCCAACCGGTAGATAGTGTAAGAGGCAGCATGAAGCTCGTAGTAGGCTCCGAGCGGATCGTATTGGGTTAGGATTTGCGAGAAGCCACCGCCTTCTATCTCGTAATCATTGTTTTCAGGGTTAATCCGTAGATTGCCCAGATTGAGCGATAGCTCTGGGGCTTCATCAAAGTGTATTTGTGGAAATGGAATATCTGACTGAGCAAAGATTGTTTGCGGAAGTGCATCTACTGGCTGTAATGCTGCAACTTCAATACTTTTGTCTTCTTGGAGTTGAGCGTTTGGTAGCTCCAAGAGTAAATCTGAAAGGGATTTAAAGAATATACGATCGTTCTCGGTGCTATCCGGGAATTTATAGATTATATTCTGCATCGTCTTCAATCCTTATTCGTCAAAGATTGTATCTGCTAGCGCAGCTTTATCGTAGGAAG
>DASUUR010000048.1:0-4093 GCA_036373975.1 Saccharimonadales bacterium (SeqCode)
CTTAACGGGTATGTTTGTAGCAGCAATTTCTTGCCGTCGGCACTTATGGCGGCCACCCAGACACTTTCGCCCACTGTGATTTTTTGGCCTAAGTTTTTAGTGACAGGATTAATGAGTTGCACGTTGGTAGGCGATTGACCGTTCAGGGCATTGCAAGGGTCAGACTTAAGGTCGACAGGGGTGGCGATCACTGAGCCATCACGACTTGTCGCAAAGGATGCGGCCGACTCTTCTTTGCTGAACGTCTTTGTGGCGATATCTAGTACTGTCCATTTTGCAAACTCGCTATAGGTAATCACTTCGGCAACCAATTTATTGTCCGAGCGCTCGGCATGCAAGCGGATTGCACTCGGTGTGGTGCCGCTATACAGGTTCTTTTTGGCGCCAGTCGCAATGGTTATCTCATCGATCGAACTCTTGGTGGTGGGCGAAGCATTCATTTTATCGGCTGAGCTAACGTATAGCTTGGTGCCGTCTGTGCTTTGCAACATGTTAATAATGGTAAAGCCTGGCGCTGCTTGCAGTAGCGCTGTTGTTTTTTTAGTGTCAAGCTCGACGGCTTCAACCTTTTTGTCGTGCTTTATAAACGCTCGGTCACCCTTGCGGCTAAGCTGAGATTCAAACATATACACGTAGTCGTTGTTGCCGCCAAACTTGCCAACATTTACTCGAGCCTTGCCTTCATCTTGTAGCCACAGGGTAAATACTGGGTACTCACGCTCGGTTGAGCTTACCTTACCGGTAAGTTCGGCATACACTGCACGAGTTTTTTGTAGGGCAGGTGCGCTTGGTGTATGGGCCTGGGGTGTTTGTTCTGTGTTGGAAGGTTTATTATTCATGAAGAATAACACAACGCCCACACCGATAAGCAGAATCAACAGGATCAGGGCGACCAATATGCCGCGCCGCCGCTTAGGTGGTTGCTCGCTTACGGTTGGTTGATAGATATCGTTTTGCATAGAGTGCCCGCCTTTTTTATATAGCTCATAATAACAGAGCCTGCAAGATGTTGCACTTTATGGAAGTTATTGCAATCAATTTGCAATAACCAATTCCCCCCTCTAGTATGCGTGAGTAATGTAAATAAGGAATATGTTGTGTCTGATGTAGTTATGGTTGCGATTTTCTCCCTGGTGGGGGGCTTTGTCTCGCTGAGCGGCGGCCTCTTGCTGATCGCGAGCAAACGAACGGAGAAATTACTGGGATATGTAGTGCCGTTTGCTGGTGGTGCGCTGCTTGCGGCGGCCTTTATGGATGTACTCGCCGAAGCAGTGCATAAGAATGAGGGGACTGTTGCGCTGTCCTGGACAATGCTTGGTATTGTGGCGTTTTTCTTGCTAGAACGGGGTATCCACTGGCTGCATCGCCGCTCAAACAAGAAGACTATTGATGCGACCGTACCCCTGATCGTTGTAGGCGATTCGCTTCATAATTTCATAGACGGTATCGCAATCGCGGCGGCGTTCCTAATTGATGTACCAACGGGTATCCTCACCACCTTGGTAGTGGCTGCGCACGAGATACCACAGGAGATTGGTGACTTTGGCCTATTGCTGAGCAAGGGCGTGCGGCGGAAAGATGTGATCAAGCTTAATATTTTAAGCTCACTCGTAACAGCTATTGCGGCAGTTGTGTTCTTCCAGCTGGGGCAGCTAGCCGATATCTCCTTAGGTGCGGTACTGGGTATTGTGGCGGGCTTCTTTATTTATATCGTCGTGGGCGATATTTTACCGAGCCTGCATAGGGCGGAAGGCGAACGTTTCGCCGGTTTGCGCACGATAATGTTTGTAGTGGGCATGGTATTAGTAAGTACGCTTACAACCTCGTTGCATGGTGTTATTGAGGCACCACACGAAGCGGCTGTTGAAGGCGAACACCATTCCGATCACCACGAGGAGTAATTACTTAAGCAAGCCATCAATTCGTATGGTCACCGTGCGGCTTTCCTCGGCTTGATGTTCAGCTAAATGGGTAAGCTGGGTGATTGCCGTGGCAAGCTCCGGATCTTGATGGGGCATCGTCGTTGCCTGGTGGATGCGCTGAATCGCAGAGCTGCTAGGTGTGCGGAGCTGTTCGCCGGCATATATGAGGTGGGGATTTGGGTGAGCCGACTCGTTATAATGCACCGTAAGTTTATGTACGGCATTGGTTACTGCGAGTATGCTGCCTGGGGCGATTGAGCTTGTCCTTTGAGCGGCGATACTCCACTGGGAGTCGCCGGGGGCAACTTCGGCGTATTCGGTAATTTCCGGTGGATCTTGAGGTACCTCAGGTGCTGAGGCGGGTGGGGTACGCGGCGCCTCTTCTGTGGCTTCTTGCTGTGCGGCTGGCCCTAATAGCCCCGCTGCCATGGCTAGCCCTAGGCCTCCAAGCAGGGCGAGCTTCGTACGTTTTTTGATGGTTTCCAGAGTTGTACTAAGCCGTTCCCGGGCGCTGCTAGCCGGCTTTGCAGCAGCGGATGCAGGGCGGGGTGGGGCTACGGTATCGACTGCGGGCTTACGCAGGTAGACCACGTTTCGTCCAAAATCAAATCGTGTTTGTCCGGGCAAAATAGCCGTAGCTTCGGTGTGCTGTTTATGATCCTGACCCACGTCGCCAATTATCGACTCTACAACGCCTGCGCCCACGGTGAGGATGTCGTCGCCTGGGCACATTAACAACGAGCTGCCCCGAAGGGCCGCTGCGGCAAATCTTCTCGTAAACGTCTTTTTGTCCTTTTGCGCCAATGATTGCTCGGCCGACTCAAGCTTGCGTTTTATGAAGCCGTGTTTATGGCCGTGCCCACAATGTTCATGGTGGCTATGATGTTCTAAATGATGTGTTTCCATATGCGTCCTTTAATCATCGCTAAGTTAAGCCAAGGCTTTTGTTTTTTGCAAATAAGTTGCAATTTATGATACGATTTTGCTATGAGAAAAGATCCTGAGGCGCTATTAACTAAGGTGCTGCGCGAAAACAACTACAGTGTAACTTCGGCGCGCAAGGCCGTCTTTGCCTTACTGCTACGCAAAGAGCCGCAAACCATGCGCCAACTAATTAGAGCAGCAAACGGTACGGTGGATAGAGTGAGCATATATCGTGCAGTGGAGCTATTTGAAAAGCTAGGTATCGCACAGCGGATTACCATAGGATGGAAATACAAAATTGAGCTCAGCGAAGTGTTTCTTGAGCATCACCACCATATAAACTGCCTCGGCTGCGGTAAAATTGTTGCCGTCAAAGAGCAGCCGGAGATTGAGGAACGTATCAAGCAGATAGCAAGGGATAGTGGATTTGTATTACAGTCACATCAACTAGAGCTGCAGGGGCTGTGTGCTACCTGTCAACAACGTGTCTTGTAATTCCTGTTATACTATCGGTAACTAATGGAGACAAATTATGCGAGCTGAGTGGCAAGGAAAAGTATTGGCCGAAGCACCGAGGGAGTCGCTCATTCAAATTGAGGGCAATTGGTACTTCCCGCCCACCGCGCTTCATAAGGAGTTCTTCGAAGAAAGTGATCACCATACTGAATGCCACTGGAAGGGCCATGCCTCGTATTACACAATTGTGGTTGATGGACAGCGTAATCAAGATGCGGCCTGGTATTATGCAGAGCCTAAAGAGGGCTCGGTTGCTCGTGTTGGGAAAGACTTTGCGAATTATGTGGCGTTCTGGCGCGGGGTCACTGTAAGCGCCTAGGGGCCGGATATTTATGACAAAGACACACCTTGCAAGCGGTACGTATGTTGTTGCCGTCTCTGGTGGGGTTGATTCGATAGTGCTGCTAGATATGTTGGCCGGACAAGCTGGGCTAGAGTTGATCGTTGCTCACTTTGATCATGGTATTCGTCAAGATAGCACAGAGGATGCGGAGTTTGTACGAGCGGCCGCTCAGCGATATTCTCTGCCGTTTGAGCTAGGGCAGGCTACTCTTGGCCCAGGAGCGAGCGAAGAAGCCGCACGCACGGCTCGCTATAGCTTTTTACGGTCGATTGCTAAAAAATACCAAGCGCGTATAGTGACCGCTCATCATGCTGATGATGTTATTGAAACAATTGCAATTAATGTGGCGCGGGGTACTGGCTGGCGGGGGCTGGTGTCGCTACGCGAC
>DASUUR010000049.1:0-6934 GCA_036373975.1 Saccharimonadales bacterium (SeqCode)
GGAGCGTGCGTCGTGCCGAGCAATATGTTCTTGGGTACAAAAAGGGTACAGCCGCGCCAGATAAGAGGGCTCAGGCGGTCAAATTTACGCGTACGGAAACACCAACGACACGTCTGCTGGCTAAGCGCCTCAAAACACCGGTACAGGTGAAAACCACCGCTAAAGGCGGACAGCTAATTATTAATTTCAAAGACGAATCAGATCTCGAGCGAATCAGTAAGTTGCTTGGATAATATAAGGGCTAGAATAAACGTATTTTGTCGAAAGGATAGATGCGCATACCGACAGGCCCCACGACATCGTAGAGGGGAATGGTGCTGAGGCCGTTGCGGGAATCGAGTGAATAGTTTCCGGTACGGTGATCGCCTATAACGAACAGCTCGCCCTTTGGCACGACTATATCTACGTCACCGGTGGTGGGGCTGCCTGGCCCCTTAATCGTGTCGTCTGGCTGAAATCCTTGGGGATTGGCTGCGTTAAAAACTGTGACAACACCATCCTTCACGACTACTCGCTCGTTCTCAAACGCCATAACACGCTTAACAATAAATTCATCGGGCATGCCGGGCTCGTGTAGTGGGTTTTTAAATACTACTACCTGACCGCGGGTAGGGATGTAGCTACGACCAAAAATATTCTCCCAGGTGACCGGAATACGATTGACGATAACGCGATCGCCCGTAAACATAGTTGTTTCCATGCTAGGCCCATTGACGCCGAAGCTGCGAAAAATGAAGGCATTTATAAAGAATACGCCTACAACAACAAGTAGGATAAAACCTAAGATGCCCAGTGCATCCCGTAAGAAAGGTCGGGGTTCTTTTGCGTCCATACTCCATTAAGCATACACTTGTTTAGATAAACAGCAAACAGATTTGGATAAAAAACTTATGCTTTTGTAGGTTTACGATTTGGGTGAAATTCGCTATAGTGAGGTGAGTTATTTATGAATAGAAAACCCAATTCAATAGACGGATTTACTCTTCGTCGTCGATCTTCAGTGGGGGGCGCCACACCAACTACTGGGCGTGATGACATGCGTATTCCTCAGCGGTTTATGCGCTCCAGCCCTGATGCAAAAGACCCGGCCGTCATTAACCTACCGAAACGCCCCGAGGCAAAACCAGCAATTTCTAAGGCTGAGCTCGATGCATCGCTCGCAGATCTTGATACCGAAAAGAAACCATTAAAAAAACGTCGCTTTTGGCCACCTAGTAAAAAGGCAATAAAGCGATTTTTATTAATCCTGCTGGTTTTGGTCGTGGCGATCGTGGGCTATTTGGGTATTAAAGCATTCCTGGCTGGGAGTCAGGTTGTAAGTGGTAATATTTTTGACCTATTTGGGCAGGGCAAGCCGCTCAAAATGGATAAAAATGGTCGCAGTAACATATTAATATTTGGCACATCCGAGGACGACCCGGCACACGCCGATGCTGGCCCGAATCTTACTGATTCAATCATGATGGCTAGCATAGACCAGAATCGCAAAATTGCTGCGCTCACCAGCGTACCTCGCGATATATGGGTGAAATATGGCGAGGCCTGCATTGCCGGATATGAAGGTAAAATCAATGCTTTGTACCAGTGTATGTCGAACGACGGCAAGAACGAAAAAGCGGGTGCACAAAAGCTTATGAAGGCGGTAGGTGATATCTATGGTGTTGAAATGCACTATTACATCCACGTTAACTATACAGCGCTCCGTGAGGCGGTTGACGCAGTGGGCGGTATTGATATTAAGATCGAAAGCCAAGATCCACGGGGGATTTTAGACCGTAACTTTGACTGGGAGTGTAACTACAGGTGTTATCTAGTGAAATATCCGAATGGGCCGGCACACCTTGACGGTAAGCGTGCCTTAGCACTGGCTCGGGCGCGCAATAGCGCCGGAGGCTACGGCTTAGAACGCGGTAACTTTGATCGTGAACGCAATCAGCAGAAGATTCTCATTGCCCTCCGCGACAAGGCCGCCAGTGCCGGAACGCTGGCTAACCCAGCAGCGGTGAGTGGCTTACTTGATACGCTCGGTAAGAACGTACGCACGAACTTTGAAGCCAAGGAGATCCGTACATTGGTTGATGTGGCACGTGACATGCCGCAAAAAGCGATTACTACCTTGAGCCTCGACGACGAAAAGAACCCGCTCCTTACCACCGGGAACGTAAATGGGCAAAGTATTGTTCGCCCATTACTTGGCCTATACGATTTCAGCGCGATCCATCAATTTGTTCAGCTAAAGCTTTCGAATGACCCAGTCATTAAAGAGGCTGCTCGCGTGGACGTGCTGAATGGTTCGGGCGTGCCAGGTGCGGCCCAAGTAGAGGCCGACAAGCTCAAAGCCAAGAACTACAAGATCGGTGCAGTCGGTAATGCACCTACCGGACAATACGCGCCGATCCAGATCTATCAAAAGAATGATAAGAAACCAGGGACTGCTAAAAAACTTGAGCAGCTGTATGGCGTTAAGATTATAAACAGCGGATTACCCGCCGGCATCACCTCAACGGCTGACTTTGTAATTATCGTAGGGAAGCCAAGCAGTTCGTAGTGAACCTATGCCTGCCGTGGTATAATAGCTGTCAGATATGGAGTTATTAAAATCAGCTTCTCGACGTTCGCTTTTTAGCGAAGCAACCTACATTGTGCTTAACCTTGCCCTTGCTGGTGCGACACTTGGGCTTGTGCTGGCGTTTGATTCACCGCTTCCAGCCTTTATTTTTGTTCTATTGAGTAAGTGGCGAGTGTTTGCTGTGCGGCCACGATTTTGGTTTGCAAACTTGCAAACCAACTTGGTCGATACTCTTGTTGGTATAAGTGCCGTTGTACTAATGTGGCAAGCAACCGGTACGTTGTTATTCCAGGTGGTGATTGCAGCGCTATTCGCCGCTTGGCTACTGGTGCTTAAGCCGCGCTCAAAGCGCCACGCCATGCTGTTGCAGGCTGGTATTGCCCAGTTTGCTAGTTTGACGGCACTTTTTAGTGTTGCCTATTTGTGGCCTTCGTCTGCGGTAGTGGTGTGTGTGTGGCTGATAGCATATAGCACAGCCCGACATGCATTGAGTGCATACGACGAAGAAGACGTGACACTCCTCAGCCTAATTTGGGGGTTTGTCGGGGCAGAGATCGGTTGGCTGGCATATCACTGGACAATTGCCTATGCCCCGCTTGAAAGTGTATCGGCTTTTAAGATTCCGCAGGTTGCTATTCTACTTTTGGGCTTTAGTTACCTCGCTGAACGAGTCTACGCCTCGTACCGCCACAATGAGGGTAGGGTGCTACTAAGCGATTTCAAGTGGCAGCTATTGTTTGTGGGTGCAGTTATGGCGATGATTCTCGTTTTGTTCAACGGGTTAGACATAACAGAGTTATAAAACAGGAGGGGATATGCAAGAGGGTTCGCAAAAAACGCCAGATCATTCACGGCGTTCATCAATAGGAAAAATATTTGTTATTTTGTTTTTGTGCTTCGTCGCCAGCTTCTTGGGTGCGTGGGTTTTTATAAACAGTGGTTTAGTTAAGCTACAGTCTGGCACAACCGCTGTCGAGACCAAGCGGCAACTAGTGCTACAAGAGGGCGAGGTGTTTGCGGATGTGGCGAAACAGGTTTCACCTAGCGTTGTGTCGGTCATTACAAAGCCAGCCGGCTCAGGCACGGGGATAATTATTAGTAAAGACGGATACATAGTTACTAATAAACATGTTGTCTCGCAGGCCTCAACTGAGGTTGAAGTGGTGCTCTCGGACGGCACGACGTATCGAGACGTTAAGGTAGTTGGGGTTGACCCGCTGAACGACGTCGCTTTCTTAAAGATTGCTGGTGTGAATAATCTGTCTCCCGCGACAATCTCAGATAAAAAGGCCGTGATTGGCCAAAAGGTAGTCGCGATTGGCAACGCGCTGGGACAATATCAGAACACCGTGACTGCTGGGATTATCTCTGGCCTTGGCCGGCCGGTGATTGCCGAAGATGAGCTTGCAGGCGGAAGCGTGCAACTCGAAGACCTATACCAAACAGATGCAGCGATTAACCCCGGCAACTCTGGCGGCCCGCTTGTAAATCTAGAAGGTGATGTCATTGGTATTAATACGGCGGTTGCGCAGCGAGGGCAAGGGATTGGTTTTGCGATTCCTATAGCTGCTGCTAAAGGCATGATTAAAAGCGTACTCAATAGTGGAAAGGTGGAGCGCCCGTATCTCGGTGTACGTTTTATGGCGATCACCCCTGAGGTGGTGCGTCGCTTTGATCTGAGTGTAAGAAATGGTGCCTATGTTAAAAGTGAAAATGGGGCGCCTAGTGTGCTAGAGGGCAGTCCTGCTGGTCGTGCCGGCGTGAAAGATGGCGATATTATCCTAAAGGTTAACGATGAGTCAATTAATGAACAGGGTGGGCTTGCCTTGTTGATTGGCCAGTACGCAGTTGGCGAGACAGTGCGTCTTGAGGTGCTGCGTGACGGCAAAACAATGAATCTTGAAGTGAAGCTAGGGGCGTATAGGGCAAACTAGCGCTTCTGATAGACCTGCATAAAGCCGTCAGTGTGGATAAGCTCAAATCCCTGCCTGGCGGCTTGCTGTTGCAAGGTGGTAAATTGACGTGGATCGGCCTCAAGAACGAGTAAGCCCTTTACCGTAAGCCGCGCCTGGGCTTGTGGAAGCAATTTATATATAAGCTCCAGGCCGTGACTTTCGGCAAAAAGTGCGAGTTGGGGCTCAAAATCTGTATCTAGCGAGCGTTGCCACGATCGATCAACATAAGGTAAGTTGGCGACAATGTAATCTACCTGCTGAGTTGCTGCGGTTAAGAGATAATCTTTCTTAAAGGCGACGGCGGCATGTAGCTCCTTAGCATTACGTGTAGCCACCGCTAGTGCCTGAGGGCTAATATCAACCGCGCTCACAGACAAATTAGGGCATTCAAGGGCAATGCTTATGGCAAGACAGCCAGAGCCGGTTCCGACATCTACAAGGCGGCCCTGGGGCTGTAGCTGTTTAAGGTACGAGACTATCACCTCGCTTTCGGGGCGGGGGATAAGCACATGCTCATCGACATAAAACGATCGTCCAAAAAACTCTTTTCGCTGCACAATATAGGCAATAGGCTCATGCCGGAGTCGGCGAGAAAGCAGTTCGCGCACAGTGTCCGGGGCTAGTAAGTCGCTGCTATGAGCGATGAGCCAGCTGCGGTCAACGTTGAGATGATATGCGAGTAGAAGCTCAGCATCAAGGCGAGACGAAGGGATGTTTACCTCTGCGAGCTGGGTTGCGGCATCCTCTAACCAGTCTTTAACGGTCATTTTCGATGCCTTGGGCGGCGAGCTCACGCTCATACGCCTGTAGCTTTTCGATAATGTCGGTAATGTTACCGTCGAGCGCGCCTGGGATATTGCTGCGTGAGTATCCAATACGATGATCAGTAATGCGATCTTGAGGGAAGTTATAGGTACGGATTTTTTCAGATCGGTCACCCGAGCCAATCAGGCTTCGGCGTTCAGCGGCTAATTTGGATTGCTCTTCGTCAATTTTCATTTGTAGCAAGCGGCTCCGCAGTACGCTCATGGCCTTTTCTTTATTCTTTATCTGCGACTTTTCATCTTGGTTGGTGACCACCATGCCGGTAGGCAGGTGGGTAATGCGTACGGCCGAGTCGGTAGTGTTAACACTTTGACCTCCGTGGCCGCCTGCTCGATACACATCAACTTTGAGGTCATTCGCATTAATCTGGATATCGGTTTCTTCGGCTTCAGGCAGTACGGCGACCGTAACAGTGCTTGTGTGGATGCGCCCGGAGCTTTCAGTAGCTGGGACGCGCTGTACTCGATGGACGCCACTTTCAAATTTAAGCTTGGCGTAGGGTGAGTCGCCTTTGACCTCAAAGATAACTTCTTTGTAGCCGCCTACCTCAGATGGGCTTTCACTTATGAGCTCGGTTTTGAGCCCATTGCTCTCGCAGTAACGTAGGTACATGCGCAGCAGTTCACCAGCAAATAAGCTGGCTTCGTCACCACCGGCGCCGGCCCGGATTTCGATAATGCTGTTCTTTTCATCGTTTGGGTCTTTGGGTGTGAGCATCACGAACAATTCGTCGTCGAGCGCGACGAGCTTCTCCTCGAGTTCGGGAATTTCTAATTTGGCTAGCTCAGCAAGTTCATCGTTGCCACTTGCGAGTTCCTTGGCCTCGGCCAGCTGCTTACGGAAGGTGGCTTGGGCATCAAGCTTTTCGAGTAGCGTATCGAGCTCGGCGCGTCGGCGCGTCTTTTTGGCAAAATCAGGATCGTTATACGCAGTAGGCGTACTTAAAAATTGCTCAAGCTCGTTAAGTTCAGCACGTATATCCTCGGGGTTGATATTAATAAGACCCATGACTTATGCCCCCGGAGTAGGCGAATCCGCCTGCAGTTATTCGCTCTTTGTTTTTTTGGTTGTGCGAGCTGCAGCTTTTTTAGCCTTGCTTGCGAGGGCTGTTTTGCGAGCTTCTGCAGCAGCAAACCGAGCCTTGAAGCGATCCACACGACCTTCGGTGTCGATAATCTTTTCCTCACCGGTAAAGAATGGGTGAGATGCGCTCGAAATGTGCATTTTCACGAGAGGATATTCGTTGCCGTCCGTCCACTTAATGGTGACGTTACTCTTAGCAGTTGATTGCGTTAGGAACGCAAAATCTGCAGTGTCATCCTGGAACACTACAGGGCGGTAGTCTGTTGGGTGTAAGCTTTTCTTCATAATCTGCACTATTGTATCTGTTTTCAGCGAAAATGTCAAAAGAGTAAATCGGGGAACTTTAAGAGTGCGTCATCTGAGAGCGACCTCAGATGACGCACGTGTCACTGCAGAGGGAGCTTGTCCAGAAAGTCTTGCATGAGTCTGGTGACCTCTGGGACGATCCCTTTTAGTGACGCCCCCTTCATCGGAGTAACCGCGAATGCGGTATTTCCGATAA
>DASUUR010000050.1:0-53247 GCA_036373975.1 Saccharimonadales bacterium (SeqCode)
TTCTTCGATGTGGCGTTTGTGTTCTGTGATGGCGTCGGTCGTACAATCCGGTATAGCTCCGGCCCGCTGAACTCCCACGTACACATCCCGTTGAGGGGTGGACGTATGGCGGAGTTCAAATCGAGGCGCAGCCATAGTGCCTCCTGGGTTACGGTTTGACGCCGAGCTTTTCCATCAGCCGCACCCAGCGCTCTTGGTCGCTCATGGTCCAGTACTTGAGCCGGCCGACTTCCTTGATGATCTCTGTCTCGGCAGCCAGGACTTCAGCGTCACTTCTTTCGGAGTGAATCGCGTACAGAACAACTTGGCCTTCATCTAGCTTTCGGGGCATCGCTCCTCCTCGTGTGGTAGGGCTAGTTCCACAGTATATTCCCTAGATTGGTGGAGTACAAGCTTTACTGTTCCATTTTTGACTTATATCTGTTACAATCTGTTCGTTACCAGTTATAAATGACACAGCTTATGCGCATATCCTCTCGCCTAAGGGCAGAGAGCATAAGTGAGGAGAAAGGATTACTCATGGCAGTATCTGTCGATGTTAAGGCTCTACTGGCAGCCGGGCTACATTTTGGCCACAAGACCAGTCGTTGGCACCCTAAAATGGCGCCATATATTCATAGCAAGCGTCAAGACAGCCACATCATTGACCTTATTCAGACCGCTGAAGGGCTTGAGAAAGCACTTGCGTTTATGAGCGAGGTTGTTGCTAGCGGGAAGCAGGTGCTTTTTGTTGGTACAAAGCGTCAAGCAAAAGATCTCGTTAGGGCCGCGGCCGAACAGGCCGGTCAGCCCTACGTGACCGAACGCTGGTTAGGCGGTGTCTTAACCAACGTCGCCACAATTAGTGGTCAGGTTAAGAACTTGAAAAGTCTTGAAAAGCGCATGGACAGCGGTGAGCTCGCCAATCGCTACAACAAGCTTGAGGTGCAGCGCTTCCAAGAAGAAATCGATAGCCTCAATCTAAAATATGGTGGCATCAAAGACCTCAACGGTAAACCGGGCGCGGTGTTCATTATTGATGTTCCAACCGAACAAAATGCAATTCGCGAAGCTAAAAAACTTGGCATTCCTATAGTTGCACTTGTTGATACCAATGCCGATCCAAGCCAGATTGACTACGTGATTCCTGGCAACGATGATGCGATCAAGGGCCTCCAACTTATCCTTGACTACGCCACCCAGGCCATCCAAGAAGCTACTAGCAAAAAAGCAAAAGCTGAACCTAAAGCCTAAGGAGTAATGAGCATGAGTGTCTCTCTTGAAGATGTTAAAAAACTAAAAGAACTTACTGGCGTGGGCCTAAGTGATGCAAAAGTTGCCCTTACTGAATCCAATGGTGATTTCGATAAGGCACTTGAAGCCATGCGTAAAAAAGGTCTCACTAAGGCCGAGAAAAAGGGTGAGCGTGAAGCTCGCGAAGGTCTGATTGACGCTTACGTGCACAGCAATCGCATCGGCGCATTAGTAGAAGTTAACTGTGAAACCGATTTTGTTGCTCGTACCGAAGATTTCAAGGCACTTGTACATGATATCGCCTTGCACGTTTCGGCAGCAGCACCTTTGTATATCTCTCTCGAGGACGTACCCGCCGCTGAGATGGAACGCAAAACCGCAGAATTTACCGAAAAAGCCCAAGCAGAAGGTAAACCTGCGGATATTGCTGCGAAAATTGTTGAAGGTCAAATCAAGAAGTACTTTGCCGAGCAAACTCTGCTTGAGCAACCCTTTATTAAGAACCCCGACATCACCGTTGGACAATATGTTAAAGAGCATATTGCTCGCTTAGGCGAGAACATTGTTGTTCGCCAAATCAAGCGTATTGAACTCGGCGCCTAGCTGTCGCAGTTGTAATTACCCCAAGAACCGCCGAACAGGCGGTTTTTTGGTGTATCCAGTGGTATACTTAAGGATATGTTTGATACGACACCCTACGAAGATCGCATTGCACTTGCAATCGCACATTTTGAAGATGAACTTAAAAAGATTCGCACCGGTCGCGCTCACCCTAGTATGCTCGATGGAATAATGGTTGAAACCTACGGTGTGAAAATGCCGCTCAATCAAGTGGCGAATATTCTGGCCCCCGAGCCTCAGATGCTGCAGGTGAGCCCATTTGACCAGAACAATGTTAAGGCAATTAGCGAAGCAATTCGCAACGACCAAGGGCTTGGTTTTAACCCGAGCGACGATGGCCGGATTGTCCGGGTGCCTGTGCCGCCGCTTACTGAGGAACGTCGCCTTCAACTTGTAAAGCAGCTTGGCGGCAAGGTAGAGGACTGCCGTATAGCAATCCGGAATATTCGCCAGGATGCCCTAAAAGATGCCAAGGCTAAAAAAGAGAGCAAAGAACTCTCCGAGGATGCGTTGAAGCGCGTAGAGAAATTATTTGACACTAAGATGGCCGAGGCGCAGGCTCAAATCGACAGTATTATGCGAGCCAAAGAGCAAGAGGTGATGACGGTCTAATGCAAACTTCCGATGCAGCCGTTCCAACACATATCGGCTATATCGTCGATGGCAATCGCCGTTGGGCGAAGAAGCATGGCATCCCTTCATACGAAGGGCATCTTGCAGGATACAATACCATTAAGGACATTGTAAAGTTTACAACCAAGCAAGGTGTAAAATTCGTTTCAATCTATGTATTCTCAACCGAAAACTGGCGCCGTGAACAAGAAGAAGTAGCAAACTTGATGAAGCTCAGTCTGCGAGTATTTAAGACCGATCTTAAAGAGTTTATTGATGAAAACTTACGTTTACGAGTGCTCGGCTCCCGCGAGGGCTTGAGCGATTCGCTGTTAAAGGCCATCGACGAAGCAGAAAAGGCCACCGCACACTTAACCGGTGGAACAATTTGCATCTGCTTTAACTACGGTGGGTGGCAGGAAGTAGTCGATGCCACAAAAGCCGCAATCGCTGACGGCGTATCCCCCGAGGCCTTAACCGAAGAAGCTATAGCCCAACACCTGTATGCTGCAGATGTCCCGCCTGTGGACATGGTTGTACGCACCAGTGGCGAGCAGCGTTTAAGTAACTTTATGTTATGGCGCACGGCCTATAGCGAACTGCTATTCTTAGAAAAATTTTGGCCAGAAATGACAACTGACGACGTGGCTGCTATTATAGCTGAGTATCAAAAACGTTCGCGTCGCTTTGGAGGGTAGATGGACATACTTGGAGTATTAAATTTTGCAATTTCAGTTGCTCTTGGCATACTGATCCTTGTTATTTTAGTTGTTGTTCACGAGCTTGGACATGCCATCGCCGCTCGCCGGAATGGCGTGGTAGTCGAGGAGTTTGGCATTGGCTTTCCGCCGCGTGCTTGGTCTAAAAAGCTTAAGAATGGTGTGCTGTTTACGCTCAACTGGCTGCCGCTTGGTGGTTTTGTAAAGTTACAGGGCGAGAACGATTCTGCTACTAAACAAGGTGATTATGGGGCGGCCAACCTATGGGTAAAAGCCAAGATTTTGCTGGCTGGCGTCGGTATCAATTGGCTCGTTGCTGCACTAATATTTACCGTGCTCGCTATAACCGGTATGCCTAAGGTGATTGATAATCAATTTACGGTGGCTGGTGACACACAAGAAGTTCGCGATCCTGTGACACTGACGGGTGTAGCGGGTGGTTCCCCAGCAGCGCAAGCTGGGCTCAAGAAAGGTGATGAGATTCTGCGTTTTAATGGCGAACCTATTCCATCCCCTGAGGCCTTGTTGTCATTTACTAATCGGAATAAGGGTAAGCAGGCCGAGATAATTTATAAGCGTGACGGTCGGGAGTCGATTGCTCGCCCCGTACTGCGCGATAGCCAAAAGCCTGGCGAGGGTCCATTAGGTGTCACGACGGCACAACAAACCGTGTACCATTCAACATGGTCGGCGCCAATTGTTGGTGTTGCAACGACTGTGCAGTTTACCGCCACAACGCTTAACGGGTTAGGGGAAATGGTTGGTAACTTGGTAAAAGGGCTTGCACTCCAGCTTAATATCTTTGATGAGAAGGCGCGCACAGAAGGTAGCCAGGCCTTACAAAAAGCTGGTGATGATGTTGCGGGTCCAGTAGGCATACTGGGGGTTATTTTCCCGGCTGCACGTGACGCCGGTCTTACATCGCTATTACTGTTGACTGGTATCGTGTCACTCACGCTTGCGGTTATGAATGCGCTGCCGATCCCTGCGCTCGATGGTGGCCGACTCTTTGTGACATTGCTATTCCGTGCCCTCAAAAAGCCCCTCACAAAAGAGCGGGAAGAGTCAATTCATGGCACTGGATTCCTTGTGCTGATGCTGCTTGTATTGATCATAACAATATCTGATGTCGGTAGACTCTTCTAGCTTGCCAGGTACGTTCTTTGCGCAGCACCCTGTACTGCGCGCAGCACAACTTGTAGTGTGGACGTACGCAGGGTTTCTGGTGGCCCAGTATGCGGTGGGCTTTATTGTCGCCGGACTGCTGTTTCTGCATGTACCCTTACGTGAACTAGGGGATGCGGGCTTCTCGGTTGTTGTGACGGCGCTTGTGTATCTGGTATCGCTGTTGCTTGTGGTTGGTGTGCCGGCCTTGTTTAAGCAATGGGAGAGCGTCAAAGCTTTTGCGCGATTAGTGGGGTTGATTCATAAGCCAAAATTGCGATATCTAGCGTTTACCCCGGCTATATATGTGCTGTACTTCTTTGTCGCCGGTGCGTTGATTACAATCATTGCGCAATTATCACCAGGGTTTGATCCGGGCGAGGCCCAAAACGTGGGCTTCGAAAACATAACACACCTATGGGAATATATTGCGGCTTTTGTGGCTCTAGTGATATGCGCACCAATTGCCGAGGAGCTGCTCTTCAGAGGTTTCTTATTTGGCTCTTTGCGTGAAAGGCTTGCGTTTTGGCCCAGTACTCTGCTTGTAAGCGGCCTGTTTGGTTTTGTACACGGCCAATGGAATGTTGCAATCGATACCTTTTTGCTGAGTGGAGCGTTATGTTACTTGCGTGAACGCTCGCAATCTTTGTGGCCTGCAATTCTGCTTCACATGATCAAAAATGGCGTTGCATACTATTTTCTCTTTGTGCAACTGTGACCTTTGTGTAGAATGAACACATGCGACTATCTACACTTTTCACTAAAACAAGCAAAACAGCCCCAGCTGACGAGCAAGCAAAGAATGCCCAGCTGCTTATTCGGGCTGGCTTTATCCACAAGGAGATGGCCGGTGTTTATGCTTATTTACCGTTAGGTGTAAAAGTAATCGAAAACATCAAAAAAATCGTCCGCGAAGAAATGAACGCAATCGGCGGCCAAGAAGTCATGATGACCGCCCTCCAGCCCAGAGACATCTTTGAAAAGACTGATCGCTGGGATGACGCCAAAGTTGATAACTGGTTTAAAACAAAGCTAGCAAACGGTACGGAGCTGGGCTTAGGGCTAACGCACGAAGAGCCGATTGTCGACGCCTTGGCACCTTACGTTAATTCATACAAAGATCTACCTATTTTTGTCTATCAAATCCAAAATAAGTTTCGGAATGAATTGCGCGCCAAGAGCGGATTGCTACGTGGCCGCGAATTTATAATGAAGGACATGTATTCGCTCGCCCGCTCGCAAGAAGAGCATATTGAACTTTACGAACGAGCGGCCCAAGCATATCAGCGTGTTTACGATCGTTTGGGCATTGGCGATATTACTTACCGTACGGCGGCCGACGGAGGTATTTTTACGAGGCGCTTTAGTGACGAATTCCAGACGCTTAGTGATATTGGCGAGGATACAATTTACGTTGATGAAGAGAAGCGCCTTGCGATTAACGAAGAAGTCTACACCGATGAAAATCTCGCCAAGCTCGGCCTCGACAAGACGAAGCTCGTTAAGAAGAAGGGTGTAGAAGTCGGGAATATCTTCCCGCTCGAAACTAAGTATACAGATGCGCTCGATGTTTATTATGCCAACGAAAGTGGTAATAAGCAGCAAATCATTATGGGGTGTTATGGGATTGGTATCAGTAGATTGATGGGCGTAATTGCTGAAAAATTTGCCGATGATAAGGGTTTGGTCTGGCCAGAAGCAGTCGCACCTGCTACAGTATATTTAGTCAGGATTGGAGATGGCGCAGAGGTGACAGCATGCGCTGACAACCTTTACGAAGAACTTTCTAAAAAAGGTGTGATGGTGCTCTACGATGATCGAGATATGCGTCCGGGTGAGAAATTCGCTGACGCAGAGCTTATGGGTATTCCGCACAGAGTAGTGGTGAGCGAACGGCTTATTGCTACAAAAAGCTTTGAATATGTATCGCGAACGTCGGGCGAAAAGCAAGTGTTGACGCGGCCTGAACTACTTGCTAAACTAACGTAACCTGCAAAAGCCACAAACTAAAAGTTGCAGCATACCCCTGAATATGAACATGATTTCGAATGAGTAAATAGTGCCGGGTGGCACTATTTCCCTGTGAAAGGAGATTAATCTAATGAAAAAACAATACCAGCTTACCCTTGAAGGTAAAAAAGAACTTGAACTCGAGCTTGAAGAACTAAAAAGTCGACGTGTTGAGGCGGCTGAGCGAATTGCTAACGCTCGTGACTACGGTGACCTGCGTGAAAACACTGAATACGATTCTGCCCGCGAAGAGCAAGCTCGCCAAGAGACTCGTATTGCCGAGATCGAAGAGATCTTGCTAAATGCCGAAATTATTACGCACACTAAATCGACGAAGATCCATGTGGGCTCTAAGGTAGAGCTTAAGGTAAAAGGCAAGAAAGTTGTCTACACAATCGTTGGCCCAGTTGAGGCTGACCCACTCGAAGGTAAGATATCTGACGAGTCGCCAATTGGTGCCGCATTGATTGGCAAAAAAGTAGGGGATTCTGTAACTATTGAGACGCCAAAGGGTAAGGTTACCTACGAAATCGTTGCGATTGGTTAAAAATTGTATTCAATCGTGAACACTGATGGCGCCTTGGGCGCTATCTTTGTATCTGATATAATAAAAACGCTCTTAATACACTGAAAGTAAGAAGTAAAACACTATGGCGACATTGAAAGAATTGCGTGCTGAGCGCTTACGAAAACTCGAAGATCTTACAGCGCTGGGCGTACCGGCGTATCCGGCTGTATCTCGTCGAACCCACAAAACAGGGGATATAATCGCTAATTTTGATTCACACCAAGGCTCAACCGTTGTGGTTGCGGGCCGCATTGTTGGTATCCGCAAGTTCGGGAAATTGGCTTTCGTGGTGCTAAAAGACGCCAGCGGCAGTATTCAGCTCTTTCTCACCGAGAAGGGCATGACGCCGGCTGCGTCTTTGAGCTTACCTGGCGAAGAGACCGCCCCGCTCATAAATCGTCAGAACAGTGAGCTTGCTTTCGGTGATCTACCACTCCTTGATACCGGTGACTTTTTAGAAGCAACCGGTGAAGTAGTCAGGACAAAAACTGGCGAGATCTCCATTGCCGTAAAAGAAATGCGCCTACTCACTAAGAGCCTGAGGCCGTTGCCCCTGGAACGCGAAGGCTTTACGAACAAAGAGGAACGCCTCCGCCGGCGCTATGTTGATACCAATGTAAATCCAGATGTTTATCAGCGCTATATTCGGCGCAGTAACTTTTGGCAGGCAGTACGTCAGTACCTGATTCTGAATGAGTTTATTGAAATCAATACCCCTGTGCTTGAATTAACGACCGGTGGTGCTGATGCTACCCCGTTTGTAACGCACATGGACGCACTTGATCAGGACTTCTATCTGCGCATAAGCCACGAGTTGCCCCTAAAACGCCTGCTTGTAGGGGGGTACGAGAAAGTCTTTGACATTGGTCCGCGCTTTCGTAATGAAAATTATTCCGATGAGCATCTTCCTGAACATGTGGCGATGGAATGGTATTGGGCCTATGCCGACTGGGAGAAAGGTATGCAGCTTACCGAGGAACTAGTGCGTTATCTTGCCGACAAGACTTGGGGAAAGCGACAGTTTACGCTTGCTAATGGCCAAGAGATTGATCTTGGGGCAGATGGTGAAACCTGGCCACGAATTAGTTTTGTTGAAGTGATCAAGGAACGTTATGGGCTTGATGTCTTTACGGCTAGTCTTGACGAGGTAAAAGCCCAGCTTGCAAAGCACAATATTGAGGTAGAAAAGCAAGATAATCGAGCGCGTGGAATCGATAAGCTATGGAAAAAAATCCGTCCGACAATTGCTGGCCCGGCTTTTCTTGTAGACATCCCCACATTCTTGCAGCCGCTTGCCAAAACACAGCCTGGCAAACCTGAACTAACCGAGCAGTTCAATCTCTTGCTTGGTGGTTCCGAGCAAGGTAAGGCGTATTCTGAACTTAATGACCCGCAGGAGCAACTAGCGCGCTTTGTCGAGCAGCAGGCCATGCGCGACGCCGGGGACGACGAAGCTCAAATGCTTGATATCGATTACGTTGAGGCCCTGGAATACGGCATGCCACCAGCCTGTGGATTTGGTTTTAGTGAGCGCTTGTTCTGGTCACTTGAAGGAGTCACGGCGCGCGAAGGGGTAGTATTCCCGCAGCTGCGCCGTGAAGTTGATGAGGTGACCAAAGCCCTCTATCCTGAGCTACATCTGTAGTTATTTCTTCTTGCTGTCTTCGTGCCGCTTGACCACAATGGTGCATTCGGTTACAAGTGCGGCGACTGCACCAACCGCGGCGAGCATAGGTGCGAATACTGCGCCAACTACGCCCACGGTCACCGGCAGCTCAACGAGTGTTTTGCCTTCTTTGTCGTTGATTATAATGCGGCGTACATTGCCCTCTTTGATCAGCTCTTTGACTTTTGCAATCAGCTGGTCGCCATTAATTTTGAATTCTTCGGTTTTGTGCTTTTGTTCACTCATGCTTTTAGTATAAACGATATATGTGCGTAATATTGCAAAATAGCTGAGCATAGAAGGGAAGAAAACTTAGATATGTGTATATATTACTCATCTTGACACTATAAACCGACCTGCTACAATCAAAAGCCTCGTAACTATATTGTGCTTTTTGGCGGTGGCGTGATATGCTGCTTCTTTATACGGAATGAGTATTCCGTAATCGTTAGTGCACATATTGTATACTGGCATTTATGATCGAATTTAACGAAGAGTTCATGAAGCGTGCAGTGAATTTGTCGCGCGAAGGAATGACACACGATAAAGGTGGCCCCTTTGGTGCGGTTGTAGTAAAAGATGGTGAGATTGTTGCTGAAGGTTATAACCTAGTAACGTCAACCAATGACCCAACCGCACATGGTGAGATCGTGGCGATTCGCCGGGCCTGTGAAAAGCTACAAACCTTTCAGTTGGATGGCTGTGCAATCTATACAAGCTGTGAACCATGCCCAATGTGTTTAGGCGCTATTTACTGGGCTCGACCAGCCATTGTGTACTACGCTAACTCTCGGAAAGATGCGGCCGTAATCGACTTTGACGATTCATTAATCTATGATGAACTGGTTATAGCGCCGACTGAGCGCTCAATACCGTTTATAAAGGTGTCGAATGAAGAGGCAATCACCGTATTTAATGAATGGCATGATAAAACCAACCGGACTCTCTACTAGAACAAGCAATGGACGATCAACTATCTATAACACAAGAACAATTTGAGGTAATTGTTGCTGAGGCTATTGATGCTATTCCTGAAAGGTACGCGCGTCGCCTCGAAAACGTGGCATTTGTAACGGCTGATGCGCCGACTCAAGAACAGCGCGACAAAATGCACTTACGCCACTACGAGACGCTATTTGGCCTGTATGAAGGCATTCCTCAAGTTGCGCGCGGTGCAAACTACAGCATGGTGCTGCCCGATAAAATCACGATCTTTAAATTGCCGCTTACAAGTGCCTCGCGGAATCTTGATGAGCTCAGGGAGCGCACGCGCAAAACCGTATGGCACGAAGTGGCGCATCATTTTGGGCTTGACCACGACCAGATACACCAGCTTGGTGGCTCGTAGACCCCTGGCGAAATATCCCATTTGCGCTTATAATGAAGCCACTGAATAAAAAGGGGAGCAAAACTATGCGTACATGGAAGGCTGCGGTACTCGCATTAGCGATTCTGCTTGTGCCGCTCATCGCAGGAGTTGGAATTGTCCAGGCAACCAGCTTTAAACACGGCGATGAAGTAAAGATTGGCAACAACGAAAAGATTGATCACTCTCTGTTCGTTGTAGGCGGTGATATTACCATCGAGGCTACAGTTGACGGCGATGTGTTCTGTGCTGGTCGCACAGTAACAATTACCGGCAAAGTGAATGGCGATGTGTTGTGTGCTGCTCAGACTATCCGTCTAAGCGGTGATGTTGAGGGCAACGTTCGTGTGGCAGGAATGGACGTTGTGTTGAACGGGCGAGTGGCAAAAAGCGCCAGCATTGCCGCTCAATCGTTTAGTGTTGATAGCAAAGCCGTTGTAGGCCGCGACTTATCGGCTGCTGCTGCAACAGTGACTATGAATGGGTCTGTGCGCCGTGACATCACAATTACATCTGACGAAGCACAGGTGAACGGCAAGGTGGGTCGCGATGTTAGCGCGCTTGTTGATTCGTTAAGCCTCGGGAGCTCAGCAAATATAACGGGTGATGTGTATCACCATAGCTACAAAGACCTACGACGTGCCGACGGGGCAAAAGTGAGTGGCGAAATCAGTCGTCATACCCCACCAGAGACTGAAGCACAGCAGGTTAATGCTGGTACTATGCTAATGGACGCCTTTATGGGATTCCTAATGGTGTTGCTAGTCGGCATAATTATCGCATTAGCAGCTCCACGTATGCTTCGTGGTCTTGTTGCGACTGCAGAAGCTAAGCCCGGTATGGTGGCACTCACAGGCGCTGTGAGCTTGGCGACAATTCCGATTGTTATGATTCTAAGCTTCCTCACAATTGTAGGTATCCTCTTTGGTGGTATATTGCTTGTGGCTTCCATCTTGTTATTGATGGTCTCTACACCGCTTGCTGGTTACTTTGGGGCAAGCTTACTACTGCGTAATAAGTCAAACATACATCCAGTACTCACTATGACTCTGGGCGTAGCTATCCTTAGTGTGCTCTACATGATTCCGTTCGTTAACTTCTTCGCGATTGTTGCTACTGCGGTCTTTGGCGTGGGTATGGTGGTGTACTCTGCGGTTCGCTACAACTTTGGCGAAAAACGCTCCAAGGCAAAATTGGTAAAATCCGTTTAACCAACTTGCACAGTAAAAAAGCCTCGTTTCGGGGCTTTTTTATATGAATTTTGTTTCACCGCCTCAAGTGGTACACTAGTCATATGTTGGATATCCGGTTTGTGCGTGAAAATGCCGCACGTGTGAAAGAATTTAGTACCCAAAAAGGGTACGCTGTTGCTGTTGACGAAGTATTACGACTCGACGAAGAGCGGCGCGAGCTGCAACAAAAGGCCGATGAGCTCCGGGCGCGCCGCAACGATATAGCAGCCCACATGAAGAACGGCAAACCCGAACAGGCCTTAATCGATGAAGGAAAGCTGTTGAAAACTGAACTTGCCGAGGTTGAAGAGCGGTTTCGGGTTGTAGACACAGAATTCACGACCGCCTTAAAAGCCATACCTAACGCGCCACTCGCGGATGTTCCGGTGGGAGCAAGCGAAGATGAGAATGTTGTTGCTAAGACGGTTGGAGGGTTGCCACAGTTTACTTTTGAGCCACAGAATCATGCCCAAATTGCCACAATGAACAATTGGCTCGATAAGGAGCGTGCCGCCAAAGTTGCTGGCAGTCGCTTCGCGTATCTCAAAGGTGATTTGGTGCGATTACAGTTCGCGCTTATACAATATATTATTGATAAATTGAGTGACCAATCATTCTTAGACGAGGTTATTGCAGAGAACGGCTTAACCGCAAGCAATAAACCATTCTTGCCCATCCTGCCACCATTAATGCTGCGTACCGAGCTATACGATGCCATGGACCGCTTAGAGCCGCGCGATGACCGCTACAAAATTGAAGGTGAAGACCTATGGCTACAAGGGAGTGCCGAACACGTGCTGGGCAGTATGCACGCTGATGAGGTCTTCGAGGAGAAGGATCTACCAGTGCGGTACATCGGCTATGCCACCAGCTTCCGCCGCGAAGCCGGAACTTACGGCAAAGATATGGAAGGCATGTTCCGTATGCACCAGTTCGACAAGCTTGAGATGGAAAGCCTCACTGTTGCCGAAGATGGGCTTAACGAACATCTATTGCTCGTTGCCTTGCAAGAAAAGATCATGCAGCAACTGGGTATTCCGTACCAGGTGCTCCTAAAGTGCACTTTTGACATCGGTAAGCCGAATGCTCGCGGAGTGGATATCGAAGCATGGCTGCCCGGGCAAGGTAAATACCGCGAAACACATACTGCTGACTACATGACCGACTACCAGTCGCGTCGCCTAAAAACTCGAGTGCGCCGGGCGACTGGTCAGGTTGAGCTTGTGCACACCAATGATGCAACAGCCCTACCGCTGAGCCGTGGACCAATTGCCATCATTGAGAACTATCAGAACGAGGATGGCACGGTGCGCGTCCCCGAGGTGCTGCGCCCATATCTTGGCGGCCAATCCATTCTAAAATCCGTCTAAACACGTTATACTATAAGTACCAGTACTTTTCACAAAAAGGAGGTTACTATGATTGCACATCTCGATATTTCTGGGGTGAAATACGACATCGATGGAACGACTCGTCGCTATGTTGTGGGCAAAATTGGCAGCCTCGATCGGTATTTGCCGCGTCATGCTCGCAAGAGTGTAACTGCAGAGGTGAAGCTCAAAGAAGTTAACCGTAGCAATGGCAACAAATACGAGTGTGAAGTTATTCTCCATGTACCCGAGCATGCCATACTTGCAAAAGATTCTACCGTTAACATGCTGGCCGCAGTAGACATTGTTGAAGAAAAGCTTAAGAACCAGCTTAAAAAATATAAATCCGAACGAATCACCCAGCGTGGCGCGCATGGGGTATTGAGTCGTTTAAAGCGTAGCTTCCAACGTAGCTAAGGACGGCGCTAGTACGGGGGCTGAATAGCGGCAGGAGTTTCTTGCTGCTTGTAGATTGTCTCGGTGGGCAAAACGGCGTATAGTAGAATGTGATTGAAATACTGATAGTGCATAAGAGGGGAATTCTGGATGAAAAAAGCGCTCACCAAGGTTTTTGGCGATCCACAAGCGCGCACATTGAAGCGTCTGAAAAAACAGGTTGCTGCCATCAACAATCTGGCCGATACCTACAAGCAAATGAAAGAGGCCGAACTTAAAAAGCAAACGGCTGTATTAAAGGAACGGTTGGCTAAAAAAGGGACTACTGTTGATAGCCTATTGCCTGACGCATTTGCGCTGGTACGCGAAGCAGCAGACCGCAAGCTGAAGATGCGCCATTTTGATGTGCAGTTGATTGGTGGCATGGCCTTACACGAAGGTAATGTGGCTGAAATGAAGACCGGTGAAGGTAAGACGCTTGTTGCGACACTACCGACCTATCTAAATGCCCTAACAGGTAGGGGCGTGCATGTGGTTACGGTTAATGACTACTTGGCGCAGCGTGATGCCGGGTGGATGGGCGCGCTCTATGACTATCTTGGCTTAACGACTGGTGTCATAATTAACGACGCATCGTTTATATATGACGCAAAGTACGATAACGACGCGCACGACGACCCGCGTATGCGCAAGCTGCGCCCAGCAACTCGCAAAGAGGCCTATGCCGCTGACATCACCTACGGCACGAACAATGAGTTCGGGTTCGATTACCTGCGTGATAACATGGTTAACGATGTTTCGCTGCTGCGTCAGCGAGAACTCCATTTTGCGATTGTTGACGAAGTTGACTCAATCTTAATCGATGAAGCACGTACGCCACTTATTATTTCTGCGCAAGCAGCCGAAAGCCCAGAAGCCTATAACCAATTTGCAAAAATTGCCGCACAACTTGTACCCGAAGACTACGTGCTTGACGAAAAACGTCGCAGTGTTTCACTCACCGACAACGGTGTTGAAAAAGTCGAGAAAATGCTCGGTATAAAAAACTTGTACAGCCCTGACGCCGTCCGATCGGTGTACCACATGGATCAGGCGCTGCGGGCTGAAACGCTCTTTAAGCGAGATAAAGACTATGTGATCAGCTCTGACAAAGAGGTGATTATCGTTGATGAGTTCACTGGTCGTCTTATGCAGGGGCGGCGCTACAGCGAAGGTCTGCACCAAGCGATTGAAGCGAAAGAGGGCGTTCCAGTACTGCAAGAGAATATGACTCTGGCAACGATCTCATTCCAAAATTATTTCCGCTTATACGACAAATTATCGGGTATGACCGGTACCGCCTACACAGAGGCCGAAGAGTTCCAGCAGGTATATGGGCTCGATGTTATCCAGATTCCATCGAACAAGCCGGTTATTCGCGAGGATCGCACAGATCTGATCTTCCGTACGGAAAAGGCAAAAGTGGCCGCAATAGTCCAGGCAGTCAAGGAACATCAGGCTGCAGGACGGCCAGTGCTTATTGGTACCGCTTCGATTGCCAAAAACGACCTCATTAGTCGGGCACTCGACAAGGCGGGTGTAAAGCACGAGCAGCTCAACGCCAAGAACAACGAGCGAGAAGCTGCAATCGTGGCTCAAGCGGGGCAAAAAGGTTCTGTAACTCTGGCCACCAACATTGCGGGCCGTGGCACCGATATCGTGCTGGGCGAAGGCGTACGAGAGCTCGGTGGCTTAGTTGTGATTGGTTCTGAACGCCATGAATCTCGCCGTATTGATAACCAGCTGCGTGGTCGCGGTGGTCGCCAGGGTGACCCTGGTGTAACGCAGTTCTACGTGAGTACCGAAGACGATCTAATGCGTATTTTCCAGGGTGAGCGGGTCGCGGCGCTTATGACGCGTCTTGGTGTCGATGATGACACGCCAATCCAAAACCGTGCAATTAGTAAAACACTTGAATCAGCCCAGAAACGAGTCGAAGGATACAATTTCGATTCGCGCAAGAATGTTGTTCAGTATGACGATGTGATCAATCGCCATCGCCGCGCGGTATACACGATACGTCGCAATATTCTTGAAGGCAAAGATATCAAGCCAGAAATTGATAAGCTCATTGCTACAGCACTAGGGGAGCTTGTTCGCGTGCCGATTAAGAATAATCCTAAGTTTATTCAAGAGTTTGAGGCAATCTTCCCACTCGATACAGACACCATCAAGAAGTTTGGTGGCGAAAAGAAAGATAAGCTACGCTTAGAGCTTGCCCAGAAGGCAGTTGACGACTTCTATACAACTAAGGAAGAAGAAATCGGCGCAGACCACATGCGCACAGTTGAGCGCGAGGTCTACATTCAGGTACTCGACACCCTCTGGATGCAGCACCTCGAGAACATGCAACATCTTCGCGAGGGTATTCACTGGCGCGGTATGGGGCAGCGTGATCCACTGGTAGAGTATCGTCAGGAGTCCCAAAAGCTGTTTGAATCGCTGCAGGCGACACTTCGCGATGAAGTTATCCGGGCTGTTCTGCACGTGCGTAAATCTGACTTGAACCTTCAAGATGAAAAATACGGCACAGAGCTGACTCGGGCAGCCGAAAGTGCAGTGGAACTCGGCGTTAATGAGATAACCAGTGGCGAAAAAGAGGTCAGCTTTACGGTTAAAAAAGCTTCCGATGCCAAGCATAAAAAGGCAACCAAAACGAAAAAACGCAAGGCCGAACGCCAGAATCGCAAGAAAAACCGTTAAGCAAAGTCGTAAACAAAGGACTATCTCTTGAAACACACCGTTACCGAAGTTAAGTTAAAAAACGGCGCAAAAGGTTTGTTAATCGATGTACCGGGCGCTACCGTTATGAGCTTCCAGTTCCAGTTTCGCGCTGGTAGCCGCTTTGCGCGCAACAAAGATATTTACGAAACAGCGCATATTATGGAGCATATGGCATTTGGGGCCAACGCTCGTTACAAAGATGAACATGCCTACGAGGCCGAATTCACTAAGAACGGTGCCTATCATAACGCCTACACTAGTGATTACAGCATGGTCTACGTGAGCGATTGTGCGGATTTTGAATGGGATCGTATTCTCGATTTACAGCAGCTCGCAATTGCCGAGCCACGGTTTAACGAAGATTCGCTGACATCCGAAAGCGGCAATGTCCGCAGCGAGCTAACTGGCTATTTAAACAACCACAACCGCGTACTCTGGCCAAAGATGCAACAAGTCCTTGGTGAAAATGTGCTTACGTACCAGCAGCGTCTTAAAACTATTGGTAATGTTACTCTCGATGATATTCGCGAGCACTACGCTCGCACGCATGGGAGTGAAAACTTGCGGTTTGTGATTGCCGGAAAACTACATGGGCGTAAAAAACGCCTTATGGAGCTACTCGAAAACTGGAAACTTAAAGAAGGCAAGCGCCTTGAGATCCCGGTGGATACACTGAGCCCAACCACAAAACCCCTCTTAATCTCAAAAAAGGAAGCGCCCAATCTAACTTTTGGCTGGTCAATGAACATCTCGCGCCGTCTGAGCGATAAAGAAATCGATGCCATGGCTTGCGCCGATCATATTCTTACGGGTACATTGTTTTCGCGCATTTACGGCACGGCCCGCAAAAAGGGTCTGGTGTACAGCATTTTTTCTGATACATCAGCATATGAACATACCAGTTCTTGGGACTTTGGCGCACAGGTAAACCTTGATACTGCCGAGGGGCTGATGGATATCATTGTCAAAGAAGTAAAAGGCCTACTTAAGGGCGAGATCACAGAAGATGAAATTGCGGCCGCCAAACAATACGCGCTCGGTCGCCACCAAATGGGTGCCCAGACTGTCGGCCAAATTAATAACTGGTATGCAAATCGTTATTTCTTTGACGACACTGTTGAAAGCTACGATTCACGTCCGCGTGCCATTAATGCAATTACCAAAGATACTATTACAAATGTGGCCCAAGAATTCGTAAAAAATCAGTGCTGGCTACTTGGTGGTATAGGTAGCGCCGACAAAGAGCTGCTGGAACGCCTGCACGCTAAGATTAATCCGCTTTTTGAGGAGTAGTATGAAGATTGCGCTGCTTGGCTATGGAGTCGAAGGGAAAAGTGCATACACTTTTTTGTCGGCAAAATATCCCCAAGCGCAGTTCACGGTTTACGACGAGAACACTAGCCCCAGTTTGCAGCTCCCCCCCGGTGTGCAATTTGTGGGCGGCCAACAGGATTTTCACGATATTGCAGCAGACTATATTGTTCGTACTCCAGCAATCCATCCAGACCGAGTCAGTGGGAGCGGGGAAGTTACATCAGTAACAAAACTTTTTTTCGCTGAATGTCCGGCGCATATCATTGGCGTAACCGGGAGCAAAGGCAAAGGAACGACTGCCAGCTTCATCACGAGTATCCTGCGCGCCGCAGGTAAAACCGTGCATTTATTGGGCAATATTGGTCTCGCTGCCCTTGATGAGCTACCTAAGATAACTAAAGACGACATTGTTGTGTATGAGCTTAGTAGCTATCAGCTTTGGGATATGACGCAGTCACCACCAACCGCCGTAGTGCTCATGATTGAGGCTGACCATCTAGATGTCCACGGCACAATGGATGATTATATTGCCGCTAAGGCAAATATTGGACGGTTCCAAACGCCCGAAGACCGTATGATTTTCTACGCTTCAAATGAGAATACAGCGTCGATCGCTCAATTGTCGCCAGCACAAAAAGTGCCGTACCCTACGTCCGACGGTTTTTATATTAACGACGGTAATTTTTGGAATAATACAAAGATTATTTGCAGTACCGATAGCGTACAGTTGCCCGCATACCACAACCTCGAGAACGCACTTGCAGCAATAATTGCGGTACAGCCCTGGGTGACAGACGGACAAATTATTGCAAAAGGGCTGTCAAATTTTCACGGTTTACCGCACCGTCTAAAGTACGTCGATACCATACAAGGTGTCGCATATTTCGACGATAGCATCGCTACCATACCCGGGGCAGTCACCGCTGCCATAAAGGCATTTGCAGAGCCCAAGGTGCTCATTTTAGGTGGTACCGCAAAAGTCCAGGACTTTACGCAGCTTGCAGCCGAATTATCGCAACAAACAATCCGCAAAGTTTTACTTATTGGGCGCGACGGGGGTATGATTGCCAGCTCTTTAGATAGGGCAGGCGTCAAAAATTACGAGCTGCTCAGCTCGGCAACTATGCCCCAAATTGTAGATAAGGCGGCGCAAGTAGCACAGCCAGGCGATGTGGTGTTGCTCAGCCCCGCATGTGCTAGCTATGACATGTTTGAGAACTATAAAGACCGCGGTGACCAGTTTATTGCAGCCGTTAAGGCGCTCGCTAAATAAGTGTATGGCCCGTATAATTTAAGATATGCAGCCGCTAATTAAACGGAGTCAGGAGTTAAGTGAAGCCATCGAACGGGCCTATTCTCAGCTAGCTATTGAAGAACGACTATCTGAGCAACAGCAACTTGAGCATGAGCTATCTCAGCCAGACATCTGGCACAATCCACAGATTGCACAGGCCAAAAGTAAGCAATTGGCGGCGAACAAGAGCCTTACAGATCCGTGGGTCACATTACGCGCTCAGGCTCAGGACATTAGCGAACTTATGCAGCTGGGCGATGCAAGCATGCTCGGTGAATTTACGCAGCAGATTGAGGCACTTGAGGAAGAGTTTGCACAGCTCAGGAAGCAGCTGCTCCTTGGCCAGCCCTACGACGATCACAATGCTATCCTGCGCCTTAGCGCTGGGGCGGGCGGCACCGATGCGCAAGATTGGACACAAATGCTTGAGCGCATGTATGTCCGCTGGGCCGAAAAAAACAACCTGGCAACCCAGGTTGTTGAACGCTCTCCAGGCGAAGAAGCAGGGCTTAAGAGCAGTGTTATCGAAATAAATGGCCCCTATGCTTACGGCAAGCTTAAGGGTGAGCATGGTGTACACCGCCTAGTGCGTCTCAGCCCGTTTAACGCCGACAACCTGCGTCAAACTAGTTTTGCCTTAGTTGAAGTGTTGCCCCAGATTGAAGCGCCCGACGAAGTGCAGATCGATGACAAGGATCTTAAAATTGATGTATTCAGGGCTGGTGGGCATGGGGGTCAAAGCGTTAATACGACTGATTCAGCAGTAAGGGTGACACACCTTCCAACTGGCATCGTTATTAGTATTCAAAACGAACGTTCGCAACTCCAAAACAAAGAAACGGCCCTCAAGATGCTTCGCTCTAAACTGGCTCAATTACAGATTGAGCAGCATAAAGAAACACTCGATGACCTCAAGGGCCCCACAAAATCCGCCGAGTGGGGGAGCCAAATTCGTAATTATGTGCTGCACCCCTATACACTGGTAAAAGATACACGCACAGGTTACGAGGTACGCGACGCTCAAAAGGTGCTCGATGGAGATATAGATGGGTTCTCCGAAGCTTTTCTTGAGCAACTATAGCGTATCTAATAATTTATGATATAATATATTTTGATCTGTTCGACACACCGATTTGAATAGAGGTGAAAACATGGGCTTCCCGATCACACTACTTGTTGTAGTGGGTGTGGGTGGTGGCATGTTGAGCTGGTTCGCCGGAAGGGCGGTGGTGCGGTCCAAGGAGCTCTCGTGGCCTCGCAAGCTGCTCATGGCCTCGCTCACCCCAGTGGCGGTCCTTGTGGCCACCGTCATCATCAGCTTCAACTTCTCGCTTCTCTCGCGCTGGGGTAACGAAATGGAGTGGAGCTACAAGGCCAACTCCATGCGGCTCGGAGCGGTCGAAGAGGCCGAGAAGGAGATCAAGGAGCTGCTCAAGAGTCAAGGTTTCAGCTATCGGTTCCGGCCCGACATCAGCGAGAATGCGCAGTCGGGAACGATTCTGGCCTGGGTTCGCGAAGATCGCAAGAGCGAGCTCTACGCGTTCAAGCGTGACGGACAGTGGGTGTTGGCCTGCCAGTACGGCGATACCAAGAAGCCGCTCGAGGGCGACTTCCTCAAGGACTACAACACGTACGGCGGCTGCCCGGTGATTGATGCCGTGGCTCCGTCCAGATCGACCCGCTGAGAAGTGCCCCACACTGCGTGCAAGTTGCGCAGGGTGGGGCACTAGTAATTTCTACATCAAGTCGTAGAAGCGCAAGATGCTTGTGCTACAATTGATCTGATGATTTTATTAGATCGTGTTACCAAAATTTATGGTAAAGACGCGAAGCCAGCGCTTAATCGCGTTAGCCTTCATATTGAGCCAAAAGAATTCGTTATCTTAGTGGGAACCAGCGGTGCGGGGAAGTCGACACTCTTAAAGTTGCTAACCCGCGAAGAAAAGCCAACCAGCGGTAAAATCGTTGTTGGCGGTATTGATTACGATAGTCTGAAAGACCGCCAGATTCCGCTGCTGCGCCGTAAGATCGGCGTTGTTTTCCAAGATTTTAAGTTGCTTCCGCAACGAACGGTCTTTGAAAATGTCGCCTTCGCTCTTGAGATCGCTGGCATGACCGGGCGTGAGATCCGTAGCACTGTGCCAAAAGTAATCGATCTAGTCGGCCTTACGGGCAAAGAAAAGAAATTCCCGCATCAACTCTCGGGTGGAGAGCGCCAACGTGTTGCGATTGCTCGTGCGGTGGTGCGCCAACCTAAAATTCTTATTGCCGACGAGCCAACTGGCAATCTTGATCCACGCCACAGCTGGGATATTGTGCGCTTGCTCGAGAAGATTAATCGCTACGGCACTACAGTTCTGCTTACCACCCACAATGTCGAGATCGTTAATAAGCTAAAGCGCCGCGTCATTACAATTGATCATGGTAAAATTACTTCAGATCAGGTGCAGGGGAGCTATCGACAATGAGCAAGAAACATAACGAAGTACGTGCTAATCTACGGCAGAATAAGCAATTTCGTCGTCGCTGGCTCACCTTTGTGCGCATGTGTCGCTATGGCGTTAATAACTTCTCGCGCAATGCGTGGCTCACTGTTGCGGCTACCGCCGTCATGACGGTCACATTGCTTATTGTGTTTTCGACGTTAATCGCACGCAACGTGCTACTTAGTACTGTTGATGATCTTCGCAGTAAGGTTGATGTATCAATATACCTCAAGAACACGATTAAAGAAGGTGAAGTTGCAATCCTTACGGACAAGCTAAAAGGCCTTTCGAATGTGGCCTCCGTACGTTATATTAGCGCCGACGAAGCTAAAAAAACTTACGCACAGCAAAATAGCACCGACCCTGAACAGCTAAATATCATCGCGGAGTTACCAAATAACCCCTTTCCGGCTGCGTTGCGCGTAGGGGTGCGTGACCTTAATAATATGAAGCCAATTGAAGAGCTTGTTTCAAACGATGCAGATTTCAAGGCATTCCTTGAGCCAACTCGTAAGCCGTCATTCGCAGGTGAACGCAAAGAGGCTATCGAGAATATTGGCCAGGGTATAGAGTTTGCTCAAAAGGCCGGTATTGCCGCCAGCGCTGTTTTTACCATTATCTCGATTCTAATCATATTTAATACCATTCGCATGGCTATTTTTAACCGCAAAGAAGAGATCCAAATGATGAAACTCATCGGTGCGGATCGTAACTTTATTCGCGGGCCATTTATGGTCGAAGCCATGATGTACGGCTTTTTTGCAGCCATAGTTGCTACTTTCCTTGGTTGGGCTGGGTTACAGGGTCTGCAAGGACCGCTTTCAAACTACGGAATCGTTATACAGCCTACCCTCGAATACGTCACAGTTATGAGCCCCATAATTCTCATAGGCATGATCTTCCTCGGCGCACTTATAGGGATTATTTCATCAACTTTTGCCGTACATCGCTATTTGAAGGTCTAATCTGCAGTAGCATAAGCACATTGACTAAAAAAGGTAAAACAGACTAAAATAAGAGAAATTGCCATGAAACATTCCATGTCACAAATAAAGCGTGTATTTGTTCGCACAAGGCTGATTGCTGCTGCGCTTCTTATGATTGTTTCGGTGCCGTTATCTATTGCGCCAACTGCACATGCTGACCGCTTCCAGGACCAGATCGAAGCCTTGCAGCGCGAAATCAGCAGCTTTAATGCTGCGGCACAGGCGCTTCGTAGCAGGGCTAATACCTTACAAAACGCCGTCAACTTAATTGCCGCTCAAAAAAATGCCATCCAAAAGAAGATCGATCTTAGCCAGGCGCAGTACAATAAGCTAGTTGCCGAGATTCAGCAAACCGAAAAGGATATTAAAGCTAATCAGGCCGTCTTGGGTGCAACAATTGCCGATTTATATGTTGATAGTTCGCTGAGCCCACTCGAAATGCTTGCCAGTAGTAACAGCATTGGCGACTATGTAGACAAGCAAGAATACCGCACGGCCGTAAAAGAACAAATTCAAGTCGCAATTAAAGCAATTAAGGCACTGCGCAAAGAGCTCGAGGGCAAAAAGGTCGCAGTAACCAAAGTACTCAATAAGCAGAAGAGCGAACGGTCTGCTCTTGCAGCGAAAGAGGCCGAGCGCGCGAGTCTACTTGCCCGAACACGGGGTCAAGAAAGCGCGTACCGCAGCCTTGTAAGCAAGCGCAACAGTGAATTAGAGGCAGTTCGTGCGGCACAAGCTGCAGCCTACGCTGAATATAACCGTCGACATGGGGGCAGCAAAGCAGTTCCTGGCGATCCAGGACGCGGCGGCTACCCAGACATTTGGGCGAATGCACCACAAGACTCTTTGGTAGATGACTGGGGAATGTATAACCGGGAGTGTGTAAGTTACACCGCATGGCGGGTCTACAACGATGGAAAAAACATGCCTAACTGGGGCGGCCGGGGGCACGCCTATCAATGGATCGAGAACGCTAAGGCTGAACGCATTCCCTATACGCACGGCGTCCCATCGGTGGGCTCAATTGCGGTCTGGGATACCTCAGACGGAATGGGTGGCTATGGCCACGTGGCATATGTCGAGCGCGTAAATGGTGACGGTTCTATCTGGATAAGTCAGTATAATTTCCCGGTTAACGGGGTGTCTGGTCAATATAGCGAAATGTCGGTTAGCGCTGCTGAGGTTTCGCAACTAGATTTCATCAATTTCCGTTAATAAGTAAAGAGAGAGCATATGAAAAAACCCGGCCAGGCCGCCGAACCCGAACTTCATCTTGACAAAAAGCCACGTCACATCTCGCGCGGTACATTCATAGGGAGCTTGCTGATTGTGTTGGCGATAGGCTTTGTCGCTGGCACGCGTAGTGAGCAGATTGCCGCTTTCTTGCCTTTTATACCCAAGGCTCAGCAAGGTATAGATTTTTCTTCTTTGCAAGAAACGCACCGACAGCTCGTTAATAGCTACGATGGCCAGCTTAACCAGCAAAAACTCATCGAAGGTGCAAACAAGGGGCTAGTTGAGGCGACCGGAGACCCATACTCAACATACTTTACGGCTGATGAGGCCGCGCAGTTCAATAATGACCTCGAGGGTACCTTTAGCGGGATTGGGGCTGAACTTGGCCGACGTGACAATAAACTGACCGTTATTTCAACCATTGACGATAGCCCCGCTAAGGCTGCTGGCTTGCAGGCTAACGATGTTATTGTACGTATCAATGATGAGGCAGTAAGTGACATTTCGGTCGATAAGGCCGTGGGGCGCATCAGGGGCGAAAAGGGCACCACTGTTAAACTAACTGTGCTACGCGGGGAGCAGGAAGTCAAAGAATTTACTATTACACGTGATACCATCACCGACCCGAGCGTGAAATCTGAGATCAAAGATGGCATTGGTATTATGCGTATTTCGCGCTTTGGCGACAATGACACCGTGACACTAGCTCGGCAAATCGCTCAAGATTTTAAAGATCGTGGCGTAAAGGGCGTAGTGGTTGACGTTCGGGGCAACGGCGGGGGCTACGTCGATACAGCAAAGGATATAGCCAGTTTGTGGCTGGATAACAAAGTGATAGTAAGTGAGCGGGGCAGGACTGAGCCGGACAAGGTAATTCGATCAGAAGGAGACGCCATATTGAAGGATATACCGACAGTGGTTCTGATTGATGGTGGTAGTGCAAGTGCAAGCGAGATTTTAGCTGGGGCGCTGAAGGACCATAAGGCAGCACAGTTGGTGGGCATGAAGAGTTTTGGCAAGGGGAGTGTTCAAAAAATAGTGCAAATGCCGTACGGAGGACTACTAAAGGTAACGGTCGCGAAGTGGTATACGCCAAATGGTAAAAATATCGACAAAGAAGGCATAGCTCCAGACATTACCGTTAAGCCATCAGAAGACGATATTAAAAAGGGTAACGATACCCAACGCGCGAAAGCCCTAGAAGTTTTAAGCGCTAGGTAGTTGTGCTTACGCCTGATTTCTAGTACGATTGAACTATTATGGAAGCAAAAAAGAAGATTCTCTTAGTTGAAGATGACACCGCACTTGCAAGCGTGTATAAATCTCGCCTCGAACTTGAAGGTTTTGAAGTTAACACAGTGCACAACGGAGAGGATGCATTATCTGCAGCAGTCGCTTTCCGCCCAGATCTTATTGTGCTTGACGCAATGGTGCCAAAAATCGGTGGCTTTGATGTACTAGACATTTTGCGTAACACCCCTGAAACGGCAAATATTAAGATTATTATGCTCACTGCCTTGAGCCAGCCTAAAGACAAAGAACGCGCCGAGAGTCTTGGGGTAGATGAATATCTTGTTAAATCACAAGTTGTCATTGGTGATGTTGTCGAGCGTATTAAGCACCACCTCGGCCTTTTGTAAATATTCGTAAGCTTTTTGACTTCTAGGCTAGTATATGCTAGAGTTATTACTATAACGCTAACGCATATACATCTATGAACACAACAATAACACCAGAAACACAATATAAAACCGCCCAGCCAACTCAAGGGGAGGTGGTTGCTGCGCCTGCAGTGGAGCTTCAACGGCACGAAGAGGAGGCCTTTCGCAGTATTGTCAAAGGCCTAGGCGATGCCGCCGCTGAGCGAGCCTTCGGTATACCTCCGACTGAAGAGTACCAGGAGGCTGAAGCTATGGCCAACCCCGCCACCTTTGACGAAGTTGTCGCTCCGGCGCACATACGTCGCCAGCAAGAGGTAAGCCAGGCTCAGTTCCAGGCTGCGCCCGAGGTTGAGAAGCCTACAATGCGTTCTCGCCTACGAAAGCTAGGAAGTTTAGCGGTTACCAAATTGTTTGGCATCCCGTCTTCGAGCTCAGCATATTATCAAGAAGGCTTCGATAGGCGCGACCCAACAGAACGCCCTCAAAACTAGTTATAAACCTTACATAACAAAAACGCCCTCCAAAACTAGGAGGGCGTTTTTGTTATGTAGAGTTACTCTATTCTACAACTACTTGGGTGCGAGTAGCAGTTTTGCCAGTAAAGCGGCGAACTTTTACCTTTTTGAAGCCTACAACACCATCTTTAGCGGCATGAATGGTAAAGTTGCGGCTTTGGTAGGTGCCAGGACCAGCAATCTTAGTTGAGCCTACTTGTCGAACTAACACTTCGCCGTTGTTGACCTTTTGGCCGCCAAAGCGCTTAACTCCAAGCCTCTGGCCGGGTGAGTCGCGAACATTTTTGGCGCTACCGCCAGCTTTCACATGTGACATTTACTTAATTACTCCTTATCAGTACTAATAATTCACGCCCGACGATCTGGTCCTCACGGTGGTATATCAAATCTTCATTTGAGGCGTGTATAAAATCTATTCGATTATAGCCAATATTCTCGAGGTCGTCAAGTGCCGAAATATGGTGAACGCCGCTTGCGGTGTGCCAGGCGGGAACAGCGATACATAGCGGTGTGCCTGGGGCTAGTTGCCGAGCGAGGTTCTTGAGAAAATTCTTGATGATCGTATTGCATTCGTGCTTGATGTCAGCAAGCAAGGCCGGCGAGGGCTCACTGCTCAGCGGCTTGCCTAAGTAGGTTTCGCCAACAACGACATCGATAGGCTGCTGCCAGGTGGCGCTTGTAGCATCGGCTTCGTGGAGGTACCAGTCAAAATGAACACGGTGTGTCTCGGCTAGCCATTGCAGGTTGTCGCGGCTATAGCGAATCATTTTTTCACTCACATCTGTACCATAAACTGCATAGCGCAGGAGGGCTGCTTCTTGTAGTACAACACCTGTTCCGCAAAATGGGTCAAGCAGACGGGGCTGGGCGAGGCCTGCCTCTGGTTGCGCATGCACAAAGCCACCGAGGTTAATCATGGTCTGTGCGAGCTTGGGCGGTAGCATCCCGACATAGGCGTCACGACGTGGACGACCCCGATCACGAAAAGTGTAAGCTTCAATATCCTGAACCTGCTTGGTCTGCGCAATTACCGTGCGCCCGTCGTTCATAGCAACAATTAGTATTTCGCGTTTATTATCGGCAGTGCCCAGACGGTTATGTAATACCTGGGCGGTGTTGAGGGATGTTTCATTATTAGGGATAAGTCGTACTGAGCGTCCTGATTTTTTGAGGCGCTGTTTTATAATTAGGCCGGTTTTTTGTACATCGCGCGGCGAAATAGAGAAGTTGTAGGCAGAAATGCCGAGTGTTAACTTGCCCTCTGGGGCCGTGCTCTCGAGGAGTTTTACTGCTTTTTGGGCGCTGGATTGCCATACTATGCCATCAGCGTTATCGAGCACCTCAGCAATCTTCATACTGCTCCCAAGTGGGCGTTGCAGTACGGTTGCAAGCGGTATATCAACATACGCAACTTGTGGCGCAACTTGGCGCACCTGTTCGGCGCCATAGAGCCGCTCTAATTCCGCCAGGCCAAGCGCTGGCTGCCGTCCTAAAATACACAATGTCATAGGCGTATTATACCCGCTTTACTCAAGAATAAGCTATAATAAGGCCTATGAAATTCAAAACGTGGGTGAGTATTGTAACTTTTTTGTTGCTTGTGGCAGTGATCTATTTTGCAAGAGAGGAGCTGGTTGCGGCCTGGAATCTGCTTGATGAAGTGAATCTTGGTGTACTCCTATGGATTATTCCGGTGCAAATCTTTAGCTACTATGCGACAGGGGCGATTATCTTTTCGTATCTACGCGCTAAGGGGAATGTGAAGCATTTGACGCATTGGCAGATGACCCGTATAGCGCTCGAACTTAATTTTGTGAACCATATTTTACCGAGCGGTGGTGCGGTAGGTTTCTCGTATCTTGGTTGGCTATTACATAAGCACGGGGTTGGCGCCGGGCGAGCGACTATGGCGCAAATTGTTCGGTTTGCATTTACGTTTATATCGTTTATATTACTGTTGATCCTTTCTGTGATTGTTATTGCCTTTGACGGCGCAATCAACTCGTTGGTAATACTATTGAGTGCGGTTTTAGTTATGGCTGCGGTAGCGACAAGCGCCGGAACAATCTACATCATTAAAAGTGAGCGTCGACTCAAGCGCTTTGCACATTGGCTCACGCGGGCATTGAACAAATGTGTTCGCGTTGTAAGCCGTGGCAAAAAGCAGGAAGTACTGGCCTATCAGGTGGTTGAGCACTTCCTCGAGGAGCTGCATCAGGATTATCTTGAGCTCCGTGCGGAAAAGAAGATTCTTGCAAGACCCTTCGCCTGGGCGACTGTTGCTAACATTGCTGATGTAGCCTTGTTGTCGATCGCTTTTATGGCGCTAGGGGTTTGGGTAAATCCGGCTATGATCCTGATTGCCTTTGGTATTTCATCGATTGCCAGCGCCTTGACGATCACGCCGGGTGGAGCGGGGGTGTACGAGGCAATTATGATCGCCTTTTTGGCGACTGCTGGTGTCAATCCGCAGGCGGCTATTTTGGGAACCTTGCTGGCGCGGGTGTTGTTGATCCTTGGGACAATTGTGTTCGGATATGTATTCTACCAATTAACTATTCTACGCTATGGAAAACGTCCAGCTTAGCGTTGGCGAGTGCCTAGCGCTGATTAACCAGACGCTTGAGTATGCCTATCCAAGCGTGACGGTTGTAGGCGAAGTGGCCTCGTTCAAGGTGAACCAGGGCAAATACGTGTTCTTTGATATTAAGGATGATACGGCAAGCATGCCGTGTTTCATGACGCTATGGCAGATGCGCCAGCCGCTTGAAGATGGAATGAAGGTGGAGCTTGTCGCTCAGCCCAAGGTTACGGCCTGGGGCAAGTTTAGCTTAACGGTACGCGAGGTTCGACCGGTTGGCGAGGGGAGTTTAAAACGCGCTTTTGAAGTGCTGGTAAAAAAATTACAGGCCGAGGGGTTGTTTGATGAATCCCGAAAGCGTCCATTGCCGGCGTTACCCCATCATATAGGCGTCATCACTTCAACACAGGCGGCAGGGTATGCTGATTTTATAAAGATTTTGAATGATCGCTGGGGAGATATGCAAATCGATGTAGCACACGTTCAGGTGCAGGGTGCGGCAGCGCCAGGGCAGATCGTGCGGGCGCTAGAGCATTTCAATGAAATGACTGAACCTCCAGAGGTTGTAGTGATTGTCAGGGGCGGGGGCAGCGCCGACGACTTAGCCGCCTTTAACGATGAACCGCTAGCACGCGCCATAGCGGCCAGTAGAGCGATAACGTTAGTGGGCGTAGGGCACGAAGTCGATACTTCACTGGCCGACATGGTTGCCGATGTACGGGCTGCAACGCCTAGCAATGCGGCGCAGCTATTGGTACCAGATAAGCAGCATATTATTGAGACGCATCGGCGTGGGCTGCGACAGGCAGTAGCGCGCATAGAGCAACGTTACCAGGTTGTGGCTGAGCTGCCGCGGCAATCTCTGGTTGCTATGTTTAGCCATATTCAGGTCGACATGGAGCGCATCTCGGCGTACCAGGCCAGCCTAGCGCGCACGCTTACACAGATCAATCCGCAGGTTGTCCTACGGCGGGGATATGGCGTTATCAGGGACCAAAAAGGTCGGGTTGTGCGCGGCGCAGCCGATACGGTGCGCACAGGAGATCGGCTCACTATTGAGCTCGAACAGGCTATAATCGAAACAGGAGTACATAATGTCAGCAAAAAGTAATACAGTACCACTTAAGCAGCAGCTTGTCGAACTAAACGAACTGCTCGAATGGTTTGACCAGCCCGACATAGACATTGAAGAGGCGATTGCTAAGTTCAAAGAGGCATCCAAGCTTGCTGCGGCAATTGAGAAACGAGTTAGTGGACTAAAAAACGAAGTAACCGTGCTTAAGCAGAGCTTCGAACAAGATAGGTAAGTATGGAAGTTTTGTTCTGGGTTGCAGGTGTGATAGTGGCATGTTTTGGGCTGGTTGTTTTTAGGGGGGCGCCATATGTCCCGACGCGCAAAGCGCAGCTCGATCAAGCGTTCGATAAGTTGTATCCCGTTGGCCTGCATGATGTTGTTATAGACGTTGGTTCTGGTGACGGCACTGTGCTCCGTGCGGCAGCAAAACGTGGCGCGAAAGCAATTGGCTATGAACTTAACCCTGTATTAGTGCTGTTATCACGTTGGCTAAACCGAAGTTATGCCCATGCGACAACCGTGCATTGGCGGGACTTTTGGCGACAAAACCTCCCGCAAGACGCTACACTTGTCTACGCTTTTCTTGAGGGGCGGGATATAGCAAAAATGGAGTTACTGTTGGTACGACAAGCGCGACTTCGCAATAAGCCGCTGCACTTTGTGAGTTATGGCTTTGAGCTCCCCAACACCAAGGCGGTTAAACGAGTCGGGCCGTTGCTGCTATATCGTTTTGAGCCGGCTTAGCATAAGCTTTACAAAATTCACCTAGGTGAATATAGTTAAAAGCATGCGAAGTAGAAAAGATTTTTTACAACAAGGCGCGATGAACGGCCTGTTAATTACAACGATCGTGCTCGGCGTCCTTATGGCGGCATTTGGTGTCGTAATGGTGTGGGCACTCTTGAACTATACCGATCAAAAAAACAATGTTGATGGTAAGATTGCGAGCGCTGTCGCGGATGCCCGCCGTGCACAGAGCGAAGAAGATGATGCAAAATTCGCCGAACGTGAAAAAGAGCCATACGATCGCTTTACCGGGCCCGACGATCTAGGGCGAGTAGAATTCAACTATCCAAAGACCTGGAGTGTATATATTGCGAAAGATGGCCGGAGCGGTGGCTACGAGGCTTATCTTAACCCAGTAAAGGTGCCCCCAGTTACGACCAGTCAGCAGTTTGCACTGCGTGTTCGCGTGGAAGAGCGAACCTATGAATCTGTGGTGCGCAGTTATGAGAGCAGAGTGCAGCGCGGTGACTTACGCAGCTCGGCTGTCACGGTAAGTGGCTACAGCGGTACTCGATTGGATGGCAAGTTCTCAAATGACATTACTGGTGCGATGGTGCTGTTTAAAGTCCGCGACAAAACCTTGGTTGTAACAACCGACGCTAAGATCTTCCAGAATGATTTCGACAAAATTATTCTGAAATCCCTCAGCTTTAACCCGTAAGTGGTAAAAAAAATTCTCTTGCGCTACACTGAGGTGTAGATATGAGTGCGGGGAAAATTTTACAGCAAACACAAGACGAAAGTGACTTTACACTCTCGTCTTTAGTGGCGGCTGCGCATGAGCTCAAGTCACCACTGGCACTTATAAGGCAGGCCTCGCTTATGCTTCGTGATCCTGAATTGGCGCAGGATCCACACCGGCGCGCACGACTCCTAGAGCAAATCACCCTTACGAGTGAGCGTTCACTGCGCCTTATTGAGATGATAACTCGCCATGCGCGGCTTGAAGACGCCCTATTCGAGCTGGAGCCTGTCCACGTGGGGCACATATGCGAAGAAGTGGCAAGCGAACTATGGCCGCTCACTCAGACTGCGCAGCGCGATGTGGTGCTAACGGTGTCGAGCCAGTCTGTTGTGGCTGTAGCTAACCGTGACTTATTGCGGTCAATTGTTCTAGGCCTTTGTGATAATTCATTCGCCTATGCCTCGACCGATCGCCCCCTTGAGCTTAAAGTTGGGCAGTATCAGGGCGCGGTGCGCGTAGCGGTGCGCGACTACGGCCCGAGGTTACCGCTCGAGTCGTTCCGCAGGCTGCAACACACTCTTGGCAAGACCGTACAACCGGTGAGTCAGCGTCCGCAGAGCAGCGGGTTAGGCCTTTTTGTCGCTGGCCGCTTCGCCGAATCAATGCGCGGTAAGCTAGGGACGGTTCGTCACCGTGAGCATGGCATGACTTTCTTTGTTGATATACCTGCTTCGCGACAGTTAAGCTTGTTATCTATATGAGCAAAAAGATTTTAATTGTCGAAGATAACGACTGGCTGGCGGAACAGTTTGAAGCAATTCTTAGTACAGAGTTTTCTACGGCGCGGGTTGCCGATGGTGCGGCGGCCATGGAGATAATTGAACAGGATTTACCAGATGCACTTCTGCTCGACATGCTGCTTACTGGGCCGGGCGCGCTCGGGGTGTTGCATGAACTGCAGTCGTATGCAGACACCTCAAATTTACCGGTAGTTGTGTGCACAAGCTTGCCTGATCGCCAACAGCTGGCATCGTCGCTTGCTGCTTACGGAGTGAGAGCGGTGCTCGATAAAACCACCGTGACACCGCAGCGGCTTTTACGCACATTCCGCGAGGTTATTGTATGACACCGATACGTACCGAGGCTATTGTGCTACGCCGTACCAATTACGGTGAGGCTGATCGTATACTGCAATTGCTCACACCCGAACACGGCAAACTATCGGTTATAGCAAAAGGGGTCCGACGTGAGAAGAGCAAGTTGGCCGGTGGGGTCGAGCTCTTGGCTGTGAGTGACCTTGTAGTGCAGAAGGGGAAAGGGGAGCTAGGTATTCTTACGAGTGCCCGCTTGCGCACATTTTTTGTTCACATTCTTGATGATTACACTAAGCTTCAGCTTGCCTATGAGATTTTGAAAAAGGTAAACACTGCTTCAGAAATGGTACCCGAACCGGAGTGGTACTACTTGGCGAAGGAAGCACTGGCGGCCTTGGATAATCCTCAAATAGGAGCTGACCTAGTAGAGTTGTGGTATAGACTACAACACTCCTCGTTACTAGGCCACGGATTAAATCTTAAGAGCGATAGTAATGGACAAAAACTTAATTCAGCCGAGCGGTATGTGTATGATGTACAAGAAATGGGGTTACGGGTAGCGACGGGCGGTGATATTACGGCTAATCATATTAAATTACTACGGCTTTTAACTGCTAATACGCCTGAGCGGGTTGCATTGGTGAGCGGGATAGCTGAATTGCTGCCGGCTGCTTTACGGTCTCTACGCCAGCATGATCAAGGGTAACGCACCCTCACTTAAGCGGGAGACTTAAGTGAGGGTGCGGGTCAGGCGACAGGGATTGCCGCCTGCTTGTTCGTGCCGTTCAGGGCGGCCAGGGCGTCGGCCAGCTCGTAGTCGTGATTCATGAGAGCGAAGAATCGCATTGTCTCCCGAATGACGAAACGCTCCCACCACTGCGAAGCCGAACCGATGGCTCTGTAAAACGCGTGCTGCGCCTGATCGTGCGCTTTCAGAAGCGCGCAGCAGACGCCGTACATGTACTCAGCGGCCGCCGAGTTGCGGATGATGTTCGCGGCGTGGCTGAAGTACATAGCGGCGACCTCGAAGTCCTCGCGGCTGAAGGCGCTGCGACCCTTTGCCATCGCCTCATCAAAACCGAACACGGAATCACTCCTCTGGAATATGACACTGTTACTATTCTATCAAATAATTCCTAAAAAAAGCAAGTCCCTGCTCCGAGCAATCGGAGCAGGGACGGACCAGTTAGGCCTTGGAGTCACGCTGGGCGTGCTTCAGTGCCTTCCTGATGATCGGAATGGCTCGTTGCGCTAGCGGCTTCACCCGCTCGTGCAAACCTGCGCCCCCAAGGACGAGGACGGGCACCTCCAACATCCTTTCTGGGTTCTTGGAACTGAGTGCCAGGCCAGCGGCATGCATGGCCATAGCGAGGCGTTGCGGGGTGGCTTCGACCTTGAGCAGGCGAACCATCGCGTTCAGCTCGTAGGGGCTGTGGCCGTGCAGCGCACCCACCGCTTCGCGCAGCCAGGCGCGCCCAGTGCGAACGTCGCCCTGCTCGCATTTCAGCAAGCCATGGAAGCTTCGCGTGGCTTGGTATTCGTGATCCAGGTTGAGCTTGTCCTGTGCGGATTTTGCGGTCTTCGCCGCTGCGCTCAACAATGTGGCCGAGTCGATGAAGAGTTGCTCGGCCAGCCTGAGCTTGCTCGGGTCGCCGGCGTGCAGACCCCAGTCCATCATCAGTTGTCCGCGATCTCGCTTGACGCGAGCGAGGTTGGCTCCGATCGATTTTTCGGTCGCTGTCACGAATGACTTGTCGGCCTCGCCGTAGTGCGCGGGCCCGTCGAGGCGCAAGGCAATGCCGAGCAGCTGATGGGCCTCGAAACGCTCCGGGTCTTTGTTGATTGCGTCACCAAGCATTCGCTTAGCTGCTGGTCGATTGCCCCGGTCGAGGAGTTCCCCAGCTTCTTTGACGTGCTGGTCGTAATCCGTCACGGTCATCACATGCCTCCAACTAGTTCTTGATCGGAACATAGCTATAGCAACACAGTTAATTGAATAAGTAAACTATCATACAGAGGTAGCATGTAGTATAATGGCCGGTATTATGGCACAGAATACTCCAGCACTCGAAGATATCGTAAGCCTCGCAAAGCGTCGCGGCTTTATTTACCAAGGCTCTGAGATCTACGGTGGATTGGCGGGGACCTGGGACTATGGCCCCCTGGGAGTTTCCTTAAAGCGCAATATTATGCAGCTGTGGTGGCGCATGTTCGTTGACGAACGCGACGATATGTATGGTGTTGATGCGGCAATACTTATGAACCAAAAGGTATGGCAGGCGAGTGGTCACGTCGATACATTTGTTGACCCACTGTGTGAAGATATGGTGAACAAACGGCGCTACCGAACCGATCATATCTTAAAAGATAAAGGCATCGATCCAACGGGCATGACTATGCAACAAATGGACGCTGCGATAATTGAAAATGGTATCAAGAGCCCTGATGGTAACCCCCTCAGCAAATCCCGCACCTTCAATATGATGTTCCGTACATTTGTGGGCCCAGCGCAAGGCGAGGAGGTAACCATTGGCGAGCCACTTGACGGGGACGGCGCGGGCAATAACCTAGAGGGTCGCAAAGCCTTCACGTATGAGCAAAGCAGCGTTAGCTATTTGCGCCCTGAAACTGCCCAAGGTATCTTTACAAACTACAAAAATGTCGTTGATAGTTTTTATCCAAATCTGCCTTTTGGTGTGGCGCAGCAGGGCAAGGCATTCCGCAACGAAATTAGCCCGCGTGATTTTGTATTCCGCAGTCGCGAATTCGAGCAAATGGAAATAGAATATTTCATTCACCCTGACACATGGGAGGCTGAATTTGAAAAATGGCGCGAACTTACCTGGGAGTGGTGCCGAGCACTTGGCCTTAAAGATGAAGACGTGCATGAACTTGAAGTACCCGCAGAAGATCGCGCACACTATAGCAAACGAACGCTCGATTTTGAATATCGTTTCCCGATTGGGCTTGAAGAGCTGTCTGGCTTAGCATATCGCACAGATTTTGATCTTGGTAATATTCAGCGTGAGAGTGGCAAAAATATGGAATACACTGTCAAAGGCACGAATGAAAAGTTTATTCCCCATGTTATTGAGCCGACATTTGGTGTGGAGCGAGCAGTAATGGCTGCGCTCTCGGCGGCATATACTGAAGACGAAGTAAATGGCGAGAAACGAGTGTATTTGAAACTTCCGGAGCATCTTGCACCCGTTAAGTTTGCAGTTTCGCCACTTCTTAAGAATAAGCCTGAGCTGGTTGAGAAAGCACGCGAAGTATATGGTGCTCTGAAAAAGAAATACGGTGCGGTTATGTGGGACGACAACGGCAATATCGGGAAGCGCTACCGCCGCCAAGATGAAATCGGTACGCCGCACTGTGTTGTAATTGACTTCCAGACACTCGAAGACGGCACAGTAACGGTGCGCGATCGCGACACAACCGAACAAAAACGGGTTGCTAGCAGCGAGCTATAGAAGAAATGAGGCCCTCCCCGAAGTCGGAAAGGGCCTTCCTGGAAGAGGACTCACAGAGCCAATCGCGTCTCGATGCGACGACTGATATCGCGTGCTATCAAAATGCCTTCAACTCTGGCTTCTTCTCCGTTTGGGGGCTTTGGGTAGGTGTCAAGATCATCACTTACCTGTAGCACGCCGTCGTTATACGCATAGCTCCGGCCAAGGGTCTGGGTGTAGCTGGTGAGGTCATCCAGTAGGGCCTCAAGCCCACCTTTTCCCACCATGCTTTTCAACAGAAGGGTGTCCAACAGGAAGGTGAAGCGGATGCGATTCCTTCTTTTGTCGATGACAGCACTGAGGTATTGTGTGCGCTCAGTCATGGCACGTCCCTTCGTGAAGGTGGGATTTCACTATACACATTAACAGCACCTTCTGCAATTACCCTCGATTGGGTAATTTATACGCAAATAGCCCTCTAAAACTGTATAATAATGAGCAATGATTACTTACTATACCGATGGTAGCTGTAGCCCTAACCCAGGCCCAGGGGGGTTTGCAGTTATTAAAAATATGCAGCCAGCAGTACTGGGCGCCGAGAAAGAATCGACCAATATTCGCATGGAAGGCAAGGCGATAATTGCGGCGCTGCGAGATGCTGGCGGTGCTGAGTGCCAAATCTACACCGATAGCGAATTCTGGATCAATGTCATTACCAAATGGTCAATCGGCTGGGAAAAGAATGGCTGGAAGAAAAAAGGCGGCGAGATCAAGAATCTCGATATCGTTAAAGAGGTGTGCCCGCTATACCGCGATTCCAATGCAGCCCTGACATGGGTGCGTGGACATGCGGACGACCCAGGCAATGAGCTCGCCGACGAATGGGCGAATATTGCCCGAGAACGGTTTGTGCGCGGCGAGTCGCTTACTATAGAGCCAGAGGCTACTCAGGAGCCAAAAAGCGTTGAAGAGCTCATAGAGCAATATCTTCCGGATGGTAAAATAATGCAAATCGCAACCGTGAGCGATCAGCAGCCCTGGATTTGCACGGTATACTATGTGCAAAGGGGCACCGATCTGTATTGGCTCAGTTTGCCCGATCGTCGCCACAGCCAAGAAATCGCAGCCCATAACAAGATTGCAATCGCAATTCCAATTAAATTTGACTCTCCGGTCATCGGCATCCAGGCAGAAGGAGCGGCAGGGGTAGTTGTAAACCATGACGAAATCGCCGAGGTCATGCAGCACTATGTGTCAAAATATGGTGAGGGTCAGGATTTCTATAACAATTTTGTAGCTGGTAAAAACAAACACCTTTTGTATAAGTGCAGTGCCAAAAAGTTTGTATTGTTTGATGAAGTAACCTTTGCGTCTGCCGAATCTCGCAAAGAATGGCTGCTCTAGACTTTGTAAAAATTTGAGCGCATAATTACGATACAAAATTATTGGAGGGCAGTATGGAGGTAGCAGTAAACTGGTGGGCAATAGTTCTTGCCGCACTTTCGTCAATGGCGGTTGGTTCAATTTGGTATGCAAAGTCGACATTCGGCAAAGAATGGATGCGGCTCATTGGTAAAACCGAGAAGCAGCTCAACCAAACAATGTGGCCTATAGTCATAACACTACTCGTGAGTTTTGTAACGGCCTTTGTACTGGCGCATGTTACGTATTTATCTAATAAATTCTTTGGCAATTCGTTCCTGCAAGATGCACTAAGTACGGCCTTTTGGCTTTGGCTCGGGCTGGTAGCAGCGCGGTTCCTAACGCATGATCTCTTTGAAAACCGACCTCTTAAGCTGACGGTTATGAATATTGGACACGAACTTATCACGCTACTTGTAATGGCCCTAATTATTGGCCTAATGCAACCGTAATAAATGTATTCAGGGCGCTCCGTAGGGTGTACGGAGCGCCCAGTGTTCACCGCGCGTCAACGAGCCAGTGGCTACTTTGGTAGTCCCAGCCCACGAACATCACAACCGGCCGACCCTCTTGGCGAGCTTTTTGGTTAAACTCGCCGAGACGGTCTGCTACGCCGATCAAGAAATCTCGAGTCGTTTCGCGTAGCACCTCTACCTACGGGATGCTCCTAAAGTTTGCCAAAGCTCGGATAACCTGTATTGTCACATATTCAAAGGTTGTGTCATTCATGCCCTTGATCTGGACAACACGATAGCGTGGGCTACCTCTGAAGAGGAAGATTGCCTCCCCGGGCCTCAGGTCAACCGCGAACTCATCGGCGAGATCCATCGAGATCCCTTTCACATTGTCAGCCAGTCGTCGTTGTCCAGCCCATTCTCCAGGAATTCTGGGAACTGAGTTACGAACGTCCGTACATTGCGCAGCCGAGCTCGCATCCCATTCCGAAACTCTTGGAGCCGTTCTGGAGTTGGGAGTGACTCAGCGAGTAGTAGGTGGGCAAGTACGAAGCATGCAATATGCTTGTGACATGCTTCTGACATGGTTGCTGTCCGATGAATTGCACAAAGACGCTGACCACTTAAGGAGATCACGCCTTCGCGCCCATTATTTGTGTACTCAAGGCCTAGTACGCCAAAGTCTGACATTTGCCATCACGCCTCTCACTTGTGCGGATCCCCATTTACTCTATAGACTCCTATTAATAATGTAAACAGCTAGTATAAGCCCCCCAACCGAGCTATACTAACAACAATTACAAACAAACAACGAGGGTATATGGAGCAAGAGCGAACTGATATTTTCCTGTGGGCAAATAATACTGATGCAATCAAGAATGAGCTTGATGTCGAGTTCTTTCTGTTTAATAAAAATTACACACCGTACACGGCTGGCTTTAGCGCAGAGCTGAACGCTCAAATCAAGCCTCTCTTTTTGTTTGAGCTTATGAACTTTGTCGCCAAAGGCGCTGGAATGGGCCTAAGTGTGCGCGAGTTTGAGATGAGTGAGACTGAAGAAAATGTACTGCTGCGTACGGAGCTCACCAAGGTGGGGCGTGCCGAAACTCTTATTCATACTATCGAGCATTCACGTTCCGAAATTGTACCGTTCTCGGAGCAAGATCATGAGTTCAAGCGACTGAAAGGGGTCGTTGCTCGTTTCTCGTATCAGAATAAACAGCATTTTTATGTTGTTAAGCTGCTGCAGCAGTCGCAGGTGTTGAAAGGCGCGACAGCCTGGGAGTTTACCGAGGGCAGTTTCCGGCCGTTTGTAGCCGATGCAGGACTAAAAATGCCGCCAGATAATCAAGTGCTTATTATTGATCGAGATATTTTTGTGTTCAGTCAGAGTAAATTTGAGCGACTGTTTGATTATGATTACAAAAAACAGGCACTTGCCGAAAAGAAAGCCAAAGAAATCTCAGCCAATTTCTCATTAAGCTTCCCTGAGGGCATGGACCTGCAAAGCCTTGTGCGTGAGCGTAAAAAGACTGTCAATAAGCTTCAGAAGCTAGACCCAGCGCTCATAAAGCAAGATCAATTACTGGAACATGCCGATGAAATGGGCTTGGAGCTCATGGTTGATGATGCGGGCGCCATAATTATTATGGATGGCAATGATTTGGACATTTTTGTGAATCTTTTGAACGATGACTACGTGACCAGTGATGTAACCGGAATCCGCTACGAGATAAAAAGTAAGAAATCACTTGACGAAACCTCGGGTGAGCCGGATGCGCCTGCCCAGCTAGCGCAGTAGTCACCAGAATAAGATATACTAACTACGGCTGTCTTCGAAGGGTGTAAGGAGTGGCATGGAGCCAATCGAAACTTTGCTTGTCCGTTTCAATCTGACACAGCAGATGCTTCAGGGCGTGCCCGCCGAAAAACTGCAGCTCAGGCGGGTCAAAGAGCTTAAGGAGCTGGCCCTGAACGATCAGGCGGCGCTTTCGCTTGCATTTGCACAACTGGTGTTGGCAAGCGCGGCCTGCGGCAACCCCGTGGTGATGCAATACGTTGAACAGCTGACGCCGTTCTTCTCGGCGCAACCTTGGTACAACCCGACGGTGGCGATGGATATCGAGTTGCCACTGCCCGAAGAAGCTTGCCTCAGGGTTGCGGAATGCCTTGAGCAGGCTATTGCTAGCTACACCAAGCTGTACGCACGGCTGGCGACCTAATGCACCATAACGGCCGGGGTCGGTAGGCTATCTCTGCCGACCCCAATCAATCTGTTGTAAATTATATCAAAAACTCTAGTACTTGGGCGACTTACGGTTACAATAACAATATGGATCAAGCGCTTGCATTAGAGGTGATGACGGCTGGAGAGCATGTCTTTTTAACGGGGCCGGCAGGGTCGGGGAAGACATATGTGCTCAACGAATTTATTCGCCGTGCCAAGAGCGACGGTAAATACGTGGCTGTCACTGCAACTACCGGCCTCGCTGCAACGCACTTGGGCGGAGCAACAATTCATGCCTGGAGCGGTATGGGCATTCACGACGAATTACCGGCGAAGTTTTTTGAGCATATGCCAAAGGGGCGACGTGAAATTATAGAAAAAACCGATATTTTGATTATTGACGAGGTATCGATGCTCCACGATTTTCGCCTAGATGTCATTAATCAAATCGCAAAAGGCGTTCGCAAGAATGATGCGCCTTTTGGGGGGATACAGATTATCCTGTGTGGCGATTTTTTTCAATTGCCGCCAGTAAATCGTGCTGATAGTCGGGCCGGTGGGTTTGTTGTGCATGCTGCCGCCTGGAAGGAGCTGGAGCCGGTCATCTGCTATTTGCATGAACAGCATCGCCAAGAAGATGAGAAACTGCTCACAATTCTTAACGCGCTCCGTGCCGGCGATATTCGCCGCCACCACGCCGAAGCACTGCTGAATCGGGTTAATGCTCAGCTATCCGGGGTGGCAGACGTAACAGAGCTCCATACTGTCAATATCGACGTCGATCGCATTAATACCGCACGCCTCGAACAGCTGCCAGGTGATGAAGTTGTCTACACCATGGAGACAACAGGCTCGCAGAATTATGTTGATACCCTCAAGCGTTCTTGCTTGGCCCCCGAGGAGCTCCGTTTGCGCAAAGGCGCATTAGTAATGTGTATTAAAAACAGTAGCGAGCGCAAATACGTCAACGGCTCTATTGGCACGGTTATAGATTTCGAGCCGGCCACTAACTTTCCGATTGTAAAATTACGTAGCGGTAAGACTCTTACTATGCAACCAGAAAGCTGGGAGCTGCGGGATGGCACTAAAAAGCGCGCATCGCTAAGCCAGATCCCACTCCGGCTAGCTTGGGCGATAACTGTGCATAAAAGCCAGGGTATGACGCTCGACGCGGCTCAGATTGATCTAGGCAAGGCGTTTGTTGAAGGTATGGGCTATGTGGCCCTGAGCCGTGTGCGGCAACTTGACTCGCTAAGCCTGAGCGGCATTAACAAAATGGCGCTCAAGGTAAGTGCTGATGCTCTGGCTATTGATACAGAGTTGCGGCAAAAAGCGCAGCAAGATGCTGAAAGGTTTGCGCATTTGCGTGAACAGGCCAAGAAACGTGCTGCAGCGCCCGCCAAAAAGAAAACTGCTGCCGGCAGCTGGGCGGCCAAAATCGAGAAGATGCGCGAGACCTATCCAAATGCTTACAAGCCTTGGCTTGACACTGATGATGTTTTGCTTAAAGAAAACTTCTTACAGGGCAGGAACGTCGCGGAGCTCAGTAAGCTCTTGGGCCGTCACGAAAACTCCATAACCATGCGCCTCCAGAAGCACTTTGGTGAGGATGTCGTGCCCCAGGTCGCGCAGGCAAAAAACCATGACTGAGCGATATCGTCCGATACCGGATGTACTTCGTGAGCCGGGCTATTTTGAGCAACGCGAGATCGCTGAAACAAATCGCTTAATTGATGCAATAATGATCCCAGCCCATGAACGTTGCGGCAATCCATCAGTGGCAAGCGTCCTGCACAACAAAGGCTTACGGCGGGTCACCTCGACTGCTACCGTGCAGCAAGAAAATGGCGAGAGCTATTTAGAGCGGACGTCCTTCGTGAGCGCCCCCGACCAGCTATCATTTCCTGAGCGATATATTTTTACGGTAGGTTACGAGAAACGGAATCTGATTGCAAAAACCGATCTTGCACCAGGGATCAGGGGCTATATAAGCGGGGCGTTCGAGCAGCAGTATTCACAAGGCGTTATAACACCCGAGCAGATTATGCATATTCGCGAGACTATGGATGTATGGTATGTCGAGAGAGATCTCTATACTATTCGGCCCGACCAGCAAGTGCAGCGTGGATTCTCAGTCCGGGCCGAGGTGCGCCACGCGGATACCCAGCAGAGAATGGGGGTGGGGTATGATACCGCCTGGATAGCCGGTTCCGAGAACGATATTACAGACCCGACACTCATTGGCGATGCAGAGCTAGTGCCGCTCCGCTCAGATCTTAACGAGGGCCTGCTCCTTGGCGCCAATACCTACCACGAAGCCCGCATACTTCATTCACTCTTGCGACTAAAACTCATTACCGAAGATGAGGTGCGCCGCTATGCCGGACCGGATGTTACGTAGTCTTTCGTGATTTCTTTTTAAAACCAAGTGGGCTTCCAAGCTGGGCAACTCGCAATGTGCCATCAGTAATTATATGTACGCCAAAGGTCTGGCCCCGAAACTGAAGGCGATGTCCGGAGCTCACCGTTTCAATTCGACGAACTTTGTTAACTGCCTCGAGCGTAGCAATTAAAAAGTCGCGTTCGCGGGTTGTGTCGCTGTCAATTTGGTGGGTAATTTGTAAATTTCGCATCCGAAAAGCGAAGGGCGCAATGTCATGGGTCGCGGCACCAATCCAAACTTCTCGGCGCCCTTGTACAAAGTTGTGAAACACTTTTTTCCAAAAGCTCTGATGCGCGGATTCTTGTTCCTCTTGACGTAATCGCCAGAACCGCACGTGGTGCCGGTGTCGCGGCGTGGGCGGGTTGCCCTCCTGAATTTGGAAGCCGATGTCCTGGCGTCGATCAAACAAATACAGGCTACTAAATGGAGCAGTCGGGTAGGCTGTGTTGCAAATGGTCGCTATCGCCATCCTTATTGCGCTGCGCAGCGTTACTTTGTCTGCCTGAGTCCAGCCTGCCGCTTCCATACTACGGATAAGCTGTTTTTCAGATCGGCACACAAGCGCGATATTCACTGGGTCTGAAGCCCAGCCGTCAGAGGTTGTTGCATATACGGGAATATGCTGCGGTTTAATCGCCACGCGCCATACGCGTACAATCCCAGGTATGGCCACGTAGGCAATCCAAACATACAGCATAATCAGCACAAGCAGAGTGGGGAATTGGTGGTCAAGAATAGGAAGCAACATAAAAAATGTCGCATACGCTACAATTAATGCAATTATAAACACCACGATTCGCCATAAGATGCGAAACACCAATCCAAACATACAGCCTATTGTACCTGACACTGGCGTATAATAGGAAAGCATGAGTCAGAAAACATCTCTACCATTTACATTTCCAAAAAGATTTCTCTGGGGCGCATCAGTCAGCGCTCATCAAGTTGAAGGCGGTAATCACAATCAGTGGTCAGTGTGGGAGCTCGAAAATGCCAAGAGCCTTGCCAAGCAAGCCGAGTACAAACAAACCGGGTTGCCAAACTGGAGCAGAATAAAAAAACAAGCCACGACACCTGAGAACTATATATCAGGTAAGGCGTCGAACCACTATGACGACTACAGGCAGGATTTTGCCTGGGTCAAAAAGCTTAATATGAATGCTTTTCGCTTTAGCATTGAATGGTCGCGTATCGAGCCCGAAGAAGGCCGCTGGAATCCCGAGGCGATTGCCCACTACAAAAAATATGTCAAAACACTCAAAGCCAATAAGATTGAGCCAGTTATTACGCTGTTTCACTTTACACTGCCCGTATGGTTCGCTCAGAAAGGTGGTTTTGAAAAACGTGCAAATATAAAGTATTTTGTGCGGTTTGCCGAGAAAGTATTGAGTGAGGTTGGCGCCGATGTTCGCTACGTCGTGACTATTAACGAGCCAGAAGTATTTGCCATGCAGGGATGGCTCGAAGGCACCTGGCCGCCTAACAAAACCAGTAAATGGCAAGCCTTAAGGGTGTATGTTAATCTCGCCGTGGCTCACAACAGAGTTGCCAAAATGGCACAGGGCATGAGTCGACGCTTTAAAATTGGCCTTAGCAAAAATTGCGCTCATCATTACCCTGGTGACGACGCTTGGGTGACTCGGGCGACGGCTCGACTGGCGCAATGGGGGGCGGATTATTTCTTTTTGAATCTTGTAAAGCAACGCCTGGATTGGCTTGGCGTCAACTATTATTTCTCGTACCGATATTACGGCTACCGTATTCATAACCCCGAGAACATTCCGCTAAGCGATTTGGGCTGGACTATGGAACCGGGGAATATTCAGCCTGTGGTTGAGCGGTTGTATGCGAAATACGGCATCCCGGTTATGGTTACAGAAAATGGTCTAGCTGACGCAACCGATGAAGAGCGTCAGTGGTGGCTAACCCATACGTTAAGTGCGCTGCACAAAGCCCACAAAAATGGGGTGGAACTGCTTGGGTATATGCACTGGAGCTTGCTTGATAACTTTGAATGGGCGTACGGCCGGTGGCCACGGTTTGGCCTACTAGAAGTCGACTACAAAACAGGGGAGCGCACTCCCCGCAAAAGTGCCATTTGGCTGGCTGCAGTGATCAAGAAATTGCGAAGCTAAGACTATTGGTAGTGTAACAGTCAAACACATTGCATAATAGTTGACATAATAAACTACTTATGCTAATATGAATGTATTATGAAAGAAAACACAAAAAAAGCGACAAACTCAACTAAGAACACAGAGAAAGCAACTAAACAGACGGTCTTTGATACTGCAGTCAACGACCACACCTTTAACGATTTTAAAAACGCAGCTTTGCTCGTCTCAGTATTTATTAATGTCTTTGTCTTTACGGCATGGATAACCTTGCAGGTCACCGACCGATACAATGCGCAAGTCGTTTCATTACTGCTAGGCTGATCAGTTCAAACGTTGTAAAAAATCCACAGTTGTAGGCTGTGGATTTTTTATGCACACTGTTAACTCCCGAGTTATCCCCATAACTGTGGATAACCGTTCTAGCGGGTATGTGGAAAACTAATTTTGGGTATTGCAGTGGGTAATAGTGGGTATTAAACTGTGTTCAGTGGGTAGCGGTGGGTAACACCGCAGAACAAAATAAAAACCACGAACGTAAAAATAACTACTCACAGGATATGGCAACGCTAGACTATTTTGAACGCAAGCTAGATGAGAAGCGTCGGTTAACTATACCGGCTGAGCTTCGAGTTGAGCTCGCGAGCGGAGTAGTCGTTACCCAGGGCTTTGGAGACTATCTTCATCTCTACCCAAAACAGGTATGGGATAAAGAGGTTGAACCAGCGCTCACCGGCAGCATCCTCGACGAAAAGGTCGCAGACCTTAACGTTCGCTTCCGAATGGGAAAGACCGAGGCCTCTCTGGATATGAAACAGGGCCGAGTGACGATCGAGCAGCACCTTCTCGATTACGCGCACATCGACAAAAATATCCGGGCTGTGAGAGCCGGTGCATACTGGCGACTTATGGCAGCATAAGTGAGTAATTACGGCACATTAACAACTTGGCAACAACAGATAGCGAACTAGGGAACAACTCTCGAGGTCAGCTATCTGGTAGTCAGGGTGGACATATACGACCACCACTTATAAAATGGTCGTGGAACCTTCCTTAACACACCTCCCAAAACTCCACCTCACACATAAGTCTCTCACTCGTTGTAATCTTGATGAGTTGCTTTCGTAGCAGCCCTCTAAAAACGTATTACAACACCACAAAAACAAAAATTTTCGAATAAAAACAAACATCTGACTACCAGATAGGTGACCTCGACTATGAGTAAAGAATATCCACCACAACAACTCCACATTCCGGTTCTGCTTGAGAGTACGCTCATGACACTAAAACCGCAAAAGGGCGAGAAATATCTCGATCTTACTGCTGGTTATGGTGGCCATGCCCGTGCATTTATTACGGCCATAGGCGATGCTAATTTAGCGACGCTTGTTGACCGCGATGATATGGCGATTGCCGAGCTGCAACCTCTGGTTGCGCAAGGTGCGCATCTTTTGCATACCGATTTCGCACATGCTGCAGAGCAACTCGTTGCAGCAGGTGAAACATTTGATATTGTGCTTGTTGATTTGGGGGTGTCGTCACCGCAACTTGACAGAGCAGAGCGAGGGTTTTCCTTTCAGCATGATGGACCGCTAGATATGCGCATGGACCGCCGCGAGCAGCTAACCGCTGAGCGCATGGTTAATACGTATAAAAAAGAACTACTAGCCGATATCATCGCCCGCTATGGTGAAGAACCGCCTCGAATGTCGCTTCGCATTGCCGAAGCAATTGTTCGTAACCGGCCGTTTCGTACCACCGCAGAACTCGCCTCTGTAATTGCCAAGACCTATCGTAGCGGATACCATAAAACGCATCCTGCTACGCGTACCTTTCAAGCACTGCGTATGGCGCTCAACCAAGAGCTCCAGCAAATCGAAACACTACTTCCACTTTTGCCAAAACTTCTTACACCAGGCGGCAGGGTAGGGGTGATTAGTTTTCACAGCCTCGAAGATAGGCTGGTCAAACGTTTTTTTGCTGAAGCCGATGCGGCAGGCTATGAAGCCGAGCTGCGACTCCTGACAAAAAAGCCTATCGCAGGCGCAACTGACGACGTTCACAATCCGCGGTCTCGGAGTGCAAAACTTCGTGCTGCAGTGAAAATAAAAATATAAAAAGAAAGGACTTGCGCTATGCCAATTGTAGTAGTAGACAAGTCACGCGCAACTAAAATCACCGTTACCCGCGGTTAATTAGTGTGTCTAGGCGGCTGGACTACGGACCAGTCGCCACCAAAACAGAAATAAAAATCCAATCATAAATAACACATGGCAAATTATCGAAACACTACATATACGGGTAACACGCATCAGTGGCGGCGTAATCAAAACACAGTTGCGTTTAAGCCTGTTGCAAAACTTGGCCCAGTAACGCACACTGTACTTGTCGCTTTGATGATCGCCGTTCTTGGGCTCATCTACTTAACGCAGATCACTAAAACCAGCACTTATGGGTACGAACTGAGCGATCTTGATGCAAAACGGACCGAACTTATTAGTCAAAAAAGTGATCTTGAGGTAGAAAATGCTCGTTTGCAGGCCCTTGAACGCGTTGAAGCCAGTAGTGTTGCTCGTGCGTTAACGGCGCCAGCTAGTACCGAAACTATGCGCAATTAGTATGAATCTCACTTTTCGCCCCCACAGCAGATCGAAGGTCTTAGCCATAGGCCTTCTTGCTATAATTGCGATCTTTGTCCTGCAACTTTTTAATCTGCAGATTTTGCAGCACGCCCACTATAAGGCCGAGGCCGAGAAGGAACAAGTTGCAAAGCTCACGTTGCCGGCTAAACGCGGTAAGATATTCATGCAAGACAGGGGTAATTTGGCGCCGTTAGTGCTGAATGAGCCGATTTATACGGCGTACGCCGACCCGCACGAAGTTGAGGACCCTAACAAAATTGCAGAAAAAATCCGCCAGATCGCTGGTGGTACATTAGTAAAAGATTTTGAAGACGGCCTTGCGAATAAAAAGTTACGCTACACTGTGCTTGCTCGCCAGCTTAGCCGCAAGCAGGCGGAATTGCTCAAGAAGGAAAATCTCGCCGGTGTCGGTTTGCAAGAGAGTGACCGCAGAGTGTATCCGGAGGGCTCTCTGGCCGCGCAGCTGCTGGGGTACGTCAATACTAATGGCGAGGGCCAATATGGTCTTGAGCAGGCGGTTGATGAGCGCCTGAGGGGCAAGGATGGGCGTCTACAGGCTGTAACTGATGTCCGCCGCATCCCGCTTACCATTGGGCGCAACGATATTCGGGAGCCAGCTAAAAACGGCGATGATTTGGTGTTAACGATCGATCGGAATATTCAGTCATATGCTGAGCGGGCTCTGCGCAACGGGCTCAAAGCTGCTAAGGCAACCCAGGGGAGCGTAGTGGTTATCGATCCAAACTCCGGTGCGATTCAGGCAATGGCAAATTACCCCACCTACAACCCAGAGAAGTATAACCAAGTAAAAGATTACGGGGTGTTCCAGAACAAAGTGGTCACCGAGCCGTACGAGGCCGGTTCAGTAATAAAAACGCTCACCATGGGTGTTGGCCTCGATACGGGTGCTGTACGGCGGGAGACAACCTTTAACAACACTGGTTCTATAAGGGTTGATGACACGACCATTAGCAATGTCGAAGAAGATCCGATTAACCCGGCAGCCACCATGACCGATGTGCTGCATTACTCGCTAAACACCGGGGTGGTCCATATTCTTAAAGAGTTAGGTGGTGGTCACTTTAATATGCAGTCTCGCAAGGTTTTGTACGACTATTTTACGCAGCATTACTATTTTGGCAAAAAAACTGGTGTTGAGCAGGCTGGTGAACAGCGCGGCACGGTAATTCCTCCTACCGAAGTGCAGGGTAATAATGTGCGATATGCCAATATGACATTTGGCCAGGGTATGGACGTCACCATGCTGCAATCGGCGGCGGCCTTCTCGGCGGCAGTAAATGGCGGAACGTATTACAAGCCACACTTAATTGCTGGCACGCGCGCAAACGATGGCTCAGTGAAAGAAGAACAGGTTAAGGTAGTGCGCCAGGGCGTGCTCAAGCGAGAAGTGTCGTTAACTCTACGCGACATGATCTTTAAAGCGCGGCAGCTCGGCGTGCTTGGTGGCAAGGATCGTGGCTATTTTGTAGGGGGTAAAACCGGTACCTCGCAGATTATCGACCCAAAAACCGGGCAGTACACTGACGATAACTCAATTGGTAGCTACTTAGGTTTCGGTGGTGATTCTACCCCTAAATATGTCATAATGGTGCAAGTAAAAGATTCCAAACTTCCAGGCTACGCCGGTACGACTGCAGCCGGACCAATCTTTACTGATATTTCCAACTGGATGATAGATTATTTGAAGCTAGAGCCAAGATAGGAGGAATCTATAGCAATGGACGCCACAATCGCCGAAATAACAAATGAACTGGTAAAGATATTTGCTCTAAGTGTCGGTTCGTTTGTTCTGGCCATGGTGCTTACGCCGCTTTATACCTTTGCGGCCTATCGCTACCGATTCTGGAAACAACAGCGCAGCACCTCAACAACTGGCGAACAGCTCAGCGTATTTACCAAGCTTCATGCGGCCAAGTTTAAGCGCCAAATCCCAACCATGGCTGGTATTATAGCGGTGGTTGCTATTAGCTTGGTGACGCTTTTTGGTAATTTGGATCGCCAGCAAACTTGGCTGCCCATTGCGGCGCTGCTTGGGGGCGGATTAATTGGGCTGCTTGATGACATTATCAATATTCGTGGGCTTGGCGGTGGTGTAAAAGGCCTGCGTTCAAGCGTAAAGTTCCTTATGATAACGGTGGTAGCCCTGGCCCTCGCATGGTTCTTTTACGTTAAGCTTGGTTATCACGAAGTCCATATTCCTTTTGTAGGGGACTTTACAATAGGGGTGTTTATAGTGCCCCTCTTCGTGTTTGCGGTGGTTGCTACCAGTAATGCAGTCAATATCAGTGACGGGCTCGATGGGCTCGCAGGCGGGCTCCTGGCGACCTCATATGCGGTATTTGCACTCATCGCATTGCTACAAGGTAACTTTGGTATCGCCGGCTTCTGTTTTACGGTGCTGGGGGCGTTGCTTAGCTATCTGTGGTTTAATATTTACCCCGCACGGTTTTTTATGGGAGATGTCGGCTCGTTTGCGCTCGGTACGGCACTGGGCGTGGTGGCCATGCTTACGGACACCCTGTTCCTTTTGCCAATCATTGGTTTGTTATTTGTGCTTGAAGCCGGTTCCAGCCTTGTCCAAATAGTAAGCAAACGAGTGTTCAAGCGTAAGATATTCCTGTCGGCGCCATTGCATCATCACCTCGAAGCCAAAGGATGGCCCGAAACCAAGGTAACCATGCGGTTTTGGGTAATTGCACAGGTACTGGGAAGTATCGGGTTGCTGGTTGCGCTGGCAGGGGGCCACATTAAGTGAGGCAGCGCCTGCAGCAAGCATCGCAGGTGGCAGGCGGGCTTATTCGGCGCCATCGCCCTGATTACCAGATAATTCTGTTTATGGGTGTGCTCATGCTACTTGGGCTTGTTGTTTTATATTCTATTAGCACGGCACGTGTGGAGTTGATCAATACCGGGGGTAGCTCACTCGATCAAGCACACTTTATGCAGCGTCAATTACTGTACCTGCTGGCTGGATTGGTTGGCTTTGGTATCGCTGCTTCGGTCCCGATTGCTCTTTGGCAGAAGTATGCCAGCAAGATTTTGTTACTGGCCTTTGGCGCCTGTGTTGTATTGGCGATCACGGGGGCGCTGGGTGTGTGGCCAGCCTTGTGTACTTCGGGTGCCTGTCGCTGGTTTGACGTGGGTTTCGGTACTTTTCAACCTGCCGAGCTAGTGAAGTTTGGACTGCTGCTGTTCTTGGCTGGCTTTTTAGGGCGACGTATGGCCCAGAAGAAGATCAACAGCGTATCGGAGACACTGGTTCCCCTTGGTATTATTGTAGGAATCGCAACATTCTTTATTGTTGTATTGCAAAAGGATATGGGGAGCGGCATTGCGATGCTGGGGCTGGTGGCCACGATGCTGTTTATCGCTGGTATCAACAAACGAAACGGGCTGCTAGTGGCCGGGGTCTTGCTTGGAGCAGGGGTGCTGCTTATTCTAATTGCGCCACATCGCTTAGAACGAGTCGCGACCTTCCTAGACCCATCACAAGATACGCGTGATTCCAGCTATCACATTACCCAGGCAAAGATTGCTATCGGCAGTGGGGGATTGTTCGGAGTAGGTCTAGGGCAGGGCGTGCAGGCCTTCGGCTATTTGCCAGAGGCGGTTAACGATTCAATATTTGCAGTTATGGGTGAGGTGTTCGGCTTTGCAGGGTTACTAGCGATTCTGGCGCTGTTTATTGCATTGCTGCTGCGTATTCTTATGATTACCGATGCGATCCACGATCCACCCATGCGACTATTGGTGGCGGGTGCCTTTGGCTGGATTGCTACGCATGTATTAGTTAACATTGGGGCTATGATTGGCATATTTCCGCTCACCGGTGTGACGCTGCCGCTTCTAAGCTTTGGTGGCACAAGTTTGCTATTTATGATGCTGGCGCTTGGGCTGGTATTTCAGGCGTCTAGGTACACCTCACATACAAAAGATGGGAAAGGAGATGGTAATGAGAATTCTTACAGTCGGCGGCGGCTCGGGGGGTCACGTCACACCAGTGGTGGCCGTCGTTCGCGAGCTTAAAAAACGTAACCCTCAGGCAGAGATCCAGTTCTGGTGTGACCGTTCTTTTGGCTCACAGGCAAGGCGCTTAATGTCAGCCGCCGATAGCTCTATCCGTGTACGTACAATAGCCTCTGGTAAGCTGCGGCGATACCATGGTGTGTCGGTGTGGAGTCACCTGCTTGATGTCTCAACAATCGCCAAAAATCTGGTCGACAGCTTTAAGATTGTCGTAGGCTTTTTGCAGAGCTTTGTGCGACTCATTGTCTGGCGTCCAGATGTGATTTTTACCAAAGGTGGTTTTGTCTGCCTGCCTGTCGGTGTAGCTGCGCATGTCTTGCGAATTCCTCTTGTTATTCACGACTCCGATGCGCTCCCGGGTTTAACTAATCGGGTGTTGGCGCGTTTTGCGGACGTCATTCTGACTGGGGCACCGCTCGAAAACTACAAGTATCCGCCTGCTAAGACAACCTATGTAGGTATCCCGGTTGACGCTGCTTTTCGCCCCTATACTGTCGCCGAGAAAGCTCAGGCTAAGCAGCGCCTAGGCTTTCCTGCAGACAAGCCATTAATAGTGGTGACGGGCGGTGGCCTAGGTGCGCGCCGAATCAACAACGCGGTGGCGGCGATCGCCGACAGGCTCCTTGCCGCTGCTTCGGTGCTGCATATTTCTGGTGCGGGGCAATATGATGCACTACGCCAAAGGATACCTAAGCACGCACAGTATCGTTTGGAGTCATTTGTTTCAGAAGGAATGGCGGATATATTTGGAGCGGCCGATGTTGTCATTACACGCGCAGGGGCGAGCTCACTACAGGAGCTGGCGGCCAGCGCTGCACCAACTATTTTGGTGCCAAATCCACTGCTTACTGGTGGCCATCAGCTTAAGAATGCTGCTGTATACGAGCGTGCAAAGGCTGCAATCGTTATGGATGAAGAAGCGATGGCTAAGGACGCCGATGTGCTGCTTAAGGCAATAACCAGCCTACTAGAAGAGAGCAAGGCCCGGGAGGCAATTGGTGCAGCGCTTCACAAATTCGCACGTCCCAATGCCGCAAAAGAAGTGGCAGATGCTATTATGAATATAGTGAAAAAATAGAAACAAAATAAGGAATACAGTGGGCCTGTTCAGTAAAAAACCCGCGCGCGAGAGTGAATCGCGACGCAATCCTTCGCTCATGAAGGGTCAAGATGACTATACATTTCGCCGGAGTCGAACGCTGACCGGTAGTGTTTCGCCTGAGGTAAAATCAGCAAGCGAACAAAAGGCGCGACTTAAGTCCCCACGCCTAAAGGAACATGAGCTTCGGGCACAACGACGCAAGCTTTTTATGGGGGCGGTTGCGCTTTTGTGTGCAGCTGGGCTCATCTACTGGCTTTTAACCCAGTTTACTGCCCGGATCTCGGCAATTATTTATACGCCGGCGCCGCTGCAATCACCAGACACCCCCCACTATACTGAGGCAATTCAGTCATACCTGCGTGGGCGACCCCTGGAGCGTTTTAGCTTTTCCTTGGATGAAGGGCGCCTCACCGCCTACGTCCAGCAAAAGATGCCTGAGGTGGAGCAAGTTCGGTTGAACTCCGATGGTGCACTTGGGAGCGATACCTTTACGATTAAGCTCAGGATGCCCGAGGTTGGTTGGCGAGTCAAGGATACGCAGTATTATGTTGATGGCAACGGAGCTTCATTTAAGGTTAATTATTTTAAGCCCCCAGCAGTCACTATTAAAGATGAGAGCGGCGTATCACCTAGCGGCACTAGCGCGCTTGCCTCACAGCGCTTTTTAGGGTTTGTCGGACGCGTAGTGGCTTTAACTAACGCCTCTGGGATTGGAACCGTCAAACAAGTTGTCATTCCACCCGGTACAGCAAGGAGTGTCGAAATTGGTCTTAAAGGGAAGGGGACAGTAATCAAAATGCATATTGATCGTGACCCTGCTAGTCAAGTAGAGGATGCGCGTTTAAGCATGAAACACTTTAGGGCGCACAACCTTAAGCCAAAGTATGTTGATGTCCGCGTAGCAGGGAAGGCCTACTTCCGCTAACCCCCTATTCTACCGTGTTCTATTTCTGTTCTAATCTAAATGGCGGATGCTTTCTGTAGAAAAATATATATTGAAACTAATTTACGAAAAAGCAAATATTTGCGGGCAGTGTAGGGTGGGGGTGTGGAAAAGTCGTGAAAACGTATATTACAAAGCGAAATTGTGAAAAGTCAAAATAATATAAAAAGCAACGTGCAGCGTTAGCCACCCAATTGCATCCCTGAGCAGTTAGTGGCTCGTAAAGATCAAAGGTCTGGTTACATTAAACAACCGTACTTACTAGCAATTTTAGAGTGAAAGTGCCAAATGCTCCCCCGCCAGGACGTATTAGTTATCGCGGTGATAAGTAATACTTCATGTCGTAAAAGAATCATTGTGCGACGTTAACTCTATATCCCTCTCTAAAGTGAATCCATACTCTATGTTGCTCTCTTGTTGTGTTTTGCGATGCTTCTTTCCTTTTGTATGTCCATACCCTCTTCGTGGCATGCGCGGCGATGTTGATCGTAAATTAAACGATTATACTAACCACGACCAATCTTTCCTGTATTTTTATTTTGTTCTATTTTTGTTCGTACATTAACTGAGCCAGGTAATCTGGATCACAAAGGGCAAGAAGCCGCAAAGCGTGATAGACACACCTAAAAGAATCCCTATGCCTATGTATCTATCACTAAATTCATATACTTTGCTTAGGGTGGGTATATCTTCGGCACTTTGGGTATTTCTTAGTGCTACTGTAAGCGCCTCACTTACCTTCTCATCATGGCCGTTTTTCATAAACTGAAGTGCAGCCGTGTTTAGATCCACACGCTGTTTGTTAATGAAGATCACTAACTCTACTAAATATTCACTGATGGCCTTTCGGCAAATAAAACTAAAGATACAAGCACAAGTCATTATGATCATGCCTATGATAAAGAATGGCATGATTTTAATCTTTGTGCTCAGGGCATCAACCGTAAGAACTGTGAGGGCGCCACCG
>DASUUR010000051.1:0-9036 GCA_036373975.1 Saccharimonadales bacterium (SeqCode)
CGCTCAGCACTAGCCCCACGTCAGGGTCCTGGTTTCTCATAAGCAGTCCCAGGAAATCCCGATCATCACCCATGGCAAGGTGCCGGGCAGCGATGATCGCGATCACTTCCTTCGTCAAGCGATCGATAGCCCGCTGATAAGCCTCCTTACGGGCCGGGGTAGAGGGGAGGAGAAGGTTCTTCGCCATTCCTTCAAACACCGGCAGTGCAATTGCAGCAAGCTCCGCAGCACGGTTTGCATCGATCGTCGCCCCGAACAGATAGTGAAAGATTACCCGGACACCCAGCTGCTTGAACTCCTCAAACAAGTCAATCGGTTGCGTTAGATCCCAGGCCTCCATGCGCTCACGCAAGAGGTAGTCGTTTGCATGAATCACCTCGTCCATACTGCGCCACGCGAAAGCCGGCTGCATGAGCGCCTTCATCTCGCCGTGATAGGCATTGGGCAGGGTAAACAGTCCCAGCCCGAGCGCATCACTGATTTTGTCAAAGTTTGGCCCGGTCTTGTCGGTATGTGTGGTGTATGGCTCTTGCGTCAAGAGGGACCGCACCAGCCCTGGGTCTTTCACCACATACAGCTGGCGACCCGGCACTTTGCACATGCCACCCTTGGCATCGGCAAACGCACCTAGCACCTCTGCGGGGTTCCGGTGGTACACCCCTTGTGCCACGTCACGTACTGACACTCCGAACATGCCGCACCCCTTTGGTAATGAGCAAGCTTTACAAGAGCCGCTCTAACTTGTCAAGCTCCCTTCATAATACTACAAAATATATTGCCCCCCTATACTATTTATTGTATAGTTATTGACGAGTGAAAGTGAGCTCACAGTTCAATCAGAGGAGCAGGAGAGCACATGTTCTGCAGATACAGCTTCGGCGTTAGTGGTGCCGAAGACCTTCTCGACAAGTCCGAGGAACTGCTAGACCACTGGAAAGCGTTCCGGTCCGTCGCCGGCAACAAGGCGAACATTGCCCAGTGGTTGAGCGCCACATACGCCGGTGAAAATCTGCGCGTTGAGATTCATCAGGCCGGCAGCGTGGTGGAGCATTACCTCTATCGACCCCGTAACAACGAACGGCGCGAACTGCACCTGATCGCGTTGTTCATTGCCAACTGGCAGTCGATCATGCTGCACAATGCTCGCGGACCTCGCCCCCGAAACCAGGTGGTGAACGAAGCGACTGCACGGAAAGCCAGCAAAGAGCTGGGACTAGGGAAGTGGGTGAAGCCTGCGCTGAAACACGTCCAGGGCATCTCGTGCAGCCACCTTGCACTGCTCGTCACCGTCGGCTTGGATCACGAGCTGGCCACGCAACATGATTACACCATGTTGCTCGATGGCATCATCGCCAAGAACGGCAAACTGCAGCGCCTCCGGGAAATTCCGGAGCTGTTCGAACACAAGTTCGGCTAGCACATGCGCCCCAGAGCCTATCCATTGTTAAGAGTAATGGATAGGCTCTGGGGTTATATTTTATGGCTACCACATTCTTCGATGCAGCTCGCGCATGGCGTTTCTGGCTGCGTCAGTCTTTTTAGCAAACACCGAATACTCTTCGGTGCATGTTGTGTCACCCGGGAGAGCCCCTCCAATCAGATACTTAGTAACAACATCTTGGGCGCATGCATTAATTGCCCCATACGATGCGCCGTGACCACCTTGCTCAACCGTTACAAGACGTGCTCGGTCCCCAAGCGCCGCACGCATCTCTTGACCGTATCGGTAAGGGGTTGCGGGGTCTTTGGTATTTTGTACAATCATGATTTTCCGACTTGGACCATTTTTACTCGCCACTACTGGTGGTTCAATAGGCTGCGTAGGCCAAAACGCACACGGCCAGATATGTGAACCTATGCTCCCAAACATCGGATAGCGCTGCGTGTCGGCCTGAAGCTCTTTACGATATTGCTCAATACTTCGCGGCCACGCAAAGTCATCACACAGTACTGCATTTGCTGAGGCGCCACTATTATCTTGCGGAACGCGCGGGAATTCTGTCTTTAGCCTTACTGCTTTTTCTAAAGAAGCAGTAGCCGATGTAATAGGCTGTTCGTCAACGAATTGCCAAATTAAAGCAGTATCCTCAAAGTAATCATCGGAGTAGAGTCCGCTGAAAGTATATACTCTGAACATCGCTGCAGTGAAATCCCCAAATTCCGTAGTGATTGGGTTCTTCTCTAACTTATTAAGCAGCCTAAAGAAAGTTTCTCGTACCTCCTTTTGAGTACTGCCGAAATTATATTGATCTTTATGATCGATAAGATATTGGGCAAGGTCAGGGAAGCGCGCCTCATCTGCTAAGCCCCAACTGCGAAACACTTCTCGCCATTCACCCTTGTAAGTAGTCGCACTATCAAGTACGAATCGCTGCGTATTTTGCGGGAAGAGAGTTGCGTACACCGCGCCCAGATAGCTTCCATACGAGTAGCCAAAGTAAGAGATCTTACGCTCACCCAGTGATTGACGGATTCTATCCATATCACGAGCAGTGTTAGCGGTTGTCATATGGGGGAGTGACTTACCAGAATGCAGCGCACAGCCGACAGCCGCTCGCGCCATAAAGAAAGCCGTCTCATAGAATCCACCCGGTTGCTCCATTGGCGGGGCGATCTGAGACCCCTCTACGGCATTCAGGCCACAAGTTACAGGAGCCGAAAAAGCAACCCCCCGCGGATCAAATCCAATCAGGTCGTAGCGCTCCACAACACTCTTAGGCATAATCTGCGACATCCACAAGGGCATGTCAAGGCCAGGGCCGCCGGGCCCTCCGGGGTTGAGCAGCAATACCCCTTGACGCAGGGAAGGTTTCGTAGCCTCTAGTTTAGAAACGGCAATAGTAATTGTTTTGCCTGTGGGGTTTTTGTAGTCTAACGGTACCTGTAGAGTGCCACATTTAAGTCTTTTTTCGGGGTTATACACCGGACAGTTGCCCCATTTAATTGCACCTTGATCATTCCGTCCGCGATGCGCCGATGCCATTGGCCCACTAAAGCCAGCGACTGCGACAGCCGCGACGATAAGCGCCGCAAAAAGTTTGTATTTTATGTTTATTTTCATACAGTACTCCGCTTTTTAGTTACCAATACAGTATAGCAACTAACCCTATAATTATCCTTAACTTACATAAGGTGCTACAATGCTATCGGCCTCTTTGCTACAAGCACGGAGCGCTTTTTTAATGCCACACTCAACCCACCGAAAGAGTACATCATGTCAAACGACATTCAGTACGCGCGCATGGGATCAAACGGCGCGGAGTGCACCTTCAGCTGGGACACATCTGACGTCAAGTTCAGTGACGAACAGCAGCAAGAGCTCGCCGAAGCGCTCGCCGCCCGCCAAGAGCTCACAGCCGTCACCGTCTCATCCACCAGCGTGCGTGCCGTTCGTACGGCAAAGACCTGGCACAGCCTGGGCTCATTCGAGTTCATCATGCAGACAATCGCGCGCATCTCGCGCGGCAGGCTCATGACCACACGCGATGCGAATCGCACCTACGAAGGGTAGTGCGGGGTTGAGGCTTCCGGGATCTCACCCGGAAGCCTCAATTTTAAATTTACAATATTGAATCTAAATGTTATAGTACAGGCTTGATTCTCAACAAGATGAATCAGGTCATAGATAGGGAAGGCTTGCAAGTGTTCGCCCTTACTGTCAAGGTACGTATTAACGGCAACAACGTAGCGATCTACTCATGGGAGAAGGAGCTACCTCTTGCCCGCGATGTCTGCCTTGCAGATCGTATACCAATGGACCCAAACCCCTCGAGGATCCGTTTCCACAAGGAGGTTCTTGAACCAACCGTGGCCTTCGCGGCCGCGCTACATGGGATTAGCGGAGTGGAAGACTTCGATTTCGGTCCCACCGAGCTCACGTTTCACCGCCAGCCAATCTGCCAGGCAGATCCTGAGCTCTTACGGGTGTCCAAGTACCAACCACATGCGTCGTGGGAGAGAGTGCATGATGCTGTCGCCGCAGCCTTGTGCAAAATCCCGGGCGTAGAGAGGGTAAGGCTGGTTTATTAGCTAGCCCTGCGAGTCACAACAATGACCTAACCAAGGCCCACCGACGCAAGTTGTCGGTGGGCCTCTTGATATAAAAGATTGCTAGTTTTGATCAAACAGCAACGTCAGTTTTTGGTAATCTTCTTTTAGGGCGACCGAGTCATTCACCAGTGTATAGATAAAACCCTGCTGCTGACCAGTAAACACATCGCGCACGACATAAAATAGAATAACAACAAAATGCGTCTGAAACCCTTCGGCGACTTCTTGCACTTTTTGCACAAAAGCTCGCACAGCCTGCTTTTGTAAGCTATTCATTCCAGGTGCCATCGCGCGCGCTAAATGCCACGCCAAAATCCACACAATAAAGAATATAATAGCCGTTGGCAGTACCGGTACAAGCAGCAAGTTCCACCAACCGCTTAGCCACTGTGCAAGAAATACTATGAGTGCAATTGCAGCCCCAAAAAAGAGTGCGCCCGCCCATAGCACGGGCCGTAAAATTCCCTGCGCATACAGCGAAGTGACTGCTCGAATCGTTACAATATGCTGTTTCATACTTCTATTATAACTTACGCCACCGCTTTAGTCCTCGCCAGATCTTTTTAAGTAGTCGCGTAGCGCCGCCTACTTCTGCGCCAAGTATTATTGCGCCGCCAAATGCCGTAGCGACAAGAAGGGTCGTAGCGAGTGGCATCCCCTTAATTGCCTCGAGAGAGATACTGTCGTATGCAGAGGCTGACTCTAATGCGTCTGTCTTTGGCACGGACTCCAGCTTAATTACAGGGAAGCGAGCTGGCGTTTGCGTCGCAGGGATAAGCAGATGGGGCGGTAGCGGCACCGGTGGCGTGGCCTCATCAGGGGAGGGCGGAGGCGCCGGGGGGTGCAGGATTGCCTCACACTCTTCTGGGGTAAGCTGGTGGTCCTGTGTGCTGCCATCGTTTATGATATCCTGGGTGCACTCAAGAGAGTAGACGTACAGTCGAATGTTAGCAGCAGGTGCAGCCCTTAAGGGTTGTGTGCTAGCCAAGACCAGGAGCATCGTAAGCCCAAGTACACTAAAAATTGTCATTAATTTGCTACCACCGTTAACGTCATATTCAAACTATAGCTACCAGCGGCCTGAAGGGCCGGTATTTGTTGAGACAAAGCAAGGCCTGTTATATCCCAATAGCAATTAGTTTGAGCGCTGGCAGATGCGCTTGCGATAGTAATACTATCAGTGGTGCCCTGAGCAAATGCTGCAGAGCTGCCAAGCGACACGCCTGTGTTAGTGCAGCCGGCCTGGGGTGTTACCGTACCAGCCGATGGGTTAATACTTAATTGCCCGGCCAAACTATCTGCGTCGGCGCCATCAGCACACCCCGCTGGTGAACCTGTGGCATCATTGAAATCGTATGTGGCGGTACCCGAAGACCAGTTTGCCGTTACGCCACCGGTTGCCGCAATCGACAACGACCAGCCTGGCGTAGCGGTTGTGTTAGTTGTACGAATCTTTTGGGCAGAAACACCAAGCGTCCCCGTACTGGTTTGGCACGCGCCGCTCGAGGATGTCCCGCTCATCGCGAGAGAAGGGGAGGCTACAGTTGTGCCAGCAGCATCGACAATATCGACACCGAGCGAGCCAGCAGGGGGCACATAGGCATGGTAGGCAAAGCTTGCCGCCCAGCCGTTCTTATTCGAGACAGTCGTTTCTAGAGCAGCGCCCCCTTCAATAGAACTCCAAGTAAAGTTTGTGCCGTCAAATACCAATTTTTTAGAAAATATATCACTCCCGCCGTCTACAGTCATGTAGGTTGCTTCTGCACTATTGTATGGGTTGGTGTATATATTAATTGAACCAGCTGCACCAGTCGCACTTGGGGCTGGTGCAGCAGTATAGTCAGTCTGCGTTGCCGACCAGGCGAGAGTATTCTTGTTAAAAAACAACCAATCCACCCCAGCCGCAGCGTTATCGTCATATACCACCACCGCACGAGACTGCGCCCCACTCTTCATCCATGTTACCGAGGTGCGTACCAATGAAGACGCACTCGCACTCACCGTTGCGTCATGTAGATTAATATTTACCCAGGCGCCCCCAGACCAAATGGCAGCTTCGGTACCGTCTGCTCCCCCAAGCGCATCAAAGTCACTCATATTGGCATAGGCGATATAATCTGTACCAGGCTCGGCGGCTAGCTGAATATCAAGCGGTTGCTTACCAAAGCTGGTGTTCGTCGTTACCGAGCCCCATGTGCCATTCACCCCGGCTGTGCGTGTGACATACTTTAGATCATCGACCACATCGTTGCCCCAAGCAACCATGAGCTCACCGCTACTGCTTTCGAATATTAAATCAAAGTTACGGGTAGCCATAGGGTTACCACCGCGCGTCGTTAAGTCGATTTCAAGCGTAGCAGCAGGCTCGGTTTTCCACACACTATTAGAACCATCCCAGTAGTTTGCAGACAAATCCGAGACCGTATCACCCCATGCTAACGCGATTTCATTTGTGCCCGATCGAGATGCCAGGCGAATCGATTGCACAATATTCGATGTTTGCTGTGCATCAAGATTGGCCGCTGCCGTCCAGCTTGTGCCATTCCATATACGATATCTGAGTTCGTTAGTAGTCACGACGTTACCTGAATACACAACAAGCGCGCGCCCACTCGACTGTTCGTAGGCAATGTCAAAACGAGGCGTTGCACCTAGGCCGGTCGTAACTGTCCACTCCGAGCTCCAGGTCGTTCCATTCCATCGATATATTGTTAACAAGCCAGAGGCATTAACTACGCCAGCAATTAACTCGTCGCGAGTAGGGGCGCCACGCGTAATCGTATAGCGAACCGCCGCTCCAGCTGTAGTTAGACTTGCTTCTGTACTCCACGTAGTGCCCGTTAGCGAACGTGTTCGCGGTGTTACCACCGTACCTTCGCCATATATAAGCCGTCCATCGCCCTGCGCCACTGCCGCTACACGCTGCGCATCGTTGCAGAACACCACAGCAAAAATAACCAAAAAGACAAATAGAATTTTCGTTAACCAGCGCAAATGCTCTGGATTATGCCGCCGCATATACAAGGCTACCGTGTTTTTTTATGTTTTGTTTTGACGGAGCGGACTTTATGTGCCTGCGGAATAGCCAGAACCTGACCTGCCTGCAGAGTATATGGGGGTTTTAGGTTATTCAACTTAACGAGTAGTTTCCAATCTTGCTCAAATTTCTCAGCTATAGCTTGCACATTATCGCCCTCACGGACCCTGTAATGTTTTTTTGTGGCCTCTATCATACGTTGATAGCGACGCAAGCGCACCCAGTAAATAGTTCCTACTCCAATTGCCAACACAAGGCTAGCGATAAGAGCGACCGCGCCAGGCTGCGGTGGGACATAGAGCCACTCCTTGTGAGCTGCAAGGTGCGTATCTTTTGCCGGCTGACCATTCTGTAATAACTGATGGTAGTTCACCTCGACAATGCGTTGATACCAGCCACCCCAAAACGGTTTATTAAGCTCAAAATTATATTGCGCCTCAGTTCGAGGCAGTACCGGGAGCTGACCGGTTGACGCCACGTGCGCCGCCCCGAATACATCGACAAGCTTCACGGTAATATCTGCATCCAGCGAAACATTGCCATCGTTCTTCAGCACTGGGCTAATCTGCAACTTTTGCGATGAGGCGTCTTTCGTTTTAACGGCAACTATCTGTAAGCTCGCCTTTATTTCACCAGGTATCGTTACTGCCACCCTGAGAGCGCTCCGAAAGCTCAAGACAATTCCTCGCGCATCCTTCTGGCGAGACGTTAAGTCTTGAATAGCAATACAGCCATTATGTTCGCCGACCTCGGCACCCTTAGGTACCTTTATCGTAAAACGAATCGTCTCATTCGTGCCTGGCTTAAGAGTAACCCTCTCTTTTTCAAGAGTGATCCAGCTACCAACGCTTTTTGCAATATCTGCCGCCTGCGCACAGGCGAAGGCACCATCGCTCGAAAGCTGGGAGTCAATGGGGTAGACGCTCAAGGTTTTTGTGGTGGGAGAATTGTTAATAACCTTTATAGCGTCCGTAAGTGTTCTGCCAGGCTGCACCTCGTATACAAATATAGATTTAGTGCGTGGGTTATCGGCACGTGGGTTGGCTGGCAAAGCGCCAATACCAAAGGATTCAAGTGCAGAGACAGTGGTGGGTGAGAAGCTCAATAAAAGAATAGCTGCGAAGAGGACGGCAAGGAAGCGAGCTTTTACTGGGGTCATTCTTTGAGCTTAATCTACTGCGCGGTAGCAGTCAATGTCATATTTATACTATAACTACCAGCGGCAGTCTCCGCTGGAATAGTTTGCGATAAACCAATACCGGTTACGTAACCTCGCCAAATATCATCTGATCCTGCAGCAGCATTCAAAAGCGTGATGCTATCGGTGGTGCCTTGGGCAAATGCAGTGCTTGATCCTTTTGTAATATTGCCAGCCGTACAGCTTGTACAATCGGTGGTTATTGTGCTCACCGATGGGTCGATAGTTAGCTGGCCAGCGCGAGTATCAGCATCGGCACCATCGGTACAACCAGCGCCCGTACCATCGTTGAAGTCGATACCCGTGCTCCACAACCCAGTTACGCCTGCTGTTGCCGCCATTGTGAGTGTCCAGCCGTTATCAGCAGCATCAGGGTTAGTGACATAAATACGTTCAGTATTTGTACCAAAAGTACCAGTAGTTGTCTGGCAGTTAAAAGAAAAGGTCGCTGCGCTCATGGCAACCGAGGGGCTTGCAACCGGGACACGTGAAGCATCCATAATATCCGTCGCCAATGTACCAGCGTTGATAGTCTGGTTAAATGTCGAGTTAGAGGCGGCCTGCACGCTTGCGCCACCGAATACTACAATCACTCCACATAATACAAGCACGAGTGCTGCAACTATTCTGTGCGCCTTTTCCATTACATATTCCCCTTGTTTGGAATTACTTACTAAGCATTACCTTTTAGTAAAGTATCTCTCTTTTGCATACGTAAGTCAATAATATTTTGACCAAAAAGAAAGGGCTC
>DASUUR010000052.1:0-3868 GCA_036373975.1 Saccharimonadales bacterium (SeqCode)
AGCCACCAGGTTTCACTATTCGCTTTACTAACCACCTACGCAACTCTTTACGCCCAGTCACTCCGGATAACGCTCGGATCCTACGTATGACCGCGGCTGCTGGCACGTAGTTAGCCGATCCTTATTCGTCTGCTACCGTCATATTCGTCACAGACAAAAGCAGTTTACAACCCGAAGGCCTTCATCCTGCACGCGGCGTTGCTCCATCAGGGTTGCCCCCATTGTGGAAGATTCCTCACTGCTGCCTCCCGTAGGAGTCTGGACCGTGTCTCAGTTCCAGTCTGGCTGATCATCCTCTCAGACCAGCTACCGATCATCGGCTTGGTGAGCCTTTACCTCACCAACTACCTAATCGGACGCGGGCTGTTCCCAAAGCGCCGAAGCTTTAATCCTAAGATCATATGCGGTATTAGCTCCGGTTTCCCGGAGTTATCCCTCACTTTGGGGTACATTCCCACGCGTTACTCAGCCGTTCGCCGCTCGTCAGCAAATAGTAAACTATTCCTGTTACCGCACGACTTGCATGTGTTAGGCACGCCGCCAGCGTTTATCCTGAGCCAGGATCAAACTCTCCATAAAAAGTATCATTTAAGATACAAAATGACTGACGATGACTTGCACTACCAAATTGTAAACGTACATAACTGATGCCGCTCTCCGTAACTCCGTTTCACGCTCAGACTGTCCCTTAGCATACCTCAACAATTCCTAAGGTGTCAATACTTTGAGGAAATTATATTGTCATAAAAAATGCAACAGTAAGGCAACGAGGACACCAATTGCAGTACCGGCAAGCATTTCTAGGGGTGTATGACCCATTGCATGGTGTGGTAAAGGGAGTTTTTTATCCTTTTCAAGTAACTTGATTATAGCCAAACCCTGCTCTCCGACTGCTCGCCTGACCTGCACGGCATCATACAGCACAACGAACGACACAATAAGAGCCAGCGCAAACAGCCCAGACGAGAAACCGTCTACTAAGCCAATGTATGTTGTCACCGCCACAATTGTAGCGGCATGCACACTCGGCATACTGCCAGATTTATACAGATAAGTTAAATCTCTGAAACTTTTAGACTTAAGAGACACCAGGAGATATTTACAGATCTGCGCTACCGCCCACCCGCATGCTGCCGCTATTAGATACATTTTATTCCTCCACTCCGACTTCTAGCTCAGGCTGCTCCTGCTCTGGAATGATGCCAAGCGATGCCACTCCGTCTTGTTCGCTTAAGCGCATGATTCTTACGCCTTGTGTGGTTCGCCCCAGGAGCGGGATATCCTTAAGGCCTACTCGAATAGCCTGGCCCTTGTTAGATATCATTAATACCTCATTCGCGGTTGGCTCTAAGGCCTTAACGGCGATAACAGGTCCTGTTTTGGCAGTAACAATTGCAGCCTTTATGCCAACTCCGCCTCTCTTATGGGTGGGGAAGTTATTTATCTTGGTCATTTTTCCATAACCCTTTTCGCTAACCACAAGGAACTTGCGGTCCTCACGAGCGAGATCCATACCCACAAGCTTGTCACCGGGGCGCAAGCGTATACCTCTAACACCTCGCGCTGCGCGTCCCATTGGTCGAGCATCACTCTCCTTGAAACGAATAGCCTGCCCAAATGATGTTGACATGATAACCTCATCCTCACCAGAACTCATCTCGATCCATCGCAGCTCATCATTCTCGTCAAGACGGATTGCAATTAGACCGGTTGTACGGATGTTCCCGTAGTCCTTCAAAGGCGTCTTCTTAACGGTACCGTGTGTAGTAGCCATAAACAGATACCCTTCTTCGCCGTGATCCTTCTCGACCTTAATAATAGAGGTTATGCGTTCCTCTGGTTGCAGTTGCAAAAGATTGACCGCCGCCACGCCCTTGGCCGCTAAACTTGCCGCGGGCACTTCATAAGCCTTCAACCGGAAAACTCGACCCTTATTGGTAAAGAAGAGGAGCCAATCGTGCGTGTTGGCAGGGACAAGTTGATCAATTACGTCCTGTTCCTTTGTGGACATGCCGCGCTTGCCCTTACCACCTCGGTGTTGACGGCGATACTCACTGATCAGTGTGCGCTTAATATAGTTTTCTGTTGTCAAAAGTATAACAGCTTCCTCATCTGGAATTAGCTCTTCGTCGCTAAACTTCCCGAGTTCATGCCCAATGATCTGTGTGCGACGTTCGTCGGCATATTTATCCTTAATCTCGAGGAGTTCGGTCTTGATAATAGATAGAATCTCTTTTTCGTCAGCTAGAATCTTCTCTAACTTGCTTATCAGGGCACGGAGCTCGTTGAGCTCATCTTCAATCTTCTTGCGCTCAAGGCCAGCCAGCCGACGAAGTTGCATTTGGAGAATCGCTTCAGCCTGAAGTACAGAGAGCTTAAAGCGCTCCATCAGGTTAACTTGTGCCTCTTCAGTAGTTTCGCTCTCTCTAATTGTTGCGATAACTGCATCAATGTGATCTAGAGCGATAGAAAGACCTTCAAGAATATGAGCACGGTCTTTGGCTTTCCGAAGTTCGAACTCGGTACGACGACGAACTACAACCTGCCGATGCTTTATATATTCCGAAAGAATATCCTGAAGACCCAAAATCCGCGGTTGAATCCCATCGACAAGCGCCAACATATTGTAATGGAAACTCGTCTGTAGAGAGGTGAGCTTAAAGAGTTGATTCAGGATCTTCTTTGGGTACGAGTCTTTTTTAAGTTCAACAACAAGCCGCACCTTACCACGTGCACTTTCGTCGCGAAGATCGCTAATGCCAGTTATCTTCTTCTCTTTTACAAGCTCTGCGATGCGCTCAATTAGTGTTGCTTTATTAACAGCATAAGGCATTTCCGTTACCACAATCTGGTGTTTGCCCTTTTTCGTCTCTTCGATATCTGCAACAGCCCGAATCGTAATGCCCCCACGTCCGGTTGCATAAGCCTGGCGCATAGGGTCTCCGCCGTAAACAATACCACCAGTAGGAAAGTCTGGACCCTTCACATATTTAAGCAGATCCTCCAAAGGTGCTTCGGGGTTATCTATCATGTGGATCGTTGCATCCACGAGTTCTCCCAGGTTGTGCGGTGGAATATTCGTTGCCATTCCTACAGCAATACCAATTTGACCGTTCAGGAGCAGGTTCGGCAGCTTTGCAGGCAAAACCGTCGGCTCGACATACGAACCATCGTAGTTATCCCGGAAGTCCACTGTGTCCTTATCAAGATCCGCGAGCAGCTCGGCTGCCGGTCGCGCCATGCGAGCCTCGGTATATCGTGCAGCAGCAGGTGGATCGCCATCCATAGATCCAAAGTTGCCCTGTCCGTCTACCAACATGTAGCGCATTGACCAGTCTTGAGCCATACGAGCCATTGAGTCGTAAATTGCCGAGTCACCGTGAGGGTGGTACTTACCCATTACCTCACCAGTAACGCGTGCACTTTTCACAAACTTTGTACCTGGACGCCATCCGTTCTGCTCCATGGCGTATAGAATCCGACGGTGCACAGGCTTAAGACCATCGCGCACATCCGGCAAGGCCCGTTCGATAATGACGCTCATAGAATAGCGAAGGAAGCTATCTTCCATAACATCCTCAACTGTTCGGAGTTCAACCAAACGAGAATGCGTTTGTTCCGCCTCTATAATTTCACCTTCAATGCTTTTCTTCTCTTCGTCCATAATTAAATATCCAGATCCTCAGTATTTACAAATTTTGCTCGGCTTTGAATAAAATGCTTTCGAAGTTCAACTTCGTCACCCATCAATTTTGTAAAAATTGCATCAGCCTTCTCAGCATCTTCAATTGCAACACGCATAAGTACCCTGTTCTCCGGGTTCATTGTTGTGTCCCAGAGCTGCTCGGCATCCATCTCACCAAGACCC
>DASUUR010000053.1:0-15169 GCA_036373975.1 Saccharimonadales bacterium (SeqCode)
GCGGCGGATAGCAATGTCACCTTCCTGGAAGACGGCAACGCCGGTTGGTACGCCCGAGTTCTCTTTCGGCGTCCAAGCGTTTGGATCATGCGCACCTTCGTAGTAGGAGCGAATTGATGATGCGGCTGTTCCGCTTACCCAGTACACCATGAAGTTGGTGAGGAATTTTTCTTTAGCGATCATGTTTACCTTGTCGCCGTACTCGGTGAAGAGCTCGCTGATCCAGGCAAGAAGACCTGCAGGTGAATCGCTAATGGCGTATGCCAACGCTTGTGGTCGCGTAGACTGAATTGCGTTGAAGCCAAAGCGCTCTGCCATAAACTGCTGCATGCGGCCTAGGCGAACCTTTTCATTATCGGTAAATGTTTCCATTTCGGCTGGGTCGATTGGACCAAATGGGATGAAGCCCATAGTTGCAGCGTTAAGGTGAACACCGATAACTTTTTCGGGGGCAAGGCGAGCCATTGCTGGGCTGATAATCGCGCCAGCGTCACCACCTTGTACGCCATACTTATCGTAACCAAGTTGTTCCATTAAGGTGTTAAATGCTGCAGCGATTCGGTCATGGTGCCAGCCGCTTTCTGTGGTTGGGCCAGAGAAACCAAAACCAGGGATTGATGGGATAACAACGCTGAACGCATCTTCTGCTTTACCGCCATGTGCAACAGGGTTGGTGAGGGGTTCGATTACGTCGAGGAACTCTACGAATGAACCTGGCCAACCGTGAATGAGCATCAATGGTGTTGCGTTTGCTTCTTTTGATTCTACGTGGATGAAGTGGATGTTTTGTCCGTCGATCTCGGTAGTAAACTGTGGGTATTTGTTGATTGCCTCTACCTGGGCATCCCAGTCGTAGTCGTTAAGCAGCGTGTCGATCATTCCGCTCACGTATTCGTTGTTTGGGCCGTAGCTCCAGCCTGCGCCTTTGATCTCGCTTGGCATAATTGTGTTTTTGAGGCGATTGTGCAGATCGGTGATCTGCTCCTTGTTAACCTCGATTTTAAATGGTTTGATTGTAGCCATGTCGTTCTCCTTTGTTTAATTATTGGCTGATGTGCCTATTTAACCAGGTCGGGGCGGGCTAGGTTTTGTAAAAAACCGACAACTTAACATTTAAAGTTTGTGTATATCATTAACGCTTGATGGTTTAGAGTCCATTATTTTCTTCAATGACTTTGCTAGATGGGGTTGATCAGTATAACCAGCCTCCATTGCGGCATCAATCGGGCGCTTGCCCTGCTGTAATAATACGATTGCGCGTTGGGCTTGTCTAATTTGATCAAGGTACTTCTTGGTAAGGCCGGTTGTGCGCGAGAAGTGCCGTTGCTTGGCCCGCTCAGACATTGCTCGGGGCTGGCCGCGTAGCTCCCCGTTGACCACGTCATCGTTCTTAAGGATTTTCAATGCCACCATTTTCTCTACTAGCTCCTCGGCGTTCTCAAAAGTGGGGAACTCAAACGTGTGCCCGGCAAGCATAAAGTGGTCATCGTCAAAATTAGGCAGTAGCTCGGCGCTATCCACGAGCGTATCGGCTGGATGGAGCGGCATGTAAGCACCGGGCGCAAACGACAGCACCACCGAGCCCGTACCTGCCTGATACGGGATTTGCTGCGGCTTGGTCGCTTGGCCGGCAAGTAGCATTTGGCGTGCACCGGATTTATAAATGAGCACAATCAAATCCCACGAACCATCTGGAGTGGCAAGGTAGACGCCATCGCTTACGTTAGTGGTCTCCCAGATAGTATCGATATATGGGTTTGTTGAGGGGCGGCTTTTGTGTATCTGAGACATGTATCTCTATAATAAAGCAAACCTGTTCTTAATATAAGCTTAACTATGCTGTCGCATCGCTGGCTTGTGCTGCCTGGCGTTTGCCAAAATACCCAAAATAATGGCGTTTAATTCGACTCCAGCGCAGTTCCTTAATATTTTGCGGTCGTTTGTAGAGCAGGATGCCCGTGATGAGCGCATACATTACAAGCATTGCAATAGGATAGGCGCAGGTGATTATGCTGTAGTTTGCCAATGCCAAGATACCTAAGAGGCAACGCACTGTACTGAGTGGATAGGTAATAAAAGTTTCCTCATGGGGCGCTTTTAGGGTCTTGCGGATGGTGGGTATAAAAGCCAGTGTGTCTACAAGGGTGATTAAAACTATCGAGAGTACCAATGAATTCGAGAACAGCCAAATTACCATAATCACAAGTGCGCTTGCAAGACATATTTTATCTGAAGTTGTGATGTCGGCAGTGCCAAATTTTAATGCAAGCAAGAAGATCACAAGATCAATCACCGCCGTTATGCCTGTTACCCATGCACCGGCACCAGCCCCATCAGCTTGTTGGCCAATAAACACCACAGTAGTCATGAGTGTCCATAGTAGCCAACTATAGATATGCGGTTTGGTCTTCCTCCGTAGCGTGTCAATAATATACGGCCAAAAAGCTAGTATGTTTAGCCCAACGGCGACCATACCTAAAACTGTCTTAAACTCCATACGATGCCCTCCCTATCGTTACGTGTTTACAGCACAAAAAATGACGCCAAGGCCTAGTCCTCGGCGGAGCAGAATTTAAAAAAGCACCCGCGAGTGCTTCCTCACATCTAAACCACTCACCATGGTACGTGACGCTTATGCTTATTGCAAGGGCAAAATGCTATAATGGCCGCTATGAATATGCAAGACGCTCATGGAGTTGTTTATCATGGTGCTAGCGCCACAAGGAGGACTGATTATTTATATCGGGTGTCGTTAAAATGTCTGGTTCGCAATAAGAATGGTGAAGTGCTTGTTGTTAAGGAGTCGAGTCGTACGTGGTGGGATCTGCCTGGCGGAGGCATGGACCATGGGGAGAGCATCAAGGACGCGATTGCCCGCGAAATGAAAGAAGAAGTGAACTTGACCGGTGATTTTACGTATAGGGTGATTGATGTTGACGAACCGGCCCTGTTAGGCGCGCATAATTTTTGGCAGCTAAGGCTTGTTTTTGCCGTAACTCCTCAAAACATGCTATTTACTACCGGTGGCGACGGCGATGCCATAGCATTTAAACGTCCGGAGGTGTTTGCAAGTTCGGAATCGAAGGTTGAGAGACGTATTTACAGGTATGCCCGCTTAACGGCAGAAATTGACAAAGCCCAAGGGCGAGGGTATTGTATAAGTCTGCCTGTGACCTAGGGAGAACCATGAGAATCACGGTTGAGCATTTGGAGCGGAACTATGCGACCGGCATGTTGCATGTTCGCTTCAAAGAATGCATCAGGAAGGCCAAGGACGAATACACACCCGAGGGGAAGCGGGCTGCGCGTATTTTGGCTCATCTGACTGCTCCCTTTGACGACATCGAAGTGTCGTCATTTGAGATTCGAGTCCCCGCGCTGAAGGGGCTTATGTCCATCAGAACTGCTGAAGCCCTTCAAAAAGAGATTGACAAGTTCAAGGACATCCCCATCAAGGTGACCCTTGGCGAGACCAAAGTGATCGCACACACCAGCGCTCAAGAACGACTCTTGACAATGGATGACGTGCAGCGGGCACATGCAGGTGGTTTCAAAATCAGTGCAAGATTTGAGGTTAGAGCCAACCTCCCTCTTGTCCCGAGCGATTTACGTAACATCATGCTCGTACTCGAAGGCATCGGTGGTGAATATGTCAAAGTAGAAAGCTACGACATGTTGGTCGTAATTCCGCTTGTCGGGAAACTTGCCAAGGGAAACCCCTGGGCACTTGTGGAGCTTGTTCAGCAAAAAGTCGCGAAGGCGATCTTTTGAGCCTCCTCATTCCTCCGCCGCCAGCCTGGTAATTCCGGGTTGGCGGATTTTCGTTAAGGGAACAGGGCTATGATCTTAGGCATGGCCTCAATATATTTCTGAGGTGACTCTTCTAGCTCGAGCTCAAGTTGCGTGCGTGGTATCCATGCTAATTGCTCGATTTCCTCTTTCTGAATGCGCAGTCCAGAAGCTTCAGTATCAATTACTGCTGTATACCACTGCGTAAAGTAGGTGCAAGGGGTTGTGATGAGCTGCTTTGGGCCAGCCTGCACGCGCAGCTCAGTAAGACCTAGCTCTTCTTCTGCCTCCCTGATGACTGTCTCTTCATAAGTGTCATTACCTTCAACTGTTCCACCTACAGCTTCGGCCCATTTGCCGGGGTCGACTTTTTTATCGAATTTTCGCTGAGCAAGCAAAATATCACCTTTTGAATTGGTGATCCAGAGCGAAGCTGTTCTAAAGATATCTTTTGCGTAGTCAATCTCGCTGCGCTCTTTATGCGCGATGATTTCATCGTGTATGTTAACAATTGGGATAAGCATGTAGCAATTGTAGCCTATTCGCGGTATAAAAACAGAAACGGTGGGAGCGATGATACACTCCCACCGAAGCCGCTTTTAGTGCCATGAGCGCACCGTGTCTATGCATTGCCAGCCCGGTTGCTGCTGGAGCCTGGTGAACTCCTTGATTACTTGCTTGAACCACCGTGTGTGATTCATCCCTTGGTGGAACAACAAGGGCAAAATGTTCGAATTCCAGCGATCCGTACCGCTTACCGTGTTGGAGCATCTGCAGGGCGTCAAGCCAAGCGTGATTGGTGAGATCCCGTCTCTGCCGGCCTCGATAACCTGCCGGAGAAAGAGCGGAGTGTCTAACGCAATTGCTCCGCGTACGGCGTCTTTCTGCTGCCACATCTTGATGTCGGCGGCCGTCATTGTTACGGGCTGGCGGGACAGTGTGGCTTCCGGGCATATCACCCGGACTGTGAGCCGTTCCGCTCCCAGATCACCGAACGTCAATCGCCGCCAGCCTCGCTTCTGTAGCAGCCTGTCTAGTGGGTGTGTGCTCATGTGACCTCGCTCTTTTGGTGCGATCGTGTCACAGTTATAGCACCGATCACTGTTGTTGGCAACTTTTCCAGTGGCAGCTACTGCTTACTTGCGTGTCGCGCCTCTTTGCCCACCATGCGGCTAGCTTCAAGTAAGTTAACCTCTAGCTCCTCTAGAACCTTGAGCTGCGCTGAGACGCTTTCAACAATGCTTGATACAAGCAAAAACTCAGCAGGTGTTGTCCAGCCTGGGATACGGATAATCTTTATGAGCTCCTTGCGGCGCTCTGCTGCTGCAAGCCGCCCCAGCAGTGTGTCGAGGTTTCTAAGTTTGCGTGCGAGTTTGTCTAAGTCGTGATTCATAACAATATCCTTATAAGTGAAGTGTTGTTAAACGGTGTATTTAAAGTATTGCCAGTCGCTCCAGGGGCAGGTGCGTCCAGCTACATTAGCACGTACGCGCCAGCGGCCCCGTTGTGCGCCAACAAACATGTGCTCAAAGTTATTGTCGGTAAGCGCCCCAGATACAAACCAGCTGGTGCCAACTTCGGCGGCCCATTTGCCAGATGCTATAGCACCAAAGGCGTCAATCTCAACATTGTAGGTAACGCCCGGGAGGCCAATCGGATCCCAGTTAAGATGGGTAAGGCGGGGGAAGTGATCAAACACATCCTCGGTTGCCGGGGTTCGAGGTTGTGGCACAACCCCAGTCCACCAGTTTAACGTCGGGTCGCCGAGTAGCGTCATACCGTAGTACCATTGGCGCTCGCCAAGGTCGTGATCGGTGCCAAGCGCTTTCCACCAGTCTACAAATGCCGCACCTATGGTCTTGCCAGCGCCCATGGGGCCGTAGAAGTTCTCAAAGAGCAGCATAGAGCCGGTTTTGGTGCTGCCCACAGCCGCGAGCCCATTGCAGCTTGAGTCGCCTGCTTTGTCAAAGATATACCAGCCTGCCATGTAGTCGGACTGGGTGAATAGAGCGTTGCTACATGCAAAGAGGTTATAGAAATAGGCATTCGGGGGGTTGATGTCGCGTAAATAAGCGCTCGGGATCCACTCACCGCCACTTGGGGCGCTAATTGAGTGCCCGCCGGGTGAGCTGTGTGCGTTGATCTGTGCCCAAGCACGATGTTGCTGAACCTCGGCTTTGTACCTGGCGCCAGTAGTGGCGCTGGGCGCGGTGATGGTTTCGATGTTTGAAGGGCTGAGCATGTAGTCAAAGGCGCAGTCATCGAACCCAATCCAATCGTCTTCCACAAACGCTAGTGCCTTGTTGGAATAGCCAAAGCGGCCCTTACGGTAGGCATGATTGCGTGCAAAGTAATCGTTAATAAGCGCTGCATCGTTTCCGCTGCTGGTTGGCGTCCAGAGCCGACCGACCCATATCTCCGGTGCCACATTTGTAGGGTGGCCACTAAACTTACCGTCACCGTCGGGGTCTTCCCAGGTGCCGTTTAGATCCATAAAGTACAGGTCGCAGGGGAATTCCGCTGAACCGTAAAAATCATCTGACATTTCAAACCATGCGGTTGGTAAGTTGCCGACAAGCACAACGCCCATAGGGTTTCTGTCCTTAATAAAGTCGCGAAGTTCAGCCGGTGTGCCCCCGGCAATAGTGTGCACCGTGGCATAGTAGCCTTCGTATGCAAGATCGGCTACATACTGCGTGATGGCCGGTTGCACGGCCGGGTAGAGGTCATGATTCACCAGTACCAGTACTTTTTTTCGGAAATACCAGCTTATACTAAAGTCTTTAAGGTATCGAAGGCCCTTTTTGAGCTCTGGTCGATCTTTTTCGACAAGCCGTAATTTCTTATGCTCTCGAAGCCGTGTGTACTCTTTGAAAGTTTGCGGTCCGCGCTGTTCTTGATCGATATATTTGAGGGTTTTTACCTCACTGTAGTCAATCTTGAACGGACGCAATTGCCGTACTTTATCTATGTTGATTTTAGAGACGAAAGTCTCATTTGGGGACTGTCCCCGTTCTTTCTTTTTCATGCCGCTTTTCCCTTATAGTTGATTTTATATGCAAAAAGTGTTGTTCTTTTTACTAAACCATCTTAACATAATTTTAAAAATTACAACTAAATGCTCATGCTAAAATAAGGAGCAATGACTGATATGCAGACGACCGAAGACACTACAGAAATTGCACTAGAAACTTGGCTCCAGGAGCAAATGCGGCTCGTTGTCCCAAGCCGACCTTACAACCCGCCAACGGTAGCCGAAAGATCAATATTCGTATCAGGTCTATGGGAGCTTTTGTCTGGCGCTCAGGACTCTCCACAGCTGGCTAGGCTTGGCTTGACTGTTGCGAGAGCGATCGATAGCGGTTGTCAGCGGCAATTTCTGCTTATAGGTCAGCCGAACAATGATGTGCAAGCTTGGGGATTCTATATCATCGATCTCTCCATGCCAGTCCGGGGCCTTGTTGCCGCACCGCACCCCGTATTCGATGAAAACTCAGAGTATATGGCTCTGCAGATTTGGCGCGAGACTCCAGGGCTGCTGCTGGCAGTATCTGGTACTCACCGGACTGACGCGAGTGGGCAAAATATTCGTGATGTCGCGCATCAGCCAGGCTCAATGTTTCATGCTGTCGCTCTTGAGGCGATCCGGCACCGATGGCCTCAATTCCAGCAGCATGGCTACCGAGATGCAAGTGACTTGATGCATGACGTTATAATTTCGAGTGGCGATAGCCACGACACGGCTGGGTTGCACCGCCTGGCGGATGCTGTAGAGGGGGCAGGTTTTAATGTTGCACGCAACTGGGATGGAACGGCCAAGGTACTTGCCGGGTTCACTAATATACAAAGCGAGGCGGCAGGGCTACAAAAGGCACCGTTTGCACATGTAGAAGTCAGTCATAGCGTACGAATGGATGTTGAGCTGTGTAAGCGGTATCTCGCCGCCGTAAAGCAGGCTGGATATTTTGATACTAATTAGTAGTGTGGAACACCTAGCCCGGCTCGGGCTAGGTGTTCCTGGTTGCCTAGCGAGGAATCGGGGGCAGCCCAGGGGAACCGGGCGGCGGCTGGGGTGGCAAGCAGTCGGAGCAGGTGTAGGGGTGATCACGACTGCCCTCACCCACGTTCCCGCAGCCACAAACCGATGTAGCGCACATCCAGACGATTCGATATCTACGCACCAACATCCCTCTCTAGGATTGACCTCGCCAGAGGCTCTCGGCAATTTGCCGATCTAGCGTATCATAGCCATGTTTATGTGAGCTGTCAATAATTTGCACTAAAGCTTGAGCATAATCACGATTGTGCGGTATGCTGGAACGAGCGTGCAATAAATGTAGAGGAGAATCAGTATGAATCAGATATCTAAAAAAGCACTTACTACAGGCATTGCGGCTGGCATAGCTGGCGGCGTTGGCATTGGCCTGATTGTTGATAGTTTTGTTATTGGTCTTATCGCAGCCGCCTTGGTACTGGGCGGATTTATATTTTTTGGTCGTAGGACGAACGCGTAGCGATACGCCTGTTGGTAAACTGCTGAAGCTCGTTCCACACTGCAGGGCTGGTTGCTTCTAGCGCAAGCTCTTTTGTGCCGTACTGCACACCACGGTAGCTAAAATTGTGCGAGCCGCTCAAGGCAATCTTTTTATCACCCGGCAGCGTAAACAGCATATACTTTGCATGTATAAAGTCTTCACCCTGGTAGCTATTAGGCTGCCGATATTGCCAAGCGCTCAGATATTGGTCAAGAGAGGCAGGAAAGCTTAACTGAGCTGGCCTATTAAAATACAGCACGGCGTTCTTTTGGCGCAGTAATGACGCGAGTGGCCCGCTCGGGGCCAATTGTGAGACGTACACTATTGATTCTGCTTGTTTGCTGAGCGCAACCGCTCGGTCATAGATGATTGATTTATCAGGAGCGCCGCTATCGATGAACAGAGTATTATTTTGGTCAATATATAGCGTTGTGTCTGATTGCTTTCCGTTTGTGGCAATGTCCGAAAGATGCCGCACCAAATCGTCGGCAAATTGTGTATTTTGTGTACGTAGCATATAGTCAGTTTGCTCAAAAGACAGCCTGGTCATGTTCACGCCGCCGGCAAAATACACCACATCATCGACCACGACGCACTTGTAATGGAATCGACGCTTGTACGGGTTCGGCCCTACGCTGCCAACCTCTGTAATGGTTGCGCCGTGCTCGCGTAGCTCAGCAAAAGCCTGGCGTGTTGCTCGTATACGATGGCGGTAACTAACGAGCTTAAAAAGATTCGAGCCCTCAGTAAACAGGAAATTATTATAGGAGTCGACAACGATTGCAACAATTACGCCACGATCCAAAGCGTTCTTAAGGGCGGTGAATATTTCCGTCATGCCGTCTTCGTAGTACAGCACCATGCTTGCAATAGCAATACGGTGTTTGGCCATCTTGAGCTGTGCCAGTAAATCCTGTTTGTACTGTTCGCTAGTTAGCAGTGTCATTTTTCGGTGTAATAATATGGAGTTTTTTAGGTAGTATCTGGTAGTTGAGTGGTGTCGAGAGTGCACTAACTTCGCCGTCATAGGCAACGCGTATACGACTGCGGCGCATGCTGACCACAATGTTCTTGCCGGAATATGAAATAATGTTGCGCTTAGGGTGCCCAAATAGCTCCCTAAATACATCTTGGACCACGCTTAGTAGGTTGCCCGTTTTAACCACCTGTAGGCTTAATTCGCCACCAGTGAGAGTTGTGCGCTCGGTGATGTTAGGCGGAAGAAAACTATAGCGATTGTTGCCAATAAAAACAAACGGGCTGCGTAGAACGTGTTTCTTTCCATCCACCGATAATCGTATATGATAACGACGGATCCTACCGAGGGCCGCCAAAGAGGCGAAGAAGCTAGCGGCCCACTTTGGTAATAGGGGTAGATGGTGCTCGCGTAGGGTAACCATGTTGGGGTAAAACCCGATGCTTGAGTTGTTAACGAATAAGTGGTCATTTACTTTCGCGACGTCGAGTTTGGTTGGTGCACCCTGCAGTAACTCCGTTACCGCTTCTGTGATATCCGTAGGCATCCCAATATCTTTTGCAAAATGGTTTAAGGTTCCGAGTGGCAACACACCGACAGGATGTGGGCTGCGAGCGGCTGCATTTACGATAGCGTTAACTGTGCCATCACCACCCGCTGCTACTAGAACGATATTTTTTTGTTTTTCCAAAGACGCCACCCTTTGAGCTAGCGTGGCGGTAATGGTATGGAAGCTGACCTGGGCGTCGTGAGCTTTGAAGGCTCGTTTAACTTCGCTAAGGCTGGCTGCGTTTCCGGCTTTAGCATTGCTAAAGACATGGTAGTGTCGGGGCATTAGTTAATGATACCGTTGATAATCCAGATTAACACCGGGATACTTAACACCCAGCCGCCTATAACATCTAGAAAGTAATGTGCGCCTAGGTAGATACGCGAAATGCCAACCAGAAAAATTAATAGGCCAAGGCCAACCGAGACAATAAGGTCCCATGGCCCAACAAAGTTGCTATATGCAAAGTAGGCAAGCAATCCATACACCATGAGCGATCCAAACGAATGGCCGCTCGGGAAGCTAAAGGTTTTGCGCCACATATTATTGGCATAGATAGTATCGGGGCGGGGGCGCCGTAATACGCCTTTAAGAACGGTGCTGCCAAAGAGTGCGGCCAAGGCTGCAGTAAATGCATAACTTATAACTAAAATTTGCAAACCAAGGCCAGTGGCAATCCCCAGGGAGGCAATAAACACTACCGTAACCGGGTGACCTAAGAGGGTAATCCATCCATAGAGCAATTCAAAGAGGCGAGAGTCGCCTTTAATCATATTGGTCGCGTGATGATCAAAACGCCTAATGGCTTTAAACATAGGACCATTATAACAGTACTGTCTTGGAATCTTCCAATGATTGATAAATAATTTGCTAACCTACTCTTACATGATATAATATATTTGTATCGCAAACCCGACGATTGAGGGAGTAATCCGTGAGGGCAGCATTCGTCAAGAGAGCAATGCCTGCTATCGAGTTCTCTGGCGGTGAACCGTCTGCGCTGCAGCTCGCGACGCTTCGCCAGAAGCTCGCGCGCATGGGCCAGGCGGTGGACTGCGAGGGCGTCAACACCAGGGGCTTTTGCATCGAGGAGGAGCTCACTGAGGCTCTGAAGGCACGGATCACCACGGTGCTGCGGGAAGCTCTCCCTGGCATCGAGGTGGTTGACGAGACCGACGGGCACTGACGCGAGAACCTTGAGCGGGAGTACTGATGAAAGTAACGCTTACCCAGGAACAGTGCGTGATGAGAGCGGAGCTGTCCGAGGCTGAGCCGACTACCGAGCAGATGTTGCGTCTTGGCGTGAGGTTCGCGCTAGCCGGTGTGTCGTACACCCTCAGAGGGCAGCAGATCTTGTTCACGCAGCCGTACAGTCGCGAGTTCATGACGAAGGTGGTGGGGGCACTGGCCACAATCTTCGTCGAGTTCGAGCTGATCGACAAGATCAACCAGCCCAAACCCAAGCAGTAACAAGCCGGGAGGGCGAGGGGCTGACAGTATGTTTGTCGCCTCCTCGCCCTTTTCTTTTGCTAAATTATTATATCTATAGACAATTTGATTATTTTGTGTTACTATTGACTCATTGCAATCGATGAATATCGAGTTTCTCTTATCACGCTTCGCAGGAAGCATCTTACATAGAAGACCGAGAGAAAAATAAAAACAGTATCTCGCTGTTCATCTCGCAGTCGAGAATATTATTACAATCCGAAAGGTTATATATGAATAACTCATCATTTCGTGCGGGACGCCGCGTTGCGTCTTCGCGCCCGAACACTGCTCGTCGCAGTTTTTCACGCCCTAACACTAATAAAAAACGACCTCGAGGTGCATTTATTCACCCGAGCAAGTTTGTTAACAAGGCCGCTACCCCTGCCGAAGAAGTGGTATACGAAGCAAAGCATACCTTTGAGGATTTTCCTTTTAGCACTGCCTTGCATGCAAATATCGCTGAAAAGGGCTATGTAAGTCCAAGCGCTATTCAAGATCAGGCGATCCCGCACGTTATTGAAGGCCGTGATGTTATTGGACTTGCCAATACTGGTACTGGTAAAACGGCTGCCTTTATTTTACCGATTATCGAGAAGCTTTCTGGTACGACTAGCGCGCCGGCCGTACTAATTATGGCTCCTACGCGCGAGCTAGCTGAGCAGATTGATGAACAATTCCGTACATTTGCTCGTGGCATGCGTCTTTATTCGGCGCTGTGTGTTGGTGGTATGAATATTGATCGCCAAATTCGCGACTTACGCCGCCGTCCACATGTTATTATAGGCACCCCAGGGCGCCTTAAGGACCTATTGCAACGCCGTGTGCTGTTTGTGAAAGATATGACCACATTGGTACTTGACGAAGCCGACCGCATGCTTGATATGGGCTTTATTAACGACATCCGCACTATTATTGCGACTATGCCAAAAGACCGTCAGACACTTTTCTTTAGCGCAACCATTACACCAACTATCGAGGCTCTTGTGCATGACTTCCTGAACGACCCTGTGACTGTTTCAGTACGAACCAGCGAAACAAGTGACCATGTTGAACAAGACGTCATTGAGGCAACCTCAAAAGAAGAAAAGTTGTCGATCTTGACTAATATGCTGAGCGATGATGAATACGGCAAGGTGCTCGTTTTTGGTGAAACTAAGTTTGGTGTGCAGCGCTTGTCTGACGCACTTGCCAAATCTGGTATTACCTCAGTTGCTATTCACGGTAACAAAACGCAGCCACAACGCCAGCGTGCACTCCGTTCATTTAAGAACCAGGATGTGCGTGTGCTTGTAGCGACAGACGTTGCAGCTCGTGGACTTGATATTCCAAACGTGAGCCATGTAATCAACTTTGACCAGCCAGCAACCTACGAAGACTACGTACACCGCATTGGCCGAACCGGTCGTGGTGGCGCTAAGGGCAAAGCATTCACCTTCATTGCCCCTCGTTATCGCTAATATTTCGTTGCATAAATAACAAATTTTTCACGGCCCTCCGCACGCTACAATGGGTGCATAAGCATAACTAGCTTATAAAGGAGGGTCTATGAAAATAGCAACGAAAACTCTAGCAACATTACTCATTGTTACGGTACTTAGCATTAGTACGATTAGTGGTGTATCTGCGCTGCAGCCTGGCACGGACAGCAAAAAGAATAACTTTCGCCTCGAACGTTTACAGCGCCATGACAGAAAGTTTGAGCTGAGGGCGAGCGTGCTGGGATTAACGGGCAATGAACTGAAACAAGAGCTAAAGCAGCGCACATTTGACCAAGTATTGAAGCGGCATGGCTTCAAAGACAGAGAGGCTTTTCAAAAAGCGCTTGCAGGTAAGCTCAAAGATGAGCTAAAACGGCGCGGATGGAGTGAGCGTAAAATCCAGCGTTTTCTGGATAGGCGTGCTGCAAGGCTTGCTCACTAAGCCGTCAGGTACGCTATAATGACGCCATGACTAGCGAATTCCTTATACGCCTGCTTGCCGATGCTCTGCTCGTACCAATTGTGGTAATTGGTGGATATGCATTGCTTCGATATGTCCCGCGCGGGCAGCGCTTTGCGGCGTATAGTAGAGTACTGATGGCGGGGCTAACCGCCCTGTTGCTCGCGAAGCTAACCGCAACGTTGTGGCAGCCATCTGAGCTGCGTCCGTTTCTAGAACAAGGCGTGGCTCCAGGCGCGGCCTACCTAGATAATCCTGGGTTTCCGTCTGATCATGCACTTTTCTCGGCCGCTATTGCGTTAGCGGTATACTTCGAAACGCCAAGTCGGCCATTGGCGGCAGTAGTGATTGTGGCCGTAGTGCTTGTCTGCTTAGGGAGGGTGCTTGCCCTGGTGCATACACCTCTTGATGTGCTGGGAGGATTGTTCTTTGCGTGCGTGGGAGCGCTCTGGTACGGCGCAAGAAATGGAACACAAGTAGCACAACAGGCTCGCAAGGAGTATACTAAGCTGTAGATGGAAGTGAGAGATATCCCCCCGCAGACGGAGCGCCCCAGCTGGCATTTCTTTGCACAGCACGATGGTGGCACGTGGTGGAAGATTTTGGCGTGGGGATTGGCTACGGGCGCAATTGTATTTGTGCTTAGCAGCTTAATCGAACGTTTTATTGCCGAGCCTCTGCTGTGTCGCTCGGTCGATTCATTTTCAATGTGCTCTAATGCCGGCGCAATCGCATTTAATATCGGAACGGTTTTATCGGCGGTTATCGGTACTATCGGTTTGGTTAAGCTATCGACATACCGCCCCTTGCTCATAGCAATTGTTAGCGCGGCGACACTATGGGGGCTGCAGGGAGCGATACATTCACTGGCATGGGGTGAGGCTCTGCTATGGCTGGCGGGGATGTACGCTGTTACCTATGGGCTATTTGCTTGGATACTGCGTATGCATCATTTTCCTACTGCATTTATTGCGGCAATCGCCATAGTCATTGCGGCTCGCTTGGTTCTAAACGCTTAAAAAAGCTATACTTAAGCTATGGAAATACTTATCGGAATACTTTTATTGGTACTTGTTGGTTTTGGCTTAGCCTTATTTATGTTGTTTCAAAAATTGAATGCCATGAAACAGGGTGATGCTACCGGGTTCTTAAAGCAAGATATTACTGAGCTGGCTCGAGGTATAGGTGAGCTCCGAGAGGGCCTGCAGCAAACTATGACAGAGCGATTGGACCGTAACCATAGCTCCATGCAGCGACAGTTAAGCGAGAGCGCTAAAATTGTTGCCGATGTAACCCAGCGGTTAACAAAGCTAGACGAGACGAACCGCCGTGTGGTTGATGTGGCGGATGAATTAAAAACTTTGCAGAACGTGCTGCAGAACCCTAAGCAGCGTGGCGTGTTTGGCGAGTATTATCTTGAGACGGTGCTGTCGAATGTACTGCCACCGGGGCGTTTCCAGATGCAATATAAGTTTAAGGACGGGTTGATTGTCGATGCGGCGATTTTCCTTGATCGTAACCAAGTGTTGCCAATTGATAGCAAGTTTAGCCTCGAGAACTACAATCGCTTAATAGAGACTACCGATAAAGTCCAGAGGGATCGTTTAATTGTTCAGCTGAAAACAGACTTGAAAGGGCGTATCGACGAAACTAGCAAGTACATTCGTCCTTCTGAAAACACTATGGATTTCGCCTTTATGTTTATTCCGAGCGAGGCTTTGTATTACGACCTGCTCATTAACAAGGTGGGCGTGACGGCTGTGGGGGCCAGGGACTTGATTGAATATGCTTTTCGCGACAAGAGGGTTATTATTGTGAGCCCAACCAGCTTTATGGCTTATCTGCAAACCGTTTTGCAAGGACTACGGAGCCTACAAATAGAAGAACAAG
>DASUUR010000054.1:0-20724 GCA_036373975.1 Saccharimonadales bacterium (SeqCode)
GTAATATATAATCCTTGACTGGCTACATGGCTGTAGACATCCAGCGCAAACTGTTCTGACCAATTTGTCTTAGCAGCCTGAATTTCCTGATTCATTTCTTCGCCGATCAAGCCCGCATCTCTAAATAACTGCCAAATATTAGCGCAACCAATCCACGGCGCTTTTAATCCCTTCCAACCTGGTCTGGTGGATATATTTCGATGAGTGGGGTTAATAAAAATGAGCGCAAGTTTTGGCTGCTCAGTCTGACCAGCGCCGGAAATAGCATCCAGTGTGTGGTCTCCGTAGTATTGTTGGCTAATTTCTGTAACCCTCTGACTAATCTCAGGAATTTGAAGCAATGGCATATTCCTATGCTAACAGGTAAGATACTTCTATGGATATGCCTACAGACGACTCACTACAGAAACTCCAGAAATACATTTGGGAAATGAACAAGCAGCGTGGCTTTAATACGACTGATCCAAGTAAAAAGTTAGTGATGCTTCTTGAGGAAGCAGGCGAACTAGCCAAAGCCACCCGCAAGATTGCAGGCTTGAAGTTTGCCGATAACACTCAGCAAACAAATGTGCGCGAAGAACTGGCAGACGTACAAATAGTCTTGCTTGGACTTGCCAGTATGCTTGACGTTGATATGTTTGAGGCTGTCAAAGAGAAAGAGGAGAAGAATCGGCAGCGGGAGTGGAAGTAAAGTTTAGCTCTTCTAATTTTTGACCTAACAGTATTGAGTTTGCCCGGACCTACAGCCAATCTAATACTTGACAACATTCCGTAAAAATGACATACACTATTTTTGTGTGTTACCTAAAATCGTAATAACTTTAGGGACAAAGAAAATCTTCTTCCTATTTACGAATACCGTTTCAAGTAATCTCGCCTTTACTAGAGAGTTTAAGTAGGCCGAAGAAGTATTTTTACCTACTCCAAGTGCATCCGAGAGCATGTCAATATTAAATGCTACGTTAGAGAATAGGAAGTCGATAAGGTTGCGTTGCCTAAACTTAGGAACAATATCTTCGGTGACAAGACTCTCGTATCGGATAGCCTCTTTCGTAACTTCATCCAATGCCTCAGACGTCTTATTGGCTTGTAGAATAATACCTTTCAAAATATATTTAACCCATTCGTCCCACTTATTTTCGTATGTAACTTCTCGGAGGCGGCGATAATACTCACTCTTATTTTGAAAAATATATTCACTAAGAAAAAGGATAGGAAAACGTAAATAGCCATGCTTGACGAGATACAAAGGCATTAAGATTCTCCCCGTCCTACCATTTCCATCAGGAAATGGGTGTATCGCCTCAAATTGATAATGAATCAAGGCTACCCTAATTAAGATCTGCCCATCATCACTATCGTCGTTGAAATAGTCTTCAAAATCCTTAAGCATACCACGGATCAATGCTTCCCCTTCGGGTGGTGTGTAATATACTTGGCCTGTTTTATCGCTGGCAATCTGGTAGCCAGGAAGTTTTCTAATTCCTTTTTGCGGGAGGGCAAGTGTTTTTTGTATTGCAATGTAGTCATTAGTTGCAAGAAACCCTTTTTTATGAAGAATAGTCGAACCAAGTGCAATAGCCTCTGTGTATTTATCGGTTTCTTTAATGGCGGCAGGTAATTTTTCTTCTGGCAGGGCGCGTGCTCGTAGAGCATCAGCTACGGTCGTAATAATATTCTCAACTGCAGAGCTTGCTACTGCTTCAGGCACACTAAAGAGCTTGATCATGTTAATCGCGTTGGCGAAGTTTCGAAATGTTGTAGATGTTTGCCCGTCAAGCCTGGAAAGCGCTCTGCTGGCTTGAATACAAAGCTTGAGATTTTCAACTGATTCTAAATTTACCTCTTTGGGTGGAAGTTTCGGAAGCTTATTACCCCGCACGGTATACTGGCCAGCCTACACCTGGCCTATTCAGACTAGTTATCTCAAAGTAATTTCTGCCAAAAAGTCGAAGATACTCAGAGAAATTACATCCGTGAGCGAAGATGATCTGAAGGCTGCAATTGCAACTGTTTTTGAAAAACTCAATTCAACGTTTTACCACCTCCAAAGGCTAAAAGTAGTTGAGGCTGCCGCAATTGCCCAGGCAGAGGAACTTGCGAAGCTTGGCATGCCTGGCATGGAAGGCTTGCCAGGAGTGGTGGGCATGCCTTATGAGCCAATTGGATACGAATATGAATCACTCATGGCCAACGCTAAGACCACACTTGATGTGCTGGCTGTCCTGATCGCAAAGTGCACCAATAGAAAAGAAGACGAGATAGGTGTAATTACTAATAACCTGGCTCAAACCAAAGAACTGCCTAGGCAAACGGAAAGAATAAAGGTAGTTCTGACACGTAAAAAAGAATAAACAATTTATTGAAGAGTTCAGAAATACAGGCGATAAGAAATCAAAAAGAAATTACGCAGTTCATGTGGGCGCGTTGCCAGTAGGCACTATAAATGTTCCCATCAATAACCCCTTAGCCACTACCTTGCGCTCTAAAGCCTATGAGCCACACCTGGGGATACCCGATCAAATGAGTCAGCATGATGTAACACCTGATGTTCAAGATTATGCTGAAGATGTGTTCTATTCAACTGCGGATATTGTGATTCAGTGCCTGAGCGTGCTATTGAGAACGCATTTCAAAACAGGCAACCGAACTAGTTTGCAAGATGAAAGTAAAACAGCGCGGAATAAAAATGCATCTTAGGCCTGTATAGTAACTAGACTTTTTTCAATGCCAGAGTAAACCAATCGGTACGCCCAATCGTCTGGTGGTCTTCGTGAGCCACTATAAATGCGTGTCCTGCTAGTTCCTGGATAAGCCTAGCATTGTAATAGTAGAACATGCGCTTGCCGTACTGATCTTCTTTGACCTCTTCTTCATAAGTTGGTCGCTCTTTGAGCGAAATGAAAGCAATTCCGTCTTTGCGCAATGCTGCCGCAATTTTTGTGAGCGCGACCTTCATGTCACCTTGATTGACGTGTAATAGAGATGCAAAGGCATAAACAACGTCGAGATTTTCAGGGTATTGGTACGTCAGTGCATCGGCAGTTACGAATGAAGCATCAGGTAGTCTTTTGCGTGCAATATCTAACAGTCCTTCTGAAGGGTCGTAACCTTCATACCACGCAACCCGCTTTACTATCTCTTCAGCATCACGGCCGTCCCCACACCCGACTTCGACGACCTTAGCTTCGCTATTGGCATTTGCGAGCTTCAGTCCAAGCTCAATATCGCTCACGCGCGCACCAATGCCTTTGAAGTATTCTGCTAATTCTTTTGCCGACTCGTCATAAGTCTTTATCGTTTGAGTATTCCAATCCATGCAACTGACTATACACCAGGCATGGCTAAACTTCGACTGGAGTTGAACGCCGGCAAACAGCCACTCCCAGTGGGTCCGCCTGGAGCGCGGTCGCGGTTACGCTTGCGGGTGCAGTTACGAATTACTTCACTAATAACCGCTACTACACCGTACCAGCTGCTGGCCGTACTACAGCGACCGTGGCTAACGGTGATGGCTGCGCAATAGCCATTCCGTATTTTTTGGGTCAATCCAAAGCATTCGATCGCATAGGGGTTGAAATTACAACTGCTGCTGCCTCTACGAATGTTCGTCTTGGCATATATGCAGATAATGGCAGTAATAGTCCGGGTAGCCGAGTAATTGATGCAGGCACTATCGATGCCTCAACCACTGGAGCAAAAGAAGTCACAATGAGTACCGGCACGCTAGCCCAAGGCATGTATTGGTTGGTCGCAGTGCCTCAAGGCGGTTCACCTACATTTAGGGCTTTGAATGGCTCTGCCTATCATGTGGGAGGCGGCTCCTTGGCTACAGTAGTAGGCTCGGGTGGTATTTTGGCTGGTATTTATACGGCGGCAGGAGCAGTGCCTGGCGCTCTGCCGGCTACATTCCCTGCTGTAGCAAATTACGCTGCCTTTCCTCCGGTTATTGCTCTGCGAGCAGCTTAGCTTCTATTAAAGTGCCCCACATTCGTCGCGTGTGGTTCACCATTGCAATTATTACATCATCAACAGATACGAAAGTTCCCGGAAATATTTTCTGGAACTTTTTGTTTTGCTTTCCACCCCTGTTATATTAAGCCCACTGCTGCCGAACCCAAGCAACGGGGCGTCTGGTTCATGTTCATCTTTATCGCCCCTTGCTATACTTGATCCATGAAAGATAAAGTTATCGTTATTACCGGTGCCAGCGAAGGCCTTGGCCGAGCCACTGCAACCAAACTTATTGCCGAAGGCGCCGCCGTTGCTCTAGTCGCACATAACGGCGACAAGCTAACAGCCGTCGCTCAGGAGCTGGGCTCCAGCGCACATCCATATGTCTGTGATATCTCCTCACCTGATCAAATTCAGCAAACTGTGCGGCAAATCCTAAAAGACTTTGACCGCGTCGATATTCTCATTAATAACGCAGGCATCTGGACGGACGAGGAGCTAGAAAAAAATGATCCGTTGCGACGCCGGAGAGCTTTTGAAGTCAACACACTGGGGACAATTGAGTTTTCTAAGGCGCTTGAATCTACTTTCCGAAAGCAGAATAGTGGGCACATTCTGAATGTTATTTCGACAAGCGGCACAAGTGACACAAGTGCAGGTGATAACAAACTTTGGCAATCATATGGGGCAACTAAGTGGGCACTGGCTGGTTTTACCAGGGCTTTTAAGGACTCCTTGGACGGTACAAACGTAAAAGTTACGGGCTTCTATCCTGCAGGATTTGATAGTAACCTCTATGAAAATGCTTCGCGACGCGATCCTCACGACCAGCCGTGGATGATGAAAACCGATGATGTAGCAGACGCTCTGATTTTCTGCCTGACTCGTCCAGCGGATATGCTTGTCGAAAAGCTGATAGTCACTAAGTTTAGGCACGATAAAGCTTAGTTATCCTTTTATTCTGATTTAGTCGCAAGAGGCAAGTAACTTAGCATGTAGTCCTGTAATGTTAAGTAAGAAGGTGTTCCAGAACTTACCCCGTAAGGTCACTATGGTATTATCCAACAGATAGGACCCTTATTTTAGCAAAATCTCAAAACTCAAGTAAATTCAGTTCTGAGATTTCTGCTGGGTTTGAACGCACCCAGCACGGCGTATGCTGTTTCGAAGACCGGAGCAAAGATGGACCTGCCTTATGCTACAGCAGATGCCTCTTCCGCGATGCCGAGGGCTTGGTGGAAAGCCTGCCAGTACGCACCCTTATAGGGGCCATCTCCCCGAATGGGAACCTCGAGTCGCAGGCTCCACGTACCATCTGCTTGCTTCTCAGCCATCAGACTGCTACCAGAAGTAGCCGATGCGCAAAACAAGTAGTTGACATCCTCCTCGCAGAAGATGAACCAGCCACCGTTCAAGCCCTCCTCATTGAAAAAGGCGGGCTCGCGTCCTTCCTCGATCTCCCACTCACGCTCACCAATCGAATGGGTGGCCATGAAAATGTGGGCGACATCGGCGAGACTATTGTCGCGAACGAACTTGTCTACCTCTTCTTCAATGTAGGAACAGACGTTGCTGTGGTCCATCGCGCCGACAACAATATCGAATGTCAGATCCTTGGCCCTCTTGCAGAGAGTGGTGGTGATCTCAACCACGGCGAACTCCTAGATTGTTGGGCTTTATCCATGTCAAGCCTTGCCTAGCAGGGCACTCAATAGGAATGCGCCGGTAGACAGACTTGAAAGATCGTCTAAATTATATCATATATATACTTTTGGTAATTCGTCTCTAGCTTATTTGATTCCAGCCTGAGGAATCTGCCATAGTATGGATGGCGTCGTGCAGGTTGTTTTGTTTCGAATTTATACTCGGCCTCGAAGCCGGTCTTTATCTATCTAAAAAATCTCTCACGAGCGCAGCTACTTCATCTAAGTGCGTCTCTAGCAACCAATGACCCCCATTTAGCAGGCGTAACTCCGCATTTGGGAGATCCCGCAAATAGGCCTTAGCTGACTTTTCTGGCATATAGCCATCTTGTGGCCCCCAAACAATCAGCGTTGCCGGTTTGTGCTCGCGAAGATATGCTTGCGCCTTTGGCATCCAGCCAAGGTTTTGTTTTAGGCCTTCCATTAGGCCGACCATGATCTTGTGGCGCTCGGGCGTAAGTAGCTGCGAGGCGGCTAAGTTCCAAAGGTCAGGCGTAAATCGATTATGGAGTTTCTGGTCTGTTTCACCGATAAACTCCTCACGGAAGCCCTCTTTGCTTACCGCATCTTCAAGCTTCTTATGATTTTCAGGGCTGGGATTACGCCAGTACTCTTTTAGGCCATCGTACTTCGGACCAAGTGCATCTTCATAAATATCACCGTTTTGAATGATGAGGCTCGTAATATTTTCTGGTGCGCTCATTGCAAGCCGAAGGCCAATCTGAGAACCATAATCGTGCAGATACAGCGAGTATCTTTTTAGGCTCAACGATTGACAAAAATCCTGTAGAAATTGCGCGTAGCCGTCAAAGGTATACTCAAAGTCTTGGGGCGTATCGCTATAACCAAAGCCAGGAAAGTCGGGCGCTACCAGTCGCCACCGATCCGAAAGCGCAGCCATGAGATTACGATACTGAAATGAAGAGCAGGGATAGCCATGTGGTAAAAGTAGGATTGGCGCGTCTTTTGGCCCTGCTTCTCGGTAAAAAATTTGTATGCCATTGACCTGAGTGTAGTGATGAGTGATTATGTCCATAAAAATCTCCTGCTTAGGTTCTCAATTTAGGATACCAAGAAATGGAAGGTTCAGAGGCCACTTTCATTAGATGATGTTTCGTCATATAAACAACATGAATAGAGAGCTCTAAAAATCTCGATGCTCAAAGCTAAACCCTTCAGCACTGAGATTCCTGCTGGGTTTGAACGCACCCAGCACGGCGTGTAGCGGGAGGGGGCCAAACTAGGATGAGATCCACCCGAGGGTGAAGACAAGGCTACGCACGTTTCCAGATCAAGGAATGCTGCGCACCTTGCGCCTGAAGCTGGATCGTTGTTTTATCCCAGGCGGTCACCGCCAGATGCCACTCGATCCCTTGCCGGATCTGCTCTTTGAGCTTGCGTTCTTGTATTTGGCCTACTGCACGGCCAACAAAACTAATCGCTTTTGCAAGCCAACCACCCAGCCCAGCCAAGTCGGCCATTAGAAAGCCTACGTCTGCAGCAGTTCCCTTGTCGAAACTGTCCACCTTAAAGCTAATGAGGCACCTGGTCTTGGGTGCTTCGTGGGCGGTCCACGTGCCCATTAAGCATGGGCCACCTTTCGGCAACTTGATCTCAAGGCGCATACTTGTAAAGGTAAGTAGAGCTGCAGGCTTGGCTTTGCCGGCGTTGAACATGTGCCATTTTCCCGCCAAAAATCCTGCCACTTCTTCCTCGAAGGTCATGACGCTCCTATCATCGAGTAGCACGGACCAATTCATAATATAACAACAGGCGACAACAGGCACGACTAAGGGCAAACGACACGCTACTAAGATGCCGCGCATTAACTCTTGTGCTTATTTTGTGACCTATATATACTAAGATTATCTATGGCACGCTTACCTATTCCCGGACAAGACAGTGGAACGTGGGGTACTATCCTTAACGATTTTCTTGGCGAGGCTCACACTTCGAGTGGAGCGCTAAAAGCCGGCAGTGTATCGGGTAATACTATTGCTGATGGCGCAGTGGCAGAGGCCAAGCTTGCAGGTGCGGTCCAAACAAAGCTTAACGATACCCAGGCAGCAGTAACAGCAGCTCAACAAGTTACCGCCTCAACTCAGGCCGGCACGACATATACGCTTGTTCTTGGCGATGCAAGTACAGCCATCGAATTTACTTCAGCAAGTGCCGTAACTCTTACTGTGCCCCCAAATAGTGCAGTGGCTTTCTCCGTAGGGACGGTTATCGAATTATTGCAGTACGGCACTGGTCAATTAACGGTTGCGCCGGGTTCGGGGGTAACAATTCGCTCAGCAGACGGGCTTCTTTCGGCACGCACCCAATACTCTACCTTGTCGCTTCGAAAGCGTGCAACCAATGAGTGGGTACTGGCCGGAGATCTTGTGTGATTGGCATAAAAGCAGTTCGACGTACCACAATAGCAAGGGGCGTTAACCATGTGTTGGCAGCTGGCGTGCGCGCCACTGCGGGTAGGGTAGGCTACTTAGGCAGCCCAGCCGATTTGACTGTTATTAATGTAAACGATCCATTACCCGGGGGCTGGTCGGCACATTGGGACACGGGCACCCTAGTTGTTCAGGGCAATAACGTTACGATAGACCACTACCGAATTAACGCCAGCCTTGTTTTAACAGGTACTAACCCCACAGTAACTAATTGTATTGTTCGCCCCAACGCTAATGACGTTTTTGGCATTCAGCTAAGTAGTGAAACCGGCGTTCTGACCGTTACAGATACGACGGTTATTGGTAATAAAACAGGGCTCAATCCCCAGGTTCATGGTATCGGCTCAGATGCCGGTCTTGTCGTAAGGCGATGTGATATTTCGCAAACCGGCGATGGCATTCACATAGAAGCGCAGCCCGATCCAGCAAATGCGCTTATCTCCCAGTGTTATATTCATGACCAGGCTTTTATAGACGAGGGTCAACACTGCGACGGTGTGCAGGTATTTAATAATGCGTTGGGCGAAAGCTTCATTACTATTGAGCATACAGCAATTCGACGCACAACTTCGACACTCGGCACGCCAATGAACTCGGCATTTACATGTGGGCCAGCAGCACTAACCGATCCGCTGGCAACACCAACAATCAATAACTGTTACTTTGAGTCGGGCTTATACCACATGCGGGTGAACTTCCGCCTGCGCGATGCTGTTATCACAAACAACGACTTTGGCCCGATCCACACCGGTGAATTCGGCCTGCATGTCGTTGAGGAGCCAGTTATTATTGATTCGTGGTCAAATAACCGTGACTCTAGCGGTAATCTTATAGCCAATCCATACACACCAACGACCCCTGTTGTTAAGCAAGCACTTCAGACCTCTGACAACCTTACTTCTTCGCAAGTCCTCTCTACTACGGCAGGGTTAACTTCTGCTGGCGATACGCTTTTGGTCGTATACTCATCGGATAACAATGTCGCGAGCACACCAACCAGTACAGCTGGTACGCTAACGCAAATTGGCACCACCGAAACAAACGGCGATGGCGGGGGATTGTTACGTATTTACCAGGTACAAGTACCGTCCGACGGCAGCAAAGACGTCACAATGCCTGCAGCAGGGGGCTTTGACGTGATGGGCGCAGTGTTACTTCTTGATGGTCGGGTCGACGTTGAAGGATTTGTTAAAACCAACTTCCCATCAACCGTTACAAACTTCTCAACGCCCTCGGCCACACTCGCGGGCACTGCCGACCTACTCGTAACCGCGATGTTTAATACGCAGGGGCGAACCTTTACGCTTGACGGAGCCTTGACCGAGCACGCCGATCCGAAGTGTCTACCATTTGCCTCTATGTCGGTGGGCACGGCTAATCTGTCCTCTGCTGGGGCTAGTCCAACATATTCGATTACTACGGACGACCTCGCTAAGCCGGGTGTTGTCGTGTTTGGCCTAAGGGGCTAGAGTAATCCGTGCTTGAAAATGTGGGGCTGATAACCCTCAGATATTGCGATGGTGACAATCCAATGACCTTCTTGAATTCCCTCGAGAAATGGGATTGACTGCTATAACCCAGCTCTGCAGCAACATCTGCCCACGAGCGATGCGGTTGAGCCTGAACTTGAGCAATTGCCTCAAGTAAACGCCTACGAGTAATGACCCATTTTAACCCTACGCCAACATACGTCTGAAAGAGCAGTTGAAGAGAACGCTCGCTTATACCAAAGGCTCGGGCAACCGCCTCAACGGACTGTAGTGACGTATTGTCTTCAAGAGCAGCCAGAATTTTAGCTATTAGATCAAGTTTCTTATTGTGCTGTGGGCGCACATCCCGTAAAAGGGTCTCCAGCATCGCTACCGCTCCTTCGTCTGACTGGCTAAGTAGTGTTGCCCTAAATAGCTCATCTGCGGCAGGAAACACGGACTGAATATCTGTTGTGTGCGCCTTAAGCTGACAGACCGGGCGCCGGATGAATGGATAGAAGCCCCCAGGGCGGAACTTAACACCAACAATTACCTCAGAAGCAAGAGGGTTATACTTGAATCCATGCTTGTCGATATCATTAATAAAGGCTGATTCAGAAGTAAAAAACAGATAAATATTTGGCCCCGTAGTTATCTCGATCGGTGCATGATCAGGGGTAGTATGGAGGCGTTGCGTCCAAATGTGGGCCACAAATGGTCGCAGATCTAGAGACGGCTCATAGCAACGAAGCCTAAAATATTTATTAAAGTTATCGAGATCGATAATGCCAGGGTGGGGTTGGTGTAGTTCTTGCAAAATTTTTGCGGATTTTTGAAAGCTTTTATTCATTGTCTTGTTTTATTATAGCCATAACAACTTGATAGGGTAGTATGGCGGTAAGAAATAGCCGCATCTAGCTATTGTCAGAACGCATGAAGATAAAAATTATTGGTATTATTGGCGGGGTATTGGCACTAATAGGAATAGTCTTGTTTTTTATGGCACAGCCGTCCACTCAAGTGGGGAACAATCCTCAACAAGCAGACACTATTCCTCCGATAGTAACGTTGCATATCCCATCACAAGCTTTGGAGCAGGCGAAGGCAGGACGAACTCTAGAGATATCCGCAGAAGCAAGCGACAATAAGGGGATTGAGCGGGTCGAGTATTTACTCGACGGAGAAATCGTCGCCAGAAGCATAGAACCGCCCTTTAAAGCCACTATTGATCTCACCGGCCTTTCAGAGGGTAGGCATACTCTTCAAGCCGTTGCTTATGACTTCGCGGGCAATAGTGCGAAGAGCCAGGTATTTTCGTTTGTTATAGGGGCGGACGATAGCACGGTGCCCGCAGACGACGCATCCCAGGAGATCGTAAACCAGAGCGACAATAGAAGTGCGCGCCAGGGGAGGGCTGCGTCTACGCGACCGTCTAACGGCAGCTCGCCAAACAATGGCGGAACAGGTACGCCCAGCCCCACTGACCCCTTAGCCGATCCCGCCCGGACCGCAGGCGGATGGTATGTTTCGGCACCAGCCCAAATTTGCGGAAGTAATGTTTGGAAAAAGGGCCCTGTTAGCGCCCCGGCTGGAGCAACTATCGTACCGGCAGGGGACAACACTGGCTTTAATTTTGCCCAATCGAATACCACATATTGGTTTGCTCCTGGCGAGCACACTTTGGGGTTGGGTGAATTTAGTCAGATTACCACTGGCAACGGCAGCACTTATATTGGTGCGCCGGGTGCCATTTTGGATGGCAAGAATAACAATCGCTATGCCTTTACGGGCAATGCGAGCAATGTACGCATTGCCTACCTTGAAATCCGCAACTTTGGCCGAGGCCTAGACAACAATAACGAAGGTGTTATTAACCACGACTCCGGAACGGGCTGGACGATGGAATATCTCTATGCCCACCATAACGACGGGGCTGCCGTGTTTATTGGCTCTCAAAACACCGTTCGTTACAACTGCCTAAAAGACAACGGGCAGTATGGATTTAGCATGTTCAAAGAGCAAGTAGAGGGCGATTCTGCAATCAAAGACATTGTAGTGGACCACAACGAAATTACCGGCAACAACCAAGATAATTGGGAGGTGCTGATCAGTGGCTGTGGCTGCACCGGTGGCGGGAAGTTTTGGGATGTCGAAGGAGCGAGGATAACTAACAATTATGTCCACCACAATTTAAGCGTAGGGCTGTGGGCCGACACGAATGATATTGACTTTCTATTCGACAGCAACTGGGTGGAGCAAAATAGCGGTGAGGGTATTTGGTACGAGATCAGCTACAACGCAACGATTAGTCGGAATGTCTTGAAGAAAAATAACTGGGTGAGCGGCAATGGCAACCTGGGTTCGCCCGCACCAGCCATTTATATTTCTGAGTCCGGAGGCGATAACCGTCTGCAATCCACCACAAGCGGCAGCACCGATCTGCGCATTCAGAATAACCTGCTTGAGGATAACTTTTCGGGCATTTCGATATTTGAAAATTCTAACCGCTTTTGTAACTCCAACGGCAACACCAGCAAAACATATTGCACACCCTTCGTGACCCCCACAATCATCCCATCCCCATACGACTTTACTTATCCGAACCCAATCAATGCCACCCACCCTTGCTATACGGATGTGAGCTCTGCGCCATACACTGTGAACTGCCGCTGGCATTCTAAAAATGTCCAGGTGTCAAAAAATGAATTCCGTTTTACGGAAGCGAACGTACCCTGTGCAGGCACTTTCTGTGGCGTGCAGGCCCTATTTGCAACAGGCGCTAATAATATTCCGTGGGCCCCTGCCGCTTATAACATCTCGACCATACAAAACAACGTGATGTTTAATAACAATAACAAGTTCTCTGATAATACTTATATTGGCGACTGGCGATTCGTAAAGGGGAGCGGCGAACGTATCAATTGGGATACTTGGAGATCTTCGCCATATCTCCAAGACAATGGCAGCACACTTACAGGCCAGACACCTGTGACCAATATGCTCGACGCAGATACGGCCACCCTGGAAGGTTCAATTGGTAAATGGCAGGATTGGTTCTCAACCACACCCGAACGCTCCTCGGCAGAAGCACATACTGGTTCCCATAGTCTTAAGGTCACCATGACCGCCGGGGGGAGCTGGGGCGTTGAGTTAAATAACTGGCCCGGGTTTGATGTGCTCACTTCTGGGCCGAAACGCATCAGTTTCTGGGCAAAGCAAGGTACAGGGGCAGTGGCGAATGTGCGCATGCGGGTAACCTGGTACGACGCCAACCAGCAAGTTATTAGCGACCCGCAAAATCCAATTGAGGTCCCCGTGACTCTTTCTAGCACGTGGCAAGAGGGGACAGCCGACGTAATAGCACCCTTTGGGGCGAATACTGTACACGTGCAGTTCCTGAGCAGCTCGGGTGGAGCTGGCAATAGTATATACATAGATGATGTGGTCATAGCAGATGACAGCACATAATCTATATGCGGACGATTGCATAACCATAAGCAACTTGCTAGGCTAGAGATAATGAGTAATATAAAATAACTTGGATATATAAGAAAGATACATAATGGCACGCCTTCCCACACCTGGCTCAGACGATGGTACATGGGGTGATATCCTTAACGATTTTTTACAAGTGGCCCACGACACGAGTGGAACACTAAAAGCCAACTCAGTCGACTCGTCGGCACTCCAGGATAATTCGGTAGCTGGGGCAAAAATACAGGATGATTCGATTACGGTCGCCAAACTAGACACAAACGCTGGCAGTAATGGTCAAGTGCTCACCAGAGACTCAGGTGCGTCAAGTGGCTTCGACTGGGCGACCGCCCCTGTGACCAGTGTGGCCGGCAAGACAGGTGCCGTCACCTTGGCAAAAGCCGATGTAGGCCTTGCCAACGTGGATAATACTAGTGACACCAATAAACCAGTATCTACCGCGCAGCAAACCGCGCTCGATGGCAAAGTGAATGTTATTAATGGTGGGGGCGAGACCTACTTCGATGCCGGTAACTCTGGTACAGCGATAACACTCAACCTATCGAACGGTAACGTACAAAAGTTAACCCTTACGGATAATTGCACTCTTACCTTAGCGAGCCCAGCCACCGGCGCCATGCGTTCGCTGACACTTCTCGTATTTCAAGATGGCACCGGGTCACGTACGATTACATGGCCTGGCACGGTTAAGTGGGGAATTGCCAGTACGCCCACTCTCACTACAACGGCCTCACGAATGGATATTATATCGCTCTTTACAGTTGATGGTGGCACAAACTGGTATGGCGCGCTTGGCGCTAAAGGGTACTAATAAATGGGCAGTCTACCGTCCTTACGTATTGCTGCGCTCCGGCGACGCGAACAACACCCCAACCTACTTGCAGCATGGGGCTTCGACGAGGGCGTGGGCTCGACAGCAACCGACAGCTCAGGCAACAACCTTTCTCTTTCATTGAGTGGCGGAGCGACTTGGGGTGCGGGCCATGCCGGTATCGGACTTGTTAACACTGGGGCGGGTGGAGCGCTTCGCGCCAACTGGACCAGCCTGAGCAGCCCCGCAACAATGATGTGCTGGGCTCGACCCGGTGATCTTACGGCAGGCGCAAGTCGACCCCTTATAGGCATCTGGAGCGGTACAGACGCATCAAGCTCAACGCAAATGGCAATCTGGGCACAACGCGCCGACTTTAGCACCGCTAACGTTCTTCAGGGGAATGTTCGCGTTGATGGCGGTTTGGTCGCCATTAATCATACGGCGCTTACCTTAAATACTTGGGTACACCTTGCTCTTTCTTTTGACGGTTCAACAATCCGCCTGTTCCGCGATGGGGTGGAGGCGGCAAACGTAGCGAACACAGGCGCTATTAATAACGGCACCTACAACTTCCTTGTAGTCCCCAGCCCGGCAAACGCCCAGGTCGATGACGTGCGAATATTTAACGCTGCTTTGAATGCCCAACAAATTACTGCACTTATGAATAGCCCCGTCGCACCTTTGTAAAGCGGCTCTAGATGGGAAATATACCGCACACAAAGATGAGAACACTTAGTCGTAGTGTCGCAATTACTAGCGAAAGCTACCTTTTTCGAGCATATCGAGGATCTTAGCAAAACGACGCTGCCGGGTTTCGGGTTTGATTGCGGTAGTAAGCCGAAATGCTATTTGATAACGGTCGACCTTTTTCAGGGAGTCGAAGGTGGTTCGAGCCGTTGGATTGGCCTCTAGCGCAGCCAAAAAATCCGCGGGAATCGGCATTTCTTCGTGATTACCGTAGGCGCGCTCCCATCTGCCATCTTGTTTTGCTGCCGTTACCTGGGCCAACCCGGCCGGGCGCATCCGCCCCGCCGCGGTAAGAGCCGCTACTTTCTTAACATTGCGACTCGACCACAAGCTCCGCGGCCTACGCGGAGTAAACTTTTGAATAAAGAAGTTGCTATCATATGACTTGCGCTGCCCATCGATCCAGCCAAAGCAGAGCGCAATATCAAGTGCTTCGTCATACGTTATCGATGGAATACCGCTGTGCTTTTTGGCCATTTTAAGCCAAATACCATCTTTTGTCGCATGATGCTCTTCAAGCCATTGCTCCATAGCAACAGGGCTCGTAAATGGAATGATGGGGAGCTCCTTCACAATCATTGACTCCAATCTTATCTGCTAGTATTAAGGATAGCTATGAATATTATAAGGCAAAAAACATTCGATATTTCGGGGCACCACATTACAGTAGTGCAAACCTATGCCGATAGCAGCGGTGAAGACCTCGTGATGCCAGACGGCCACTGGGATATTATGGTGTATAGCTTGCAGAACACTGTGCAAGTACTCCTATTTGACAGACCATTACTGTAGCCAGTTAAAGTGCCCGTCAAAGCCGGGCAAGGGCAGCTGATTATATCCTTCCATGCCGGAAGCTATGTTGCCCAGATCCCGCGGAGCGAGGATGGTGTACGCTTTTTGCCCGTCCACAACAATCGAACATTTGACATTGGGCCACACACCCTTGCCATCCCCACCTTTGAAACAGTAGAGGACACTGTACGTCACCTTATTGAACGTGGAATTTTACTACAGGATAAGGTAGTAGCAAGAACAACCCAAAACCAAAAACAAGGCGCCAGTATTCGCACCGTGCAGCGCCAATTCCGGAATATTACCGGAATGACGCCACACTATTATGCGCAGGCTGCCCGCGCTCGCCAGGCAGTAGAGCTATTACAGCAAGGCAAGCCCGCCATAACAGTAGCCCATGAGTTAAACTACACCGACCAGTTCCACATGACTCACGCCTTAAAGAAATTTACCGGCAAGACCCCACGAGAAATTATGCAGGGGAAGGGCAGTTAGGCGACGCGACGACGCATTTCTTGGTCAAAGGTCTCCTGAGCAATCTTCATTGCGTCAATATATTTTTGTTCACCGGAGCGCTTGCCCATTTCTTCAAGGCTGACGTTTTCGAATCGCGTTTGAATCCACCACACATTCCCCAGAGGATCACGAACGCGACCACCACGCTCACCCGTAAAGCCGTCCATCAAGTCAGTAACTTTCGTGGCGCCAGCCTCTAGAGCCTTAGCATATGTTGCGTCGACATCTTTAACGTAGATACGTAGGAATGCAGGCGTATCCGGCCATTCTTTTTGCGCATCAAACATTAGAAGCACAGAATCGCCAATGCGAACTTCGGCGTGACCAATACTGCCATCTGGATTGGGAACTTTGAGCTCCAGGTTCGCCTCGAAGGCCGACTCAAGAAACGTAATAAATTTTTCAACACCCCGCACCACAATATATGGATCGACGGTGCCGTAGTTTTCTGGTTGCCATTTTATAGGTTGGTTATTCATATTCTCTCCTTGTTTTGTTACATTCTTATTAAAATCTACGTCGAGCGAGAAAACATGTAAAAATGCGTCAATTCGGTGATTTGTCGACTACACATATATTGGAGTTCGCACCCTCTTGGTCTACTATTAAGGAACCTATGCCAAGAACAAGTAATGTCGAATTACCATCAGCAGGTGAGCTCTGGGAGATTCTGGCTAAAGAATCCCAAAGGACTTCCGTACACTACGACTATCTGGAGCTTCGTCCAGATATATTCACGCCCTTTAAGGAACTGTGCCGCAAGCACAAAGCCGAGTGCGACTGGGTAGAGGAGTACGAGCAGATCGACCTTACAGAATTAGATGTTCGCTTGCGCGCATGCTTTGATAAACTCGAGAAGAGCATACTTGGGAAAACAGATCCACTACATGACAGCGTATATAGCAGCCTTGTCATAGAAAGAGCGCCACAAAAGGCCAAAGCCATATTTGTATTCGGCTCCCCGAACAATCTACGGGTACAAAAAGCGATCGAGCTATATAAAGCTGGTTTTGCAGACAAAATCGTCATAAGTGGACATGGGCCGTTCTATGCAAGTCAAACGCAAAGCGAGGCAGAACGAATGGCCAAGGTGGCTATCCAGGCGGGCATACCGCGCGCTGCTTTGTTACTAGAGACCGAGGCTATCACCATACCAGACAATGTAAAACGAACATTAGATGTTTTTGAAAAAATTGAGTTTAGGCCAACAAAGTTATTGATAGTCGCATCGCCATTTGTGCTTCGTCGTTGTGAAATGGATTGGTATAAATTTACGCCATGGACAATTGAGACTATTCCTATTGCCGCTGCCTCGATGTCATACGATCTTACAAAAGAGGGTTGGACGACTACCGCTCGCGGTATTCGGGTAGTCTTAAACGAATACGCAAAGCTGGTTTTTGAAACAAAGATGGACTTATTGCGCCGCGATCTGACCGTTTAGCCCTCTTGCTAAGTCGTGAATCGGTAAAAGCAGTGGGGCGGGTCGCTATTTGCGACACCGCCCCACACATCAGCCCTTGTCGGGATCGAGGGGGAGAGCCTTGACGCTGCCGACCCGCTTGGGCGGAACCAGTATTCGTGCGCGAACCGCCGAATCTTCACAGAGCCTCCGCCCCCCACCTAGGAGGCAAAGCATGCCTAGGTTGGAAGGCGTTTCAGCAATAGGCAATGCCAACCACTGTTCCTGCTCCCAGCGACGAGTGAACTCGACGGTCAATATATTGCGCCCGTCGGTCCGGGCTACCACCTGGATGTCACCGATCCAAGGCGGAAGTAAAACCGTTGAGATATCCTCGCTCGGGCCGTAGTTGGCCGTCACCGTGCCGTGTTGGGTGCTCATGCATCTCCTTGTTGACCAAACCAAAGGGACGGGCAGACTATATTATGGCATACGTAGCAAGCATCCTTGCAAAACTCTATTGATCTGGTGCTGTAAAAGGCCTACGTTTTATGATCTTCGCCAACGCCGACAGCATTACGATCTGTCAATAATTTTTTACGCTCTACTGCACGATCAATAGCTAACTCTAGGAGTTTGGTAATAAGATCCGTATACGAAAGCCCGCTTGCTTCCCAGAGCTGTGGATACACGCTCATTTTTGTAAAACCCGGGAGCGTGTTGATCTCATTCACTAGAATCTCGCCTTGTTTTGTAACAAACATGTCAACACGAGCCATACCCTCACACTCAAGCACCTTGAAGGTCTTTAGCGCTACTTCCTGTATGCGCAGGTTGAGTGCTGCGGGCAATCTAGCTGGTATTTCTATGGCTGTACCTTCGCCCTCCTCATACTTCGCATCGTATGTATAAAAATCCGCTTTAACAATAATACGGCCAGGCACAGACGCCTCAGGATGCTGGTTGCCAATAATTGCACATTCTACCTCATCGCCATCGATAGCTTCTTCGACCAAAACCTTTCGATCATACCTGAAGCCCAGTGCTACTGCCTGCATAAGCTCCTCTCTATTCGTCACTTTGCTCACCCCGATAGATGATCCCATATTGGCCGGTTTAACAAACAGTGGCGTGCCAAGCGTCGTAATAATCATGTCTGGATCAAACGCATCAGGATCTTTAAGCACGACGTACTTCGCTATAGGTATGCCAGCTTCATGCAGCAACCTCTTCATAACGTCCTTGTCCATACCTACCGCCGAGCCAAGTATGCCCGCTCCAACATAGGGGATGCTCGCCAGCTCTAGCAACCCTTGTACTGCACCGTCCTCACCAAGGGGGCCGTGGAGGATCGGGAAGATAACATCAGGAGTCTGAAATGACACCTTGTCTGCAGCGGCGATTAACTTATTATGACCACCCAGGGATAATCTAAGCTGGCTAACAGGGGAACTCTCAATAGCCCCTACTGCTGCAGAGCTAGGCAGACTCCACCCTCCCTGCTTATCAATGCCAACAAGAACAGGCTCAAATTTATCCCTATCAATTGCTTCGAATATATTCCCAGCCGATTGAATTGACACCTCATGTTCAGCAGATTTACCGCCAAATAGGATCCCGACTCTTAACTTGTGTTCGTTCTCTGAAATACTACTCATACGTCAACAATACGCGTATAGTTACTATTTCCAAACTTATTGGATTTATGTGTGTTTTTCCACACCTGTTATTAATCTGTAGATTACATATTATCTAATACTAATAGACTTATCTTGCAAACTGTAGTTAAGTGGTTGCATGAACAGAGTTTTAGTTAACTGTTTACTGCAACTAGATTGCAACGAAAAACACATCAAATTTTATACCGCCAATTTAGAGCTCGGTGCCGCAACGCTTGTTGAGATCACAAAGAAGGCCCGCCTACAACGCTCTACTGCCTATATAATCGCGGCTGAAATGGTAGCCAGAGGCTTCGTAAACGAAGACCATAAAACGTACAAAAAGTTATTTACTGCCGCCGAACCCGACCTGCTCCTGCAAAAGCTCGAGGCTCGACATCGACAGATTGGTCGCAGCACAATAGCCCTCAAGGAAGCTCTGCCTGAATTACGAGCGGCGCACCGCACAACGACCACACGCCCACGTGTGCGAACCTTTGAAGGGAAGGAGGGGTTGACCGCGGTATGGAAAGATATCTTGTCCGAACAGCAAGATATCCTTTTATGGACGAACCAAGAAACCGAAGGCCAGGTCTTTGGCAGAGGCACCCATGAACAATTCATTACTGAGCGTGTTGCAAAGGGCATTCCGATTAGAGTTTTAGCCGTGCGTAACAGGGAAGCCCAAGCGTTGATCAGCGACGATGCCACTTGTTTGCGGCAAACTAAACTGCTCCCTGAAGGAGTCTACTTTACGAGTGAAACGTATATTTACGGCAACAAGGTGGCCGTACTTGATATAGGGAAGAATATATTCGGTGTCGTTACCGAAAACGAGCAGATAGCGAGCTCGCAGAGGGCCTTGTTTGAGCTCACCTGGGCGCAATCGTAATTCTTATTAGTTCTACAAATAATCTCTAGAGACATTCGAGCTGTGTAGAGCGCACGCAATTTGTGCGCTCTACACAGCTACTCTTGGCCCGCTCGGCCTACTAGTGAGCCTCGGCCAGGCGCTGCTGGATGGCAGTCACGATCGGGCCGAACTTGGGATCCTTCATGGCCTCTCCGACGGGCACGCGGCGCAGATTCCGGGGGGAGTCTCCTTCCTGGAGCCAAACGATCAGCACGATCACAGTGGCATTCCCGAAGCGCCGCTCACCGATCAACCGAAGCCCCCGCTCAGTGATGCCGAGCTTCTGCTCGGCGTGCTCTCGGGCAAGACGCGTCAACGAGCGGCCCGTCAAGCCCACCGGAATCTCCAGAGCGTCAGGCTCCTCAGATACCGGCAGCCAAACCTCGCGAAGGGGGTTGCCGCAGCAGGGAATCAAGACGTGGTCCATGTGCTCAGCCTTCCTCGATGTGATCAATCATTGAGCCAACATTAGTGTAGCATGCTATGTGTTGAATACAATATATTTGACAGGGTGAAAAATAGGATTGTTAGACGATCTTTTTAACTGAGTCGAGACGATATATAATCACGGCATGCATGCAAAAAAATACCTTGACGTTAACCAATTGGAACATATTCCTGAATCACACGATCTTATTACATGGCGCGTATCCGCCTATGCCGTAGTTACACATGAAGACAAAATCCTCTTGGTCAAAGAAGATTGGAGCAACAACTATGAACTACCAGGCGGGGGCATAGAATCCGGCGAAGCCATTACCTCTGGCGTGATTCGTGAATGCCAAGAGGAAACCGGCGTGTCAATAGCTCT
>DASUUR010000055.1:0-25796 GCA_036373975.1 Saccharimonadales bacterium (SeqCode)
GTAAAACGTTTAAAAAACGTATCCTTGCGTGTGCGACGCTGTGCATACACCACATCGTAGCCCTCTTCCCACTTCTCTAGTAGCTCAAAACTAACCTTTGGTGGGTCCTGCATATCGCTATCCATAATTATGATCGCATCACCTTTGGCATGATCGAGCCCGGCAGTTACGGCAATCTGGTGACCAAAGTTACGGGCAAAGTCTACTACGGTAATTCGCCTGTCTTTCTTTTGCAAAGCCAGGAGTTTATCAAGTGAGTCGTCGCGGCTGCCATCGTTTACAAATATCAGCTCGTAGTTGTATTGTTTATGCTTTTTCAGCAAACTGGCCATGGTCTTGTAGAGCAGGTCAATGTTGTCGGTTTCGTTGTAAATCGGAAAAATATAACTTACTAGCTTCATAGTTGCTCCTTTTGCATTAGGTCTATCATACCGTGGCAGCGCAGTAATCATCAACTCTATGCATGTCGATTTTCATTCATGTCAAGTACCTCCTGCTCGCCCGGCGGGGAGATAGTCGTTAACTCGACATGAATGAAAATCGACGCCCTGGAAAGCTGCGTGCGAAAACGCTATACTGCAAACAAAGATGCAAAAAATTAAGCAATTATTCGCGTATCGGCCGAGCAAAAAAGCCACGCTTTATATTATTGGCGGCGTGTTGTTCGTGGGGGTTTTGCTGCGCCTGCTGGTAATGTTACGTGGGCACAACTTTGACTATCAGTCATATACGATCGTGGGGGACATTGTACTTGGCGGCGGTAATGTCTATGCGCTAACACCGCGGTATAACTACGGGCCTGCCTGGTTTACGATCCTTGGTGCATTTCGGGGGATAGGGCAGCTATTTAATAACCAAGAAGTGTTCCGGGTGCTGATCGTACTGCTCCTAACTGCGGTGGATGTGGCGATCGCTTTCTTATTGCGCCGCAAATTCGGGCTATTGGCGTTTGCGCTATTCTTCTTGAACCCGGTGACGATCGTAATAACTGGCTACCACAACCAGTTCGATAGCCTTGCGATCTTAGTAGGCTTACTAGGACTTATGGTGTTACCGCCCGACACTACTAAGAAGCTCGAGAAGCGCCATGTATACAGTGCTCTACTGATTGGGCTATCCCTAGTTATTAAGCATATCTTCTTTATATTACCGGTGTGGCTGTTTATTCGTGGCGCTACGCTTAAGATCAAGTTGTTCATGCTGTTCGTGCCTGTGGCGATCTTTCTGTTTAGCTTTTTGCCTTTTTGGGCCGGTGGCGAATACGGCATTATGCAAAATGTCTTTTTGTATAAATCCTTTCCGAATGCGCCGCTTATAAATATGCTGTTTTCGGTGGATATCGTGAAGCTTATAAATCCAACCTTTTTACTAGTGGGCGCGCTAGTAGTGACCGGTTTTTTGACTCGTAAGTTACCACGCTTCGAAGCGGCACTGTGGTATTTGGTGGTCTTGGTGGCCTTTTCGCCGGCCATCGCTAACCAATATTTGGCGATTGCCATGCCGGCTGCGGCAGCATTCGGCATGATCTTTTTTGTGCCATATATCATTTTTGCGTCGCTCTTGCTGTTTATAACTTCCGAAAACGGCCTACACATTAATCGCTTCCTCGATAACATCCCGCCAGATCTGTTGCGCTGGCTCATTCCCACTGCTAAGTCCGGGCCGCTAGGGCAGTATAGGCTGATCATATTTAGCTTGTTTGTGGCATTGGTCGTGGCGGCCATTTACCGCTATCGCCGCCAGTGGTTGGTGCGCCCGGCGCGAGCAGTCAAAAAGGCGATAGTCGAGCAGTATCACGGTTTACGCCGCTAAAGTTACAGTTGACCAAAACAGATAACTAACGGTATAATATCCACTGTATTCCGGCGTAGCTCAGTGGTAGAGCGGTTGGCTGTTAACCAATAGGTCACTGGTTCGAGCCCAGTCGCCGGAGCCAAGATTGAAATTATATTTAAAAGAACCATCGTTAGACGGTTCTTTTTATTTGAGCCAAAAATTAAGCCGTTAAAGGAACGGGACCGACGAGATGTACCGAATTGACAAAAGCATAGGACAAAGTATAGTTTACTGGTAATCACTATTCCTCAGTACTGGGAGATGATCCACGTGGGCGTAGTCGTGATGACCCTCGAAGAGCTCAAGGGACATGCCCTGGGCGAGCTCGGCACCATGGCCGAAGCTTCCTACGCGGAGTACATGGAACAAGCACGTGAGCTGGCGACGCCGAAGGGGGTTGCCAATCCCAAGCTGATCATCTGGCTCGTCTACAAGAACTACCAGAGCGTGATTCGGGGGAAGGAACATCTCTACCCGGTCACTGAGGAGGAGTGGGACTACTTCATTTCCCAGACCGAGCCTCACCTCGCGTCATCTCCGGTCGTCTACGTTGTGGACGGTGACAAGTTCACTGCGGAGATCTAGCTCTGGGTTGCATTCGCCGCTGAAAAGGTCGCCGAGGCTTTACTCGCACCGCCTCGGCGGCCTTTTCATATGTACTCTACAATATTGACACATACTGATTTAATGATATTATTTACTTATTCCTAGCGAAAGGAGCACCTCCATGATCGCCACCATTGGCATCGGTCTGCCCGGAGTGGGTAAAACCACTCGCCTCAAGAAGCTGGCGGCCGAAAGCGGTGCCGTTTACATCTGCCCGGATGACATCCGTGTGGAGCTCACCGGCAACGCTGACGACCAGTCACGCAACAGCGAGGTCTGGGACGTGGCGTACCAGCGAATGGACGCCGAACTGGCGGCGGGTCGTGACATTGTGGTTGACGCCACTAGTGCCAGGCGAGGTGATCGCATGAAGCTGGTCGCCCGCTGTCGTCAGGGGGCCGACCGGATTGTTGGTGTGTGGTTCACGGCACCGTACCGAGTCTGCCTGCATCGCAACCAGCAACGAGAGCGTGTCGTGCCGGAGTTTTCGATGGGGCTGATGGCCGGGTGGCTCGAAGCCTATCCCCCTTCGGAGGCGGAAGGTTTCGACGAGGTGGTCAAGGTCAACACCTGCGAGCGTTAGATTTACGGCACCCACCGAGTCGAGATACGGCTCGGTGGGTGCCGCTCTTTGTGTAGCCCTGATACTATAGGTATATGCACCCCGATCAAACCATCCAAACAGGTAACGCTGTCCTCGACAACGAAAAGGGTTGGCTTGTAGGCGGTAGCCTACCCAAAGCTCTCGGTTTACGCCACACCTACGATGTTGAACTAAAATGGAGCGTCCACAAAGCTGGCGAGGAGCGGCCTGGGTGGGTAACTAGCGAAGTGCGCACAACCGTGGCAATACTCATATCCGGCCAATACGAAGTGATGTTTCGTGAGCGTTCAGCTATGCTTGTTAACCAGGGTGATTTTGTGATGTGGGGCAAAGGCTCGGACCACAAAGGGAGAGCGCTGGAAGATTCAGTTATTCTGACGGTGCGCTGGCCATCAATCCCTATTAAAGTAACCAAAAACAGCACATGAGAAATATAGAAAAACTAGGCGCCACCGTTAACGGCGTAGAAGTATATATTGATCACGATCATACAAATGTCACCTATCATTTGCTTGAAACGCCAGATCTGCTTGATTTAGTCCGCGAGGCCTTGCCTACTATAGAGCTGCCTTACGAAGAACAGGTTGTTATAGAAAAAGATATGGGCCGGGTGGTTGGCACGACTAATCTTGTCGAAACCACCGACCAAGATGAAATTATCTATGCCAAAAGGATTGGCCGCAATACGTATAGCCGTTTTGCAAAGAACCGTAGTCCGGTTGCGTGTAATTCGATTGTCGTGGTTTTTAGAAAACGAAATGCCAAATATTATCTATGGACGGCAATGTGCGGCAAGCTACTGCCAAAAGAGGCCTACGATGCAGAATCGCATTTCAACCAAACACATGCCTTGGCGTACGATGAACGCCTGGTCCAGCTCGATACGCTAACCAATACTATACCCTTGAGCAGGGTAGCAAACACCGACTGAAAGCTCATTTGCTAATAAGCACTCAGGTAGTGCCTCCGCGGCACGCTCCAGTCTTTCGGAGCGTGCCGCGGAGAACGAGCTGCTAGCGGACGATCAGGATGCCATGGGCCGTCACGCGGACGGACACAGCCTGGCCTTCCTGGCACGAATCGGTCGTCCAGCGGTGGAGCTTGTCCTTGAACCGCACGTGCGCCACCTGGTAGTCGGGGATGGCGGTGTCCTCACTGGAATGCCGGGTGACCCGCTCGACGTAGCCGACGCCGACCTCCTCACAGAACAGCTTGGTCTCGCCGGTCAGCGTGTCGACGCTGATGACTGCTTGGCTGTTCACGAGGTTGGCCAGCTGCACCGAAGAGGACCCGAACAGCCTTACCGAAAGGTTCAGCAGGTTGAAGCCGTAGCCCGGCGTGACCTTCTCGATCATGAACTTCACGGCGGTCGGCGGCTTCTCGTCCGTCCCCTCGGAGAGGGTGATGCGGATCTGCTGGTAGTTGCTGACGGCCACGACCACGTGGTTCGCCAGGTCGGCGCTACCAAGGTCGAGAGTGTCCCCGACCTTCAACAGCTGCGGGTTGTTGCAGAGCTCCGACCTGAGAGGCTCGACGTAGGGAGTCAGCTTGCAGGGGCGAGTCACGACGTCGCTGGACTGCTGCATGGGTGTACCTTGCCAATCTTGCGAAGGAAGGGGACAACTTTGCTCGATAAGTATTATACAATATATAATAATCATGGTCAAATATTAAACATCTGATACTATTAGAATCATGGAAATTAAGATAGTTATTGCGCTCATGTCTGTCGTGCTGACGCTCATTGGCTACTTTTATTATTTTCGAGATATTTTTGCTCACAAAACAAAACCCCACGCCTTTTCATGGTTGGTGTGGGGTGCACTCACTGCGCTAGCGTTTGCGGGGCAGCTATCTGATAATGCTGGGCCGGGCGCTTGGATAACTGGTGTGACGGCTTTGGTATCTTTCGTGATTTTTGGTTTGGCTCTAAAGCGTGGCGAGAAGGATATTACAACTTCGGACAAGTGGAATCTTGGGGCGGCAGCCTTTGCGTTGCTACTATGGTGCTTCACGAGCGATCCATTGCTGTCGGTAATCATCATAACTATTGTTGATTTCCTCGGCTTTTTGCCGACAATTCGCAAATCTTACAAGAAACCATACGAGGAAACGTTAATTCACTATATTCTGGCCGGTCTCAAGTTTGCTTTGGCTATAGTTGCTCTAGACAACTACACGCTTGTCACTTGGCTGTACCCGGCGTCGCTGGTGGCCGCTAATCTGTTCTTTGTGGTTATGTCGGTCGTGCAGCGTAAACGGCTGCCGATTGTTGAAACGTTTTAGGCGCCAACTGAAAGCTCTAATAAGTAGAACACTCAGGTAGTGCCTCCGCAGCACACTCCAATCTTTCGGAGCGCGCTGCGGAGTGCGAGCTGGCTAGGCGGGGTACACCTTGCCGTTGCTCGCGAGCCGGACGGGAATCGTCTGGCCTTCCACGAAGGTGCCCGCTGCGACCGTCCAGTACTGGATCGCACCCCGGAACAGCACGTAGGCAGTCTGCATGTAGGGCTCGTCCCTCCCGCTGATGCAAAGGCCGGGGCTCAGCAGCTCGATCTTGGCGATGCCGACCTCCTCGCAGAACAGCGTGGTCGTCTGGCTCGTCATGTCGACGCTGATGATGGCCTGGGTCTTCCCCGGATCCCGCAGCTTGATCGTCGACGAATCCAGCAGCCGGACCTTGAGGTTCAGCACGCCCTCGCCCGGGTAGACCTTGTCGATCACGAAGTTCACGGTGACTGGCACGCCACCGGCGTCCACGTGATTGATGCGGATCTGCTGGTTGCTGGTCATGGCTTCCACCACGCGGTGGGCCAAGTTGGTGTCGCCGAGGCTGATCGTGTCGCCCACCGCCAGCGGCGACAGCGTGCTCCATGCGACCTCGCTGGGTCGCACAAGCGCGAAGGGGGACAGCGTCACTTCAGTCGGCACAATAGTGTCCTGGGGAGAACTCACGGTGTACCTTGCCAATCTTGCGAAAGGGCGTAACAGCTTCGTTTGGGGGTATTATACAACTTATTATAATTAAAGTCAAACGTATAGGAGTATGCTCAAGCCGACTATGCTATACTGTTCAACGACCAACGCCCCCTAGGAAAGGGAGACATAGTGGCTCTGAAGCCTGTACACGAGGGAATGCTTCGCGCCGCGCTTGAAGCTGCGGCTACTGGTGAAAAGATTCCTGTCGAGGATAAGGACGGGCTCCGCGTTCATGCCCAGGGCACCGAGGTGTGGGTCAGATTCACCGAGGCTGAGATCGATCCTGTGTTGCAGGGCGAAGTGCTCGCCTATCTTGAGAAGGCAAACGGAAACTTGCGAACCCAGGGCAGGATGCTGATTCTCAACTGTGACTCGCAGAAGTAGGCGCATATGAGACAAAACCCCCTTACCCCCCACCGCCGACAGGCGCTCGAAGCTGCCTTTGCAGCGGTCCAAAAAGGTGCGGCACACCGCACCTTCGATGACGGGGGCTTGCGCATCGCTCCAAAGCCCGGGGCTCTTCGCATTACTGTGTTGCAGCAGCGGCTGGATGCGCTTGTGTGGGGGTGGTGCGAAACGAAAGGCGTTCCTAAGCGTGTCGCTGCAAACCTGATCGAGTTACCTGTCGGTTGATCAGAGCCGCGTTGTCTGTTGAAAGCAGGCGACGCGGCTCCTTATTTTTAGTATAATTTTTAAGTATATGTGCATAAACTGATAAGTGAGGGAATATGGATACGCCAAAAAAGCCGAATACTACTCTTATTGCTATTATTGTGGTTGTGATACTGGCTATTGTTGCCACTACGGTAATCGTGGTGAACCAACAGGGGTCAACGAATAAGCAGCCGACTGTTCCGACCAATAACCAAAACGCTACCTACAAAGACGGCACCTATAAAGCAACTGGCGAATACCAAACGCCAGGCGGTACACAGTCGATAAGTATTGAGCTTAAATTCGAAGGCAATGTTATTAAGGACAGCAACTTAACTACCCATGCTACGTCTGGTAACTCTGTCGAATACCAAGGCAAGTTTGCCTCGGGCTACAAAGCAGAAGTAGTGGGTAAAAAGGTTGATGAAGTTTCACTCTCGCGCATTTCAGGTTCATCCCTCACCCCGAACGGCTTCAATGCAGCGCTTGAGCAAATCAAGCAGCAAGCTCGTGGCTAGTTGGCAGTTTGAGGCAATCGGAACCCAGTGGCAAATTGAAACACCGGCCGAATTAGCTGCGGACTGCAAAGCTACGATTATGCGGCGCATTACCGATTTTGACAGAACATATTCACGTTTTCGACCTGACTCACTTGTGGCAGCAGCTGCGAAACGAGCCGGTACCTACGTGTTTCCGCCGGATGCGCTGCCCTTATTCCGGCTCTATCAGCAATTGTATGTTGCAACCAATGGGGAGGTGACACCGCTTGTGGGTGGCATGCTAGAGCAAGCTGGCTACGCAGCGGACTATTCTCTGGAGCAAAAAGCTCCCCCGCAATCTCCGCCCAAACTTGAGCAAGTAGTGGCCTTTAATGGAGTAGAGGTAACCTTACAACAACCAGCCGTCCTAGACTTTGGTGCCGCAGGCAAGGGATACCTGGCCGATCTTGTGGGCGAGGCGCTTTGTGCCGAGGGTATATCAAGCTATGTGATTGATGCCAGCGGCGACATTGTTATCAGCGGCGACGCTGAGCGAATTGGACTGGAACACCCCAAAAAACCCGGAGAAGTGATTGGTGTGGCCGAAGTTGCCAATGGCAGTATTTGTGGATCGGCCATTAACCGGCGAGCTTGGGGCGATGGGCTCCATCATATTATGAGTCCTTCTCGACAGGCTCCGGCAAACGAAGTACTGGCCACTTGGGTGGTTGCGGCGTCTGGACTACTCGCCGATGGGCTGGCAACGGCACTCTTTTTTGTTGGGCCGCATACTTTGCATAAACATTTTGACTTTACTTTTGTGCGGATACTGCATAATGGATCTATCGAGTATTCACCGAACTTTAAAGGGGAACTATTTTAATGAAATACTTGCTAGAACTGTTGAGCGGCTCGGTTACTATGTATCGCATGCTGCTGCTGATCCTGCTAGGGCATGTAGGATTATCAATTCTGTTCGCTGCCTTTGGGGTACTTCCTTATAGCCCGCTCTCATTACTACTAAGTGCGGCAGTGCTAATGAGCGTTAGCTACGGCAGCAACTGGCTTATTGGCCGCGCGCTTAAGGCTCGGCCGCATGGTGAGTCGGCACTTATTACAGGGTTACTACTCCTATTTATATTGACGCCGCGTGAGGACATTACTGGGCTACTGATGCTTGCTGTTGCTGCGCTGATTGCGACGGCTTCTAAATACGTGCTTGTGTATAAGCGGCGTCATATCTTTAATCCTGCCGCCGCCGGGGCGCTGATTGCTGGCTTATTTGGGATAGCTTATGGCACCTGGTGGGTGGCGACGCCCGAACTGTTTATCTTTACGGCTCTTGGCGCTTTCTTGCTCCTGTATAAGATGCGACGCTTACAAATGGCCGCGGTCTTTTTGGCGGTAGCGATTCCACTGATTGTTACTATGGCAGTCGTAACTGGACAATCTCTGGCACTGGCCATGGCGAGCTTACTGTCGTGGCCGGTTGTGTTCTTTGTTGGATTTATGTTGAGTGAGCCACTTACTTTACCGCCTCGCAAGCATCAGCAGTTTTTCAATGCTGTGCTTGCGGGGGTGCTCTTTGCGCTGCCGGTTCACTTGGGGACTATTTCGTCATCGCCTGAGCTTACGTTGGTAATTGTGAATCTTATAGCTTTTGCGTTTAGTGTTAAGGGGCTAATCATCTTAAAGCTCAAAGACAAGCGTCAACTAACACCTACATCGGTTGAATATATCTTTGAACCGCAGCGCCCACTAGCCTTCGAAGCCGGACAGTACGCAGAGCTGATGATGCAGCACCATGCGGATAGCCGGGGCCAGCGCCGCATGCTAAGCGTAGTGTCGGCTCCAGGTGAACACACAGTACGCTTTGGGGTAAAACACGCTCAACAGGGCAGTAGCTTTAAAAAGCAGCTCAAGAAGCTACGCCCAGGAGATGTTATTAAAGCTACAACATTAGCCGGAGACTTTGTGTTGCCTAAGAATAGGGCGGTACCACTACTATTCATTGCCGGAGGTATCGGGATTACCCCGTATTTAAGCCACCTTTCATGGCTGAGTAAACAGCAAGAAAAGCGTGATGTTGTGTTGGTATACGCCGCTACCAGTGCCGATGAGCTAGCGTATCTTGCAGAGCTTCGCCAATTGCCCATCAAGCTAATAGCTGTAATTCCAGAAGGCACAGTAAAAGGGGTTGATACCGCAACTTCACCATATGTGACGCAGCAAATCTTGCACGACATGGTGCCTAATTTGCAGAATCGGCAGGCGTATGTGTCAGGGCCGCCACTTATGGTCCAGGCAATTAAAAAGGCGCTTAAGGCTGAAGGCGTGAAAAAAGCAGTTAAGACAGATTACTTCACAGGTTATTAAATAACGACCGCATTTACACTACAAGTTAACGACTATCTCCCCACCGGGCGAGCAGGAGGTACTTGTAGTGTAAATGCGGCCACCCTTGAAACTTGCCTACTACTGTTATGGGCGGTATAATGCAAAGCAATGAATAGAATTTGGGTAACGGATACCGTTTCGAAGGTGGATGAAATTGTCGAGGTAAAAGGCTGGGTGCAATCCCGTCGCGACCACGGCAAGTTAATTTTTATAGACATACGCGATCGCAGTGGCATTTTGCAGGCTGTGTTTTGGGGTGGTGGTGACAAAGAGCTCTTTGAAAAAGCCGGCACACTACGTAGTGAATACGTCGTATCGCTTAAAGGCAAAGTGCAAAAACGCGGCGAGCGACAGATTAATCCTGACTTGCCCACTGGCACAGTTGAGCTGGCGGTAACGGAACTCCAGATCCTTAATGATTCCGAAACCCCGGTATTTGAGATTGAAAAAGCGCCTGAAATTGGTGAAGAATTGCGTATGCAGTATCGCTATCTCGACATGCGATCGCCTCGTATGCGCGATAACCTTATAAAGCGTCACCAGATCATTAAGTTGGTACGCGACGAGCTCGATGCCGAAGAGTTTCTTGAGATTGAAACCCCGTATCTCACAAAGGGCACCCCAGAAGGTGCTCGTGAATTCGTGGTGCCTGCCCGCCTTCACACCGACAAATACTTCGTATTGCCTCAATCTCCGCAGCAGTTTAAGCAGCTGTTGATGGTTGGTGGTGTTGAGCGTTATTTCCAGATTGCTCGCTGCTTCCGCGACGAAGACACTCGCGGTGACCGCCAGGCAGAGTTCACGCAAATGGACTTAGAGATGAGCTTTGTTGAGCGTGAAGATGTCATGGCGTTAAACGAAAAGGTTCTTATTAAAATTGTCGAAGCGCTCTACCCCGAAAAACGCATTCAGCAGGTGCCATTTCCACGCCTCAGCTATGCTGAAGCTATGGCAAAATATGGCACCGATCGCCCAGACTTGCGTGAGAATCCAGACGATCCCAACCTTTTGGCTTTTGCCTGGGTTGTGGACTTCCCATTCTTTGAAAAAACTAACAAGCAAGAGCATCATGGTGCCGAAGGTGAGTGGACTTTTACGCACAATCCCTTTAGCGCAGCGATTCCAGAGCACCGTGAGTGGCTGCAGAACAAGCAGAACATTGGTGACATCCTAACTTCTCAGTACGACATTGTACTGAATGGCTACGAAATTGGTGGTGGCAGTATTCGTAACCACAGGCCCGAAGATTTACGCAGAGTCCTCGAGATAATTGGCCACAAGCCTGAGAATATCGATCGCGACTTTGGCCACATGCTCAAAGCTTTCAGTTTTGGCGCACCGCCACACGGTGGTATTGCCTGGGGGCTTGACCGTTTAGTGATGCTACTGCAGAACGAACCAAGTATTCGTGATGTTATGGCATTCCCTAAAACAGGTGACAGTCGCGACCTACTAATGGAAGCTCCTTCAGATATCCCAGAGAAGCAACTCAAAGAACTTGGCTTAAAATAGTTATCTCTTTATAATAAACTGGTGAACATTACCAGCGGAAACGTGACCTCAGCAATTGTTGTATTCGGCCTCAGACTGACAGACGATGGGAGGCGTACGCCCGCGCTTGAGGGTCGTTTGACGGCAGCGATACGACTTTTTAGAAGGGGTGGCTACCAGGCCATTATCGTGTGCGGCCACCACCCCAGGAAGAAGCCTCATCTTGACAAGTTCTGCGAAGCCGATGTAATGGAAGAGTTCATACGCGGAATTGATTCGACTATTCCTGTGTTGAAGGAGCGGAAGTCCTTGTCTCTTCCTGAGACTTGGTTCTACTTGCCACGGGAATTTCCAGAGCTTCGGCGAATGCTTCTTCCCATGGACGAGTCGGCGCTTGAGCGTATGCGTTTCTACGCGAGGCTTACGTTTGGTCGTAAAGCGACGCCCAGTATCAAATACGAGGCGTTGCCTGGTCAGCCGGGTCGCGAACGGATCGAAGCATCTTTGCTCCGGGCTGCAGAGTGTCTGTACGGCCGGTTCACTCCTGGAAAACCCGAGCAGTTCTTCAACGACGACGGTACCTCAAAGGTACCCGCTCTGGCGACTGAACATGAACGTACCTGCAAGTACGTAGACGGTATCCACCCCTAAAAACGCTTGGCCAAGATCGTCCAGCGACGGTCTTGGCCAGCAAAATTTGCGTAAAGTAGAACTTACAATATAATAAAATAGTGGATCTTACCAGCGAGAGCGTAACTTCGGCAGTTATCGCGTTCGGTTTCAAGCTGAATTGGAGGGGTGAGCTTCAGAAGATCGCCAAAAATCACCTTAAAAGGGCCGTACAGGTCTATCGTGAAGGTGGCTACGAGGCCATTGTGGTGTGTGGCTATTATCCACTGAACGATCCTCACATGGATATTTTCTGTGAGGCCGATGTCATGGAAGCCTGGCTCCACGAATTCGACCCATCGATTCCGGTGCTTAAGGAAAGATTGTCTCGTTGCAGTATCGAGAGATGGCTGTATTTGCGGCGCAATTTCCCGAAGCTGCGCAAGATGTGTTTGGTAGTAAGAAAGTCCGCACTCAAGCGCCAGATGTTTTTTGCGAGACTTGTCTATGGTAAGGTCGCGAATCGCTTGACCTACGAAGTGTTGCTTTGGAGAGACGGTCGCGAGGCGCGAGAGACTTCGTTGCTTCGAGCTGCTCAATGCCTGTATGGCCACATCAAGCTAGGCAGGTACGACAAGCTCTTTAACGAAGACGGCACAACAAAGGTTGAAGCTCTCGCGGCAGCGCACGATCTGACCTGTTCGCCTGCGGATGGAGTCCATCCTTAGCGCGTGGCCGAGACTGCTCCAGGGCAGTCTCGGCCACCAAACCTGTGTTATTATGTAAGCATGAGCTTCTTAAAGCAGGGCATAGGGCGCGTTATTCTGTTGTTGCTATGTATTGCGGTACCGTTTATGGCAGCTGCCATCGGATCTGCATTCACCATACAAGAAATTCCTACGTGGTACGCCACTCTCGAAAAGCCATTCTACACCCCGCCTAACTGGGTATTTGGCCCAGTCTGGACGATACTCTATTTACTCCAGGGCATTGCGTTTTATCTGGTGTTGCAAGCAAAAAAGGTACCTTCGACAGCGGTACCATTGTTTCTCGCGCAGCTCGTCTTTAACACCCTTTGGTCTGTAGTGTTCTTTGGGGCGCACTTAACAGTTTGGGCGCTACTAATTATTGTAGTGCTGCTGTGGTTGGTCTTCCTAACGATTCGCGCTTTTAAAGAGGCTTCGCCGCTTGCTGCGAAATTGCTTTGGCCATATATTGCCTGGCTAAGCTTTGCGACTCTGCTAAATATTGGTATTATTGTAGTTAATAAATAAGGTCAAAAAATATGGAAAAACCTGCACAAAAGAGACTTATCATTATAACAATTATTGTGGCTTTGCTGGCCGGGCTGGCGGTAATCTTATACATTAGTGGCGGTTTTCGTTCGCCGTTTGGCAAGAAAGAGGTCACTATACCTGCAAAAGAAGCGGTGGTATTTGATGGGAAAATTGTTTGCTTGCCACACAAGGGCGACGGCCCAAGCACCCTAGAGTGCGCGCTAGGTTTGCAGGCAGAGAATGGCAAGCACTATGGCCTACGTTCGTTAGACCCTGCCTTTAGTAAGACTGAGCAAAAGGTAAAGGTGACGGGCTTATTGAACGCACCGGAGCCCAATGAAGCGTACAGTATCGTGGGTACCATTGAGGTACAGAAGATAGAAAAGAGATAGAGATTTCTCAATAAAAAGAACACCCCACCCCCGCAGTGCGGAGGTGAGGCTTTTTGCAGCACGTCACTTCTTGGCGACGCCCGGGTAGATCAGCAGAACAGGGCGATAGATCTCGCTGCCCTTGCTGAGCTCCCAAGGAACCCCTTCGGGATCCTGATCGTCGCCGTAGTAGCGCTCCAAGGAGAGCAGCAGCCCGTCGCTGCTTCGGTAGTCCACGTAGTCGACGAGCCCGGCTTCGGGCTGGAGATCAGTGGTACCGCTGCAGATGTAGCGCGCCGTTCCGCGCTCCTCCCTGCGGTAGATGACGCCTTCGTACTTGATGGTGGGGTCAGGCGTCAGGTTGTGTTCCTTGATGTCGTGCCACATGGTGACCTTGAGGTCGCCATCACGCTCGACGCCCAGCCATGCGATGGTTTCGTTCGGGCCCTCCAGGTAGTACTCCTTCCAGCCGTAGCTGCCCTGCTGGGTGGCGACGCAGCCGCGAACGGCGTGCGTTCCGCCGTACTCGACGATGTTTCCGATCACGAGCTTCTCGGGGTCGGAAACATGATCTTTCGGTGCGAAGAGGTCCTTGTCGGCCGCCGCAGCTGCCCTGGCCTCTTCGGCCTCGCGGGCCTTGACCCTGTTGCGCCCCTTCCTGACCAGCAGCGCGACGCCGCCGATCGCCAGAACGAGGAGGGCGAGGCCTCCCCACAGGATCCACTCAACCAGACTCATTTGTGTCCTCCTTGTGGACGCTAGTCGTACGAGTGGCTATACAATAACATCGTACGGTTTAATGGTCAACTCATCGTTGGTTGATATACTAGGGATATGGAAAATTTCTATGCTGTATCGGCTCAAGTTATCTGCGCATTCTTGATAGCCTTAAACTTTCAAGCCAGCCCTAGTCGTAATGGGGACCCGGTGAACAAAACGTCTCTTAGAAAACTTATACTTAGACTAGTATTATGGCGGATATTTTTCTGGTCTTCATTAGGCCTTACGATCGCCCTAACTCATTTGGCTAATTTTAATATAACTATTTTTGATTGCTTGGGGTTGGCTCAATCAAGCGTAGGGACGGCATTACTGATGCTCTTCGCATTAATCACAATGCTTTTTATTTCCGGACAGTCAAATAACCCAACAAGGGATACGCTTTGGGCGGTAATTATTATTACAATGATTCCTTATGTCTTATTTTTTGCCACTTGGGGATTAATGCCCTTGAGCGAATATACCTATGAAGGATTCCTGCTCGGCTTTTTATTGTTCTTGGATCTTCTTTGTGTGTTTTCCATTTTACTTAATAGGAAGTATTCACACGAGATTGCACCTATTTTGAGGATGCTGAGCAAGCAGGACTAGAGTAAGTTGACTTTTTCTTAATTTTCTGATATAAAAAGTTCTAAGTATCTATCGATACCGGCCGGAGTACCGGTGGACGTTAAAAAGAAGGGAGGTGTATTTTTTATGCCTCAAAGATCAGATGTTTACATCGACCAGAGTCCCGACGAACTGTGTCTGAATTTGGTTGAGGGCGCTATCGACCCCAGCCTGTTCACGACACTTGGCGAGGCCGAAGGCCGATTCAGTGACATCCAGTGCAAAGCGACGGTGATTGGCGCAAGCCACATCGTTACGTTCGCATTTGGACCATTTGTGCTGAACGAAGTGTTCGCATGCATGGAGCTGCCGGCCGGTGCCAGTAGTGTGACGAAGCCGATCGATGAGATCGGCGACGTCGTGCTGAAGGGTCTGCCGGGGCTGGCCTACAGTTTCAACGCTCAGCAAGTTCCCTGGCCTGGCCAGGAACCGCCTGAGTTGTTGGGTCTCGAGGCCTTCGCCAGCGTGCAGTCGCCTATCAGTTTTGGCGTCGTGGAAGCTTTTCCGCAAGGAGATCTTCCTGCAGTCCCGAAGACGATTATCGTGGGCTACGAACACCCTGTCGCCCGTGGAATCGTGATCGAAACTGCGCATTCATACCCCGGCCAAGGGGTTGTGTTCAGCCGCTCACAGCTCATTCGCATCTAGACACTGTAGGAGGTGTCGTGAAGAGAAAGTTAGTGGCAGTGCTTGCTGCCCTGGCGCTGCTCTCGGCCTGCGGGCCGCCCGAGCAATTGAACAGGGAAGCTGACACGCTGCCTGGCCAGATCAAGAGTGTTCGCGAGCAGGTTGCCACGGCTGAAAGCAGCTTTGGTACCAGGCTCAACGACGCGAAGTACGCCTTCTTGAAGACGTACGAGGCGCAGGATCGCCACGAGGGCAACTTTGCCAGTGCGAAGCTCAAGCTCGACGAGGCCGACAAGACCTACAACGAAAAGGTCAAGGCGGTTATCGGGGCGTACAGCGACTCACGGCAGGCTGAACTGGAGACGGGCATCAAGGATGTCCGGCGTCTCAAGGACGAGGCCACAACCCTCAGCCAGGAGCCCTTCCAGTGGATCGACAAAGTGGTGATCGCCAAGGACAATGCGCCGAAGCTCACCGCCGATGCCAAGGCTGCCTTCGACAACCTCAACACCCGTCATGCCGCCCTCGCGGCGGACATGAACGGTGTCAAGGCGAAATACGCGAAGCAGACCGAGGCCGTCGATCGTCTCATGAAACCGTTCAACGACCGGCAGGCAACCACTGCCACGGCGTTCGGCAACATGCAGACCGAGGTCGCCAAGCCCAAACCCAACTACGCCGTCGTGGCGGAGTACTCCGAGCAGATCACCAAGAACCAGGCCGCCTTCGCAACGGAGGAGGCCAACGTTCGGGTCAAGCTCGGGGAGCTGCCGCGGAGTGAGTCGCAGACGTTGCTCGACCTTCGGGTCGACTCGTCGGTCATCATCAATCGCACCAGCTGGGACGAAGACTCCGACTGGACGACTGACAAGGACTACGAATACCCCCCGGTGTTCGTGGAGCCGGACACGGCCAACCACTTCGCGCAGTTCGGCCCTGAAACGGTGTTGGCAAGTGACAGTCACTGGGCCTTCGGTGGTTTCAAGACCGAAGGTACGGTTGACCGTGGTCACTGGGACAAGCTGGGTATCGATCCGCGCAAGGACTGGCCGGATGGCAGCCACGATCACGCCGAGTTCTTCGGCGAGATCGAGGACGTCTTCTGTCACAAGCTCTTCGTGCTGGTGAATGGCAAGCCGGATTCGTCCGGCAGGCCCGAGCCCTCGGAGAACTACTGCGCCAAGTATGACAACCCGGCTGACGTGGCCAAGGGCATCTACTGGGTAGAGGCTGACGAGCTGAATGCCGACGCAGTCGGCATGGACATTCTCAGCAAGGCGGCTGGCGACTTCAACGACCAGATGGTCGAGGATGCCGCACCGCCTGGCATGGCCTACGTGGGCGATCCGCAGTTCGGCAACTGGCAGACGGACAGCAACGGGAACTCCTTCTGGGTGTTCTACGGGCAGTTCCGACTGTTCAGCGACCTGATCGGCGGACCGAACCCGTACCACTACGGCTACGAGTACGACGAGTGGAACAAGAAGCACCGCTACAACGGATCGGCCTACTTCGCCCACATGGGAAGTGCCCCCCGTTACGGTGCTCAGTCGCCCATGGCGGCGGCTCGGTTCAACAACACTCAGTTCGGCAAGTCTGGGCTCGCTGCCCAGGCCAAGGACCCCAGTGCCCGCAACGCAGGACCGGTGGCTCGCGCAGGCGGCCCCGGTGGTGGAGGCAAGTGAATCATGGCTACGACCATTCTGTCAGGGTTCGGCACGGGGCTTTCGTACGTGCTAGCCTCGCTCATTCTGTTGTTCATCTACCGGCTGATCCACGACAGGATCACGCCGTTCGATGACCGGGAACAGCTCAAGTGGGGCAACGCCGCCGCGGCGGTCAATCGCTCCGCTGCATACCTGGGCGTGATGCTCGCTGCATCCGGGTCGCTCATCAAGAGCGACAGACCGAGTTACGGCGACGGCCTGATGATGTTCATGATCGATGGCCTGCTGGCCATTGTCGTGTTCACGGCGGCAACCTACGCGTTCGACTGGATCATCGTGCGACACGTCAACAACACCAAGCTCATCGCCGAGGGCAATCTCGCGGTGGCGGTGTTGGAAGCGTGTTCGTACATGTCGCTGGGCATCATCGTCAGTGCTTCGTTCTCGGGCAGTGGGCAGGAACTGTTGCCTGGGCTTCTGAGTGCGGTGCTGTTCAGTGCTGTGGGTGTGGTCACGCTGGTCGTGATCTACGCTGCCTACTGCGCTTTCTGGCGGCTGGCGCTCGGCTGTGACATCGACAACCGCGTTGGGCAGGGAAGTCTGCCGGCGGCTTTCGATGCTGGGCTGCTGCTGTTGGCGATGAGCGTGACGCTCTGGTTCAGCATCAGTGGTGACTTCAGCGGGTGGGGGACTGACCTCCTCTCGTACGCGATCTCGCTGGCCCAGTGCACCCTGGTGGTGCCGGCTGGCCGGGTGCTGACTGCTCTGGTGTTGACCTGGCGACTGACGCACAGCAGCCGGGGCGTGTACCACGAGAATCTGGCTGTCTCGCTGACGGTCGGACTGGTGGGCATCGGCATCGGTTTCATCACCGGTATCAACGCCTACATCTGATCCCTTCACGTCCAGTGAACCCCGACGCACGATTCTGTGCGTCGGGGTTCACCCAACAATTTACCGGGACCATCTGGCTAAACCAGCTGGTCTTGCACGCTTTAATAGCGTTAACACATCGGAACAATCGACCATAGGGGTGTACATGTCGACACTGGCAGCCCCACCGCTGAATTTGGACTTCGAAATCAGAAGTTCGCGTACTCAGCTGTGGGGTCCAAGAGCAATTTTGGCTTTTGTCATGCTCTTTACGGGTGCGGCTGGGCTGATCTACGAGTACGTCTTGAGCACGGTCAACACCTACCTGCAGGGCAACTCCATCGAGCAGTTCAGTATTACCATCGGCGTCATGTTCTGCATGATGGGTATCGGTGGCTTCTTGCAGAAGTTGCTGACGAAAGCCCTGGTGGAGCTGTTCATCCTGGCAGAGTTGCTGCTGGTGTTGCTTGGCGGATTTGCGCCTATTGTGATGCAGGCGCTGTTTGCTGCGATGCCGGAGGACTTCCCTGCGGTGAAGATCGTGTACATCTGCATCATTGGTCTGCTCATCGGCATCGAGATCCCGCTGGTGATGCGCATCAACGAACGTTTCACAAACAGTCTCGGGAGTAACATTGCCGGTACCTGGGCGTGGGATTACATCGGTGGTGCTCTGGGCGTCGTTGCCTGGATCTGGCTGCTGCGAAGCTACGTGCCCATCACGCATATCAGCTTCTTCGTGGCCGGCTGTAACCTGGCGGTTGCAATTGTGGCGTTGATCTTCTTCTGGCAGCGTGGTCTGCTGGGGGAGAAATTTGGCAAGTTCGTCTGTGCCACGACCACCCTGGTGGTAGTAGCTGCAACCGTGTTCGGCATGATCAATGTCGATGGTTGGGCGAGAATACTCAACCAGAAGCTGTACGAAGACCCCATCATCACCCAGCTCTCGACCAAGTATCAGGAGATCGTGGTCACCCGGGGACCTCACCCGAGCAATCCGGCTGATCACAACTACGAGCTCTATCTGAACGGCAATAAGCAGTTCAGTAGCGTGGACGAGGCGATCTATCACGAGTTGCTGGCGCACCCCGCCATGACTTTGGCGGCGGCGCGACAGCGGGTGCTGATCCTGGGTGGTGGCGACGGTATGGCGCTGCGTGAAGTCCTGAAGTACAAGGAAGTCACCGACGTCACACTGGTCGACCTCGACCCCGACATGATCAAGCTGGCCAGTACCGACCCGGTGCTGCGCCAGCTGAACCAGGGTTCATTCGATGATGCCCGGGTGCACGCCACGTTGCCTAGCGGTATCGTTGACACCGGCGAGCAGCGTGAGGTGTACATGGAGACTGGCCAGGCCGAAAAGACGGTTTGCAACGAAGTTGTTGCGTCCGATGGCTCACGCCGATCTGCCTGCGACACCACCGAAACCACCCAGAGCATCGGGTCGGTAAACGTCTTCACGATCGATGCCGATCAGTTTGTGTCGGCGAAATCTGGTCCGTGGGACGTGGTGATCGTTGATCTGCCGGACCCCAACTCGGTGGAGCTAGCCAAGCTTTACTCGATGGAGTTCTACGGCAAGATCAAGCAGGTCATGTCGCCCGACGGCATCGTGGTCGTGCAATCGACGTCGCCGTATCACGCAAAGGAGACCTTCCTCTGCGTGCTGCGCACCATGGCTGCGGCTGGCCTGGGCGTGATGCCGTATCACGAGAATGTTCCGAGTTTCGGTGACTGGGGCTGGATCATCGGATCCCCGAGTCTCCGCGCCGAAACCCTGTACGCACGGGCGAGCAGCATCGAAGCGTTCGCCGTCGACACCAAGGAAGTCGACCAGAACGTGCTGAAGCGCGCGCTGATCTTCAACAAAGGGGCCCTGACGGCCACCAGCAACGAGATCAGCACGGTCATGCGACCGACCGTGTTCGACTACTACACGTACGAGGCATGGAAGGTGAACTGACCAAGGCGCATGTCTGGAGTGAAAACTCCGGGCATGCGCCTCTTTTTATTAAATATTTCTTAACTATTATCGAGTTAACACCGGCGCTACACCTATTCGTGGTAAAATAGAAGAAGTACCAATAGGCCTTTAGGCCAAGGGAGGATGCATGAAAATTGCGACGATGGTTCGAGGGTATTTACCTGCGCCGCGTCCAGCTGATATGGTGTACGCACCCATTGATCTTGCGGTAGCGATCAGTGAGCAACTTACAAAACGGGGACACACGGTAACTTACTACGGACCGAACGGCACACATCTGTGCGCAGATGTTGAGACACAGAATCTTCGACCACTAGTCCACAATTACGAAGAATTTGCCGGTTTACTAAAGAATATCGATGCGTTATCGCATAATATACCAGGAATTTGGGATAACTTCCTGGTCAAGGACATGTTCGAGCGAGCTCGCAAGAAAGAGTTTGATCTCCTGCATTTCCACCACCCAGAGTCGGCATTGCCGTACGTCCACCTTTATCCCGATGTACCAGTGGTATATACGCTACACGATCCGATTGGGCCACTTTTCCGTGAGGTGCTTGAAATGTACCACACATCAAGTCAATTTTTTGTTTCGATCTCAGATAACCAACGCATTCCAGCTCCAGACTTACCGTACATGGCAACTGTCTATAACGGTATAGATACTGAGCTGTTTTCTTTTACTGAAGAAAAAGACGATTATTTGCTTTTTGCGGGTCGAATCGTGCCTGAAAAGGGCGTCAAAGAGGCCATACAGATTGCGCAGCAAACCGATAATCGCTTGTTAATCTTAGGTCCCGTCTATTCTGACCAGCAAGAGTACTTTGAACAGCACGTAAAGCCGCACCTTAACGAAAAGATCCTATACCTCGGCTTTGTAGAGCGTGACGCCGCTGTGCGGTACTTCCAGAAAGCCAAGGCCTTTTTGATGCCAATTCAGTGGGAAGAGCCGTTTGGCTTGACCATGGTTGAGGCGATGGCCTGTGGCACGCCCGTAATTGCTTTGCGGCGTGGTTCGGTGCCTGAGGTAATTGCGCACCGTAAGACCGGGTTTATTGTAGATTCTGTGGCCGAAATGATTGAGGCAGTACAGAATATTAAAAAGATTAAAGCCCGAGACTGTCGAAAACACGTCGAAGAATTCTTCTCGATTCCAAAAATGGTCGATGGCTACGAACAGGCCTTCATAAAGACGCTTCAGTGTTTCAATGACACGAATGCATGCAAGGCGCAGAGTAACAGCCCAGTATAGTTCGACTGCTACTAATTAATACGCCCCTCGAACGAGGGGCGTATTAATTTTATTCGGTGCGTAAGGCTTCGATTGGGTCAAGCTTTGCCGCCCGTCTAGCGGGCAAGAGCCCAGCTAGCAGAGCGATCAACCCCAGGGAGGCGATCACCGTCAGTACGTTAATTATAGTAAGTGACGCGCCAGGAGCAGAGCTACCTGAACCGCTTGCAGCTGAGTTGATCAGCATAATTACCGGAATCGATAGCACAATACCAATGACACTACCAGCGACACCAATCCAGGCTGCTTCGAGTGAAAACAAGCTTAATATGCCAGCCTTTGACATGCCAAGGGCTTTCATAATGCCAATCTCGCGGGTGCGTTCGTAAACGGTCATGTACTGGGTGTTGATAACACCAAACACTGCAGCTAAGATCGCAATACCACCGATTCCCAGCAGGAATAAGCGAATAATGTTGATCTGGCCTAAGAACTCTTCATTGATCTTTGCAATGCTGTAAACTTTGTAGCCAGCGTCTTCGAGTGCTTTCATGCCAGCATCAATATCTGCCTGTTTGTCCGACAGTGCACGGGTGTTAATAACATCGTACGACAGCTCGGTGGTGTATCCCATGCTCTTGTCGTATTCAAATTGTTTTTTGGCGAGCTGATTGTTTATCTCAACGGCCATATATGCTTCGTCGAATGCTGGATCGCTCTCGGATTTTACTACGCCTTTAATTGTCGCTTCAGCTGATAACAGTGTTTTTTCGCCCGTGCGGTAATCCATTACCTCATTGCCAACAGTGACTTTTTGACCAACGGCAGAATCCTTTTCGAGGCCTGCTTTGGTGACGAAGCTCTCCGGCAAGAAGATTCCATCGGTGCCGATTGCTTCGCGCTCACCAACTGCTAAGTCTGGTTGTTCCTGCAGGGTGAGTGGCTTCACGGCGTAGGTGCTAAACTTCTGCCCGTTAATATTTAGGGTGGTGACGGTTGAACGATAGACTGGCTCAACGTCTTTGATCTCTTTAATGCTGCGAAGCTTCTCAACATCTGCATCTTTTAGCAGGCTTTCGCTGTAAGATTTATCGTTATTTTTGCGATCCTCTTCGGATTGTAGGCCGCCACGCGTGGCAGTGCCCTTAGCAGTAATAAGCAGTGCATCCTTTTGAATCTGCGCACCGAATGATTTATTGAAGGTATCGCTCGCCGCAGTGGTAATGGCTAAGGTTAGTGAAATCGTAAAAGCGCCCACGGCTAGCGATAGCGATGTTAAGATGAAGCGTACTTTGCTTTTTAGGACATTCTTCCAGCTTCTTTTGAGTAGATCTTTAAACTGCATATGTGCCTCCTGTGGTCTGAGCTTGTGGTTGTGGGGCTGCGGCACTTGTCGTTATCTTTTCGATCTTTCCATCAAGCAGGTGAATCTGCATATCGCAGCGGGCGGCTAATTCTGGATCGTGTGTCACGATAATCAGGGTACTGCCAAGCTCCTTGTTAAAGCCAAATAATAATTTTTCAATGACATCCCCGGTGGTGGTGTCTAGATTGCCAGTTGGCTCGTCGGCAAAGATTATTCGGGGGCTATGTACAATGGCGCGGGCGATTGCCAAGCGCTGTTTTTGCCCACCGGATAGGTCACGTGCCTTTACGTTCCGCTTATCGCTTAGCTCAACCTTTGCGAGCGCGGCTTCGACCAGTTGCTTGCGATCCTTTTCGCTAACAGCGCCGATCTCGAGCGGGAGGCTCACATTCGCAAAGCAGGTCTCGTCACCCTGCACAAAAAATGACTGAAAAATAAACCCCATCTTGCGAGATCGAAAAGCGTCGATATTTTTAGCGGAAAGCTGCAAAATATTTTGACCATCAACGATTATTTGCCCAGCCTGCGGGCGGTCGAGGCCGCTTATAGCATGCATCAAGGTTGATTTACCCGAGCCAGAACGACCGATGATCGCAACACTTGCTCCATCTGGAATTTCAAAGCTGACGTCTTGTAGGGCCTGGAAGGCAGTGGCGCCCTTGCCGTATGTCTTAGAGACATTCTGTATTTGTATCATTACGTATCCTTCGCTTATGTAGTAAAAGCAAGCTTCACTATACCATAGTTCCATGACGGCGCTAAGCTTGACGGAAATGTATAACTTGTATAACATGTATAACGAACCAAAAGGAGTGAGCTATGCACCACGTAACATTTTATGGTACTGCAACTGTTGGGGCGAAGGGGCAAATCGTAATTCCGGCTGAAGCTAGAGAAAAGATGAATATCACCCCTGGAGATAAGCTATTTATTATCGGCGGCGACCAAGATTGTAAAATACTTGGGGTCTGTGCCGAGGAAAGCTTACAGGAGATAACCTCAGCACTCAGTGCGCGGCTCGAAACGCTGCGGAGCGCACTCACTCCCGAAACTAACAAAGGATAGGTATGTTACATCATATATCATTTAAGCAGAAGCTTATTGTCATGCTCGCTGTTATGTCAGGTATGTTCCTGGTGGCGCTCGATCAGACAATTATGACCACTGCGCTGACAAATATTACAGAAGAGTTTAATAGCTTTAGCAGTCTTGGTTGGATTGTTACGGCTTATTTGCTCACTAGCACAATTATTGTGCCAATTGCCGGTAAGTTGTCCGATGTGTTTGGCCGGCGCCCGATGCTCTTGATTGGTGTAGGGCTGTTCACGCTCGCCTCGTTGCTCAGCGGATCGGCGCAAAGTATCGAACAGTTGATCTGGTTTAGGGCCTTGCAAGGTATTGGTGGTGGTATTGTTATGAGCAACGCCTTTACGATTGTTGGCGACTTATTTGCGCCCCGAGAGCGTGGTAAATGGCAGGGAGTAATTGGTGGTGTCTTTAGCTTGGCGTCTGTTATTGGCCCGGTACTCGGAGGCTTCTTAACTGATGGTAATAGCATACTTGGCCTTACCACCGACTGGCGCTGGACGCTATGGATTAATGTGCCAATCGGTATTCTATCGCTGATATTGATCGCCATTTATTGTCCACCTATTAAGCACAGCGCAAAACCACGTATTGACTATCTGGGCGCTGGACTTATTGCCCTGGCACTTGCGTCGCTTGTGTTAGCTGTTGAAAATGTTGATTACATCTTTGCCGGCCTGATTTCTGCCACAGGAATAGCTGGCATAGCTATAAAGATATCGCTATTCATTCTTGCAATTCTGGCAACACTAGCCTTTATTTGGGCCGAACGTCGTGCTGCGGAGCCTATTCTTCCGCTCAGCTTCTTTAAGCAGCGCAACTTTACCACTATGAGTGTGGTGGCGTTACTCAGCGGCGCGGCATTCCTTGGTGCGATTCTGTACCTCACCCAATTTAACCAACAGGTATTTGGCGCGGGCGCAACTCAAGCCGGCCTGATGCTGCTGCCACTAATTGGCGCACTTACGGTGAGCAGTATCGTATCTGGGGTATGGGTAACGAAAAGCGGTAAGTATAAGACGATCCTTGTTGGGGGTCTGGCCATTTCTGCTATCAGCTTGTTAGCGCTCACTCTATTAAATGAATCGAGTGCCTATTGGCAGGAAGCTATTCTTATGGCGATTGCCGGCTTTGGAATTGGCTTAACCTTCCCCGTGATTAACATTATTGTACAGAACGAGTTTGAGCAAAAAGATCTTGGCGCGGCCACCGCTTCATCGCAGCTTTTCCGTGGCCTTGGCTCGACACTAGGTGCAGCGGTTCTTGGTGCCATGCTAACAGCAGGGGTTACTTCTCAGATCGGTGAAGTTAAGAACGACGCGTATATCCAGACCCTGAAGCAGCAGCCGCAATCTGCCCAAATGCTTGGTGAGACCGATGCCAATACATTACTGACCCTCAACATGAGTGAAACTCGCGAAAAAATCAACAACGGTGTCGAGAAGGCATTGGACTCGGCAAACATGCCTGAGGCGCAAAAAGAAGCCGCGAAGCAGCAATTCTACGCCCAACAAAAAGCCTTTGGTGGCAAAGTTGTTGATGCCTTTACCGAGAGCCTGCGCGCTGTATTCGCAACGGCAGCAGCTTTGATGGCAGCATCTATTCCTTTCGCATTGCTTATCAAGCAGCGCCCCATGCGCCATTCAGACATCGCACCTGGCGTGATCGAGTAGTGTCAATAACACAATGACAAACGCTACAGATAGCGTTACAATAAAAACACAATTAAAAGTTAATTCTCTGGTAGCCTGGAATCACGTGTAATTCGTGAGCTGTGCCGCAACGGTGAAAGCCCGATACAGCTACCTATAGAGATTCCCGAGCAGGAAGTTAAAACGGTAGCCGTTTAGGCTGACGTCTTGCTCGGTAAGGAGCGGGATGTCGGTAGGGGTTAGCGAAACTAGGGAGGCGGTAGCGGCACAGCGTGAGCGCGACTTTGTGCGTTTCCACGAATTTGAACGCAACTACGAGGCAAGCCTACGCCTTGACGAGGAAACCGACCTGTCTGAACGACTCTTCATGCCTATGGAGAGTACGTTTTTATATGAGCGTCGCGAAGGCAAGCTATACTCTGAATTTGGTGATCAACTTGAGCAGGTATTCACCACTGGCTATTTAAATCTCTTGCCGTATGCCGAGGCTCGACCGGACCTTGCTTTTGAAATTCATCGGCGCTATCAAGATATTATGGAAATCCGCGAGGCCGAGCAGCTGCAGCCTGGTGAGACGATGGTAGTGTTCTCGCCCATTCCTGACGACGTGCGCTA
>DASUUR010000056.1:0-24486 GCA_036373975.1 Saccharimonadales bacterium (SeqCode)
AGCTCTTCTTCAACCTCGCGCACTAACGAGTCTTCGATGGTTTCTCCATGATCAATGCCGCCGCCCGGCAGCGCCCACCAGTCACCATCAGCTTCTTTGACCAGAAGCACCTTGTCGTCCTGAACAATCAACACTCGTATCGCAACACGGTACAGGCAATCATCAATATCATTTAGCCTTGGGTCTATAATACTATTCATAATGGTCGCACTCCAATCTCTGGGACTAATACTTCGTCATCACAGGACAGCACAAATTCAATCGCCTTGACGGCTTGGTCGGTTGTAAGCGCCTTGCCGCTAATCGGCAGCCCAGCTTTGGCAAATAGGTTGGTTTTAATTGTCCCCGGGTAAAAACCCGTTACGCGCACATTGTATTCTGCGGCTTCTTCTTGCAGCGCCTTCGTAAAACCAGTGATTGCCCATTTTGAGGCATTATAAACACCACGAGTGGCTTTGGCTGTTAAGCCAGCGGTCGAAACGACATTGAGGATAAGACCTTGCTGTTGCTGCTTCATACGAGCAAAGGCTTGCTTAGCGGCATAGATTGTGCCAAGCGTGTTGGTGGTGATGACGTTTTCAATGGTTTCATCTGAGATCTTGTCTAGTTCTCCGTTTACGATTACTCCGGCGTTATTAATGAGTACATCTATTTTGCCATGTTCTTTGGTAATCTTCTCAAAAGTACCAGCAACTTGCTTGGCATCGCGTACATCGCAGACATAATATGCGCAGCCCAGGTCCTGAGCGATTGTATGTAGGGCCGCTTTACTGCGGGCAAGAATGATAACTTTGTTTTCAGGTGCGAGCTTTTCAGCAAGAGCTTTACCAAGGCCATCGCTGCCGCCGGTGATTACGATTGTCTTCATAATAACCTTCTGGCGAAGGTCTGGAATAGCTATCTTCATCTTATTATGATACCGTATTAAACCTATTTCCTCTGGAAAATAGGGGACATCTACTTGCAGCTAGGTACTCAGGCTGTAAAAATAGCGCCAAACTTGGCGCTATTTTTATATGTTACTAACAATTAGCGAGTAACAGTGATCGTCTTACCCTCACCAGTTGCGGTGACTGTTATACGCCCATTGGCGCTCTTGCTGATCTTGTAGCCCGTGCCGTTTGTCGCACAGGTTGTGGTACATTGTGGATCCTTAGGCATAGCCGTGAGGTATTTCTCGCTTGCCGTAATAGTACTTAAGTCAACGAGGCCAGTACAAGAGGCGGCGCCTGTAGCGCAAATCTCTGTTGCAGTTGCAGTTACGCCCGACGGAATTGTGCCATTATTATCAAGAGAGTATTGATATACTGCATTCAAGATTGTATTAACATCGGCTTGACGCTGTGAGTTTCGGCTGTCGCCAAGTTGTTTGCCTGGATTGATCGCCACAATGACAATACCTGCCAATATGGCCAAAATGGCAACAACGAGCAAGACTTCTAGCAGAGTGAACCCGCCTTGTTTTTTGAAAAGTGACCTGACCATAAATTAATCCCAACCCTTTCTTATGGTGTATCTTATTTCAAAACATCACCCGATCTCTTGCCATGAAGTGATGCTTATGCTTTGTGCTGTTATTGTAGCATAGATTTTGACCTTACACACAACATTTTTCACCGTTCCTATTGCATCTATTGTAATTAGCCCCGCAATATTGGTGACCGTATAGCTGCACCCACCCTGCCCAAGTGTCAGAGTATTTGTTCCTGTGAAGGTAGTGGACTGATTAATTTCCTGCAGGGCTTCTTCGCCACAAGCATGGGCGAGGCCGCGCGCTTGTGCGGCTTGCTCAGAAATAATGACCCCACGTTGCGTATCAACCCCCATGGTGAGCATTGTGGTCGCGATCGCAAGGCATGCAGCGCCAACCACCAATACCGCCATTAAAGCAATGTAGCCCCGTTCGCGTATCATCGTAGCGTCCCCGTAGCCGTAAAGGTCCTTTGAAAATTGAATTCTTCGCGATTCCCTGCGTTCACCTTTGAAACGGTAAATGTCACCTGTACGCTCCCTGCAGTGCCAGCCTTCGTGACATTTTTGAACTGCAAATTACTAACGGTCACCGAGGGGCTCGAGAGCGCCACAGCAGCGCCTGTGCCTTCACGAATTTGCAGCACTGGGCCATTCAGCTCAAAGATAGTTGGCGAGAGCCCAGCAGTAGGCACCACAAGGTTAAGCTGTGCACCCGTCGCACCAGTTGTCGGAGCGGTGATGCTGTCGGCATTTCGAATAGTAAAAGTTATCCGCTCCATAATCGCACTGGCCTGCGCAGTGACATCGTTTTCTGCCTGATTTCTAACTCGCATACTTGCTGTAGCCGTGAAGAAGGAGCTCACCGCAAGCAAAAGCGAGCTCAAAATTGTAATATAGAGCAGCAGCTCAATTAGTGTGTACCCAGACTGTTGCCGTGACTCCATATTTTAGTAGCTAACCGTTCCTTTTGTGTTAATCGTTATTGTCCTTGTACTGCCATCGTTCGCAGTAAGCGTAACTGTGCCGGTGGCAGTAGGGAGCGCTGTCAATTTCGAAAAAGTGACATCTGTCATACCAGATGCGAGTAGCGTGTCCGGGAGGCTAGTCGTCTCATCATATGCGATGTCGCGGGTCGAAAATGTCGTACCCTTATAAAGAACGAGCGCGGTAGGTTGCACCTTTACACTCCAGGCACTGTCTTCATTACCCGCCCGTGCATATACCTGGGCGCGCCTCAGAGCAGCCCCAATTGCTTCGCTGTTAGTGTGCAGGTCATTACGTGCCAAAAAAGTAGCGTACACAGGCATCGATAGCCCACCCAAGGTTGCGATAATTGCAATTGATAAGAGCATCTCAATAAGCGTAAACCCTTGCTGCTGTATACTACGAGACATCAAGCCCCCCAATCAGACTGTAAATCGGTACGATCACAGCAACCGCTACTGCCATGACACCGAGCCACACTACGATCAACAGTATCGGCTCAATAGTAGCTTCAAGATTATCGGTTGTAATAGTGGCTTTTTCTTCGTAGATTGAGCCAATGTTACGCAGGGTCTCGGGTAATGCGCCAGATTGCTCACCAGCAATTATCATTTGCTGCACCGCTGGCGGGATATACTTATTAACACGATGATATTGTTTTATGGAGTCTTTGAAGCTATATCCGTCTTCGATTGAACTACGCATATGCCGGTACAAACCCTGATATTGGGGCATGCCTGTGGCGCTCTCGAGCGCCAAGAATGCCTGACTAACGTTCAATCCAGCATCAAGAAGTGTACCAAGGAGATACCCAAAACGAGCGAGCTCCACCTCGAGCAAAAGCTTTTTGATACCTGGAGTTACGAAAAGAATATGCTGACCGATACTGCGTGTTTTCGGTGCAAAAAACAATATATAGATCAAGAGGAGGACAACTCCTATGCCCACCGGCACGGCGATAATTCCGTACTGCTGAAGAAAGGCGCCCACTCCTATAAGAATCTGTGAGATGAGAGGTAGCTCTACCTCTAGGTCTTCGAATGTCTCCGCAAGACGCGGCAGCAAGAACCACGCAACCCCAAGCCCAACGATCACCGTTAAGCCAATAACAAAGGTGGGGTACAGCAGAGCGGAGCGAATTTTAGCTTTAAAAAGTCGTTGTTTTTCTTCTTGTCGTACGGCTACTTTTAAATTTTCAATGAGACGTCCCGAAGCTTCGCCCAGCTCAACCAAAGATAATGTCTGGCGCGAGACAAACCTACTTGTCCTGAGCGCCTTCCCGAGTGATAAGCCATTGTCAATATCGTACCGCATACGCTGTAACGCACGCTTCATGCGTTTTGAGCGAGTCGTCTCCTCAAGTGACCCGAGAGCCTGGCTTATAGGAACACCAGCGATCAACAGCATAACAAAATTATTTGTAAAATACTCACGATCCTTACCCGCTGGACGCGCGATATGCCGCAGGTGTTTGGGGATAGTATTACTAGCCATTACGCCTCGTGTCGGGGCAGCTCAACAACCCTTAAGAGTTCCGCCAGGGTAGTGGCACCGCTTTTAACTTTAGTGATACCATCTTCAAACATTGATCTGGTTCCTTGCTTTTGGGCCAGGCGCCAAATATCAGCCGCGCTAGGGGAGGTCGCTATAAGATCTTGTAGTTCAGGGGTGACTGCAATTATCTCAAATACAGCGATACGGCCCCGGTAGCCAGTGCCACTACAAACATTGCAGCCTTTACCGGCATAGACTGTATCACTCTTGGCAAAATAGCGCGCCAGCTGCTTGCCGTTGTGTAGCTTTTGTAGAACCTCGGTAATAGAAACACTGTAACGACACCGATCACAAATCTTACGGGCAAGTCGCTGGGCAATAACTACCTCGAGCGTTGACGCCAACAAGAAGGGTTCGATCCCCATGTCAATCAGGCGGGGGATTGAAGTGGCTGCATCGTTAGCGTGAAAGGTAGATAGCAGTAGGTGACCAGTCAGAGCAGCGTTGACCGCTATTTCGGCCGTTTCACGATCACGAATTTCACCCACCAAGATAACATCAGGGTCTTGGCGCACGATCGAGCGTAAACCTTTAGCAAAGGTCATATTGCTCTGTTCGCGAACCTGGATTTGGTTAACTCCCGGCATCTTATACTCAACCGGATCCTCAATAGTAGTGATGTTGATGCGCGGATCATTCAATAGTTTAAGAAAAGCATACAAAGTAGTAGTCTTACCGGATCCCGTTGGGCCAACCGTTAAGATCATGCCAAACGGCTTACGCGCATATTCTTCTATCTCTTCTTGGCGCTCTTTTTGGAACCCCAAGTCGGTAAGTGTAAAGCCTTGCACGTATGAGCTTAGTACGCGCATGACTACCTTTTCACCGCGGACGGTCGGAACGAGCGATACACGGAGATCAGTCGTGGCAGTTTCGTCTTGGCGCCGCATTGCACCATCTTGGGTGCTCATGTGCTCATCGATACGCATGCCACTTTCAACTTTTATACGGTTAAGGATATTGTCGTATTGCTCACTCTGTAACCTGCCGGCCTCATGCAAAATACCATCGACCCTGAACCTAATAATAACCTCGTTGAGTTGTGGCTCGAAGTGAATATCTGATGCCCTGTAGCTAACTGCTTCTTTAATTATTTCATCAACCAGCTCAGGCGCGATGCGCTGGCCACTTGTGATGATCTTGGAGAATCGTGTTTCGAGGGGCTGATCGTAGAGCCGCATATTATCGGAGATATAGGCTGGCAAGGTATAGGCGATGTGAACTTTCTTTTTAGGAAAATACTGTTTTAATTGCTCGACCTTAAGCGTCTCTGGGGTGTCGGTTGCGATCAATACGTCGCCATCTGTAACTGCAGCAACAATAGCGTGAGCAGCACGGGCAACATCTTCGGGCAATAACTGTACTTGCTCCTTTACCGGAGCATTGACACTTAAATCAGCAAACGGTAGGTGATATGACTCGGCAATAGCCTGCCCAAGGAGCGCATAGCTAAGCAGACCACTATGAATTAAGTAGTCTATATAAGGCTCGCCTTTGCGTTCGGCTGCTTCAGCGGCGGTATGATCCTCCTGACTGATATAGCTCTGCTCAAGAAGAATCTTTTTTATTTTTGCTATATCAGAAAACATACCCACCCCAAAGGCTTACTTCTTTAACTGCTCTTTTATTGCTTCTACGATATCAGACAGGGGAGTATTAGACTTAACAAAATACCGTTTAGCGCCCAACGCTAATGTGCGCTCCTCGTCTTCATGCTGGCTAAGGTTGGATAGAATAAACACTGGCGTCGTATCGCCATTTTCCTTCATTGCGGTTAGAACCTGAAAGCCGTCGAAACCAGGCATCATGAGGTCAAGCAACAGCATATCGTGTGGTTTTTTTATGAGCTCTAGACACTCTAGTCCATCATAAGCAACATCAACAGTAAAGCCCTCGTGCTTTAATTTGAGCTCAAGCGCATGCGATAGCGCTCGGTCGTCTTCAGCAATAAGTATATGTGCCGGCATAATTTCTCCTTACTTATCAGTAATTATATCAAACATTTTTGCGACCTTCCGGCCCTTTCTTAAAGGGAAGGTTAACATAGAAGGTCGTGCCCTTTCCTTCGGCCGACTCAAACTGAGCGCCGCCGCCCATTTGCTCTGCAGCTGATTTTACAATATAAAGCCCAAGACCCGTACCCTCAATACCTAACTTCTGGACATTATCAGCCCGGAAGAGTTTTGAGAATATATTCTTTTGCTGCGCGTGCGGTATGCCGTACCCGGTATCAGCAATTGATAGTACGACACTCTGTCGCTTTGCCGTGTCTTTAGTGAGCCGCAAGGTGATCGAACCATTGGCAGGGGTGTACTTAACTGCATTAGACAAGAGATTTTGGAGTATCATACGAAGCAACTTAGGGTCAGCGTAGAGCCTGTCGTGTTCAGTGTCAATTTCTTGGCGGTAGTGAATATTTTTGTCTTTAATTTCCCCTTCTAGCTCCTTAAGAACGCTTTTTACAACTGTGCTCACCTTAAGCTCCTCGGGGCTGCTAACGAGCTTACCTAGATCAAGCCGCGATACGTTTAGGAGCGAATTAACAAGGTCCACCATCCGACCATTCCCGGCATAAATCTCATGCAGTAGCTGTTCTTGGTCCTTTGTTATTTTACCGGCTTCACCATTAAGCAGCATTTCGGTATACCAATTAATCGCAGATAGGGGCGTACGCAGTTGGTGTGAAGTGAGCGAGACAAATTCATCTTTGCTTTTCTCGAGCTCAAGGTCTTTTGTGATGTCCCTAAAGACCACAATGATTCCAGTTTGCTGTGCATCGGCATTGTAAATCGGCGCTGCGGAATCAGCAACAGGAATGCGCTTATCATCAGTGATTTTTAGGTCTACCCCTTTCGGAATAGTTGAGGGTGAGCCTTTGAGCGCTTTGTGAATAAATGCATCACGAGGCGTACCACTCTTTGCATCGACAAACCGCAAGATGTCCTTGTAATATTTGCCTATAGCTTGCTCAGGAGTGATACCTGTCATTTTTTGGGCTGCAAGATTAAATAACATAATACGACCCTTCATATCCAGGGCAAATACGCCATCGCCGATACTACCGAGCAATGCTTCGTCTTTGGCTTTGGCGGCCGCAAGTGCTTGATTACTTTTCTGTAAAGCACGTTGACTTTCTTCAAGTTTGCGGATATTGCGGATCACACTCACCACAACCACAAGTAGTAATAAAATCCCTATACTTGTTGAGATAATCCGTATAGAGCCAATACTATCTGAACTCTGCTTAAGCGTCGTGCTCCGTATTGCAAGTAGTTCTAGCTCGATCTTTTCCATTTCGGCCAGCTTATCGCGAATTTGCTGCGTTAGCTGATTACCATTACCGCTTTTTATAAACCCAATCACCTGGGCCTGTGAGCCACTCTTAACCAGCGAGATTGATCGGCTCATCATATCGAGCCGTTCATTTATCATTTCTGCGAGTTTTTTGCTACGCGGTCGTTGGTCGGGGTTATCGGCAATAAGGCGGTCCAGCGCCTCAAGTGAGCCCCTAATCCGTTTGGTGCTCGCGTTATACGGTTTCAGGAATGACTCGTCCTGAGTGATTATGTAGCCTCGTTGGCCAGTTTCACTGTCTGCCACCTCGATGCGAATCGTATCAATCATCTTAATAACCCTGTAGGTGTGCTCTACGCGCGCCGTAGCCTGGCGGTAATCAGTGATCATCTTTTGGCTTGTCGCCGAAGTTGTAAACACCAGCGCCGTAAGAATAAACATACCAAAAAGTATTAGCCGCAGGCGGAAAACCCGAAAGGCATATACCGTGAGAGCCAAGATCCCAACACCCATTAAGATGGCAAGACATGCACCATAGAACGTAAGGTATCCACTAGTAAAAGGCAGCACGTAGATATAACCTGCTATGCCAATAACACCGGCGGCCAGAATAGTCCCTCCGATAATCTGACTGAGCCGCACACGCCACGGAAAGCGTGAATACAGCAGACTAACCGCAATAGCCGCCAGCATAAAACTACTTGTTTCGTAAATATTTACATATTGAGATGCAGGGGAATTAAAGATTAATGTCAGGACTTTTAGCAACGTAAGTAATACAAGAACCCCAAGCCCGGCGAGCATAAGTTTTCGGCCGCGTGAGCGAGTCAAAAACGGTGCAAACATTAAGAGTAACGCTACAATGACAGATGAGACAACCGTCCCCGGGCGAACTACCGGCCCATCAAAGGGCCGCTTTAGAACCGATATGTCCGTCACCCAGCCAAAAATGATGAATGCACTAACAATTAGCAAGAGCATACCAATCCAAAACTCTGTAGTGAGCCATATATGTCCCTGGGTTGGTTTTGCTGCTTTTTTTATCATCGTAATAATTACAAGATTCTGTGCCCATCGTAGCATAAGCACGATAGACAAGTCACTAAATAATTATTTAATTTTTGGCCTTTTTCAATGTACTACTGGGTTCCTTGGCTAATGCCATCCCGCACAAGCATTGCAGTCATGTCAACATCGCGCCCCAAGAAGTTACGAATTAGCACCTCGGGCAGTTCCTCGTCACCTCTTGCAAGCACTTCGGCTGCATACGCCCGCCCAGTTGCAGGACTGAGTATGCCTTCTTTTTTAAAGCGAGAGAATAAGTCGGCCTCAATGGTTTCGGCCCACTTATACGAATAGTAGGCGGCTGCATAGCCACCTGCAAATATATGCGAGAAGCTGGCAATACTTGCTTCGTAGGGCGCAACAGATAGGGGCACAAAATCTTTTTTAATCTCGCGGGTGTATTCTAGGACATCTCGCGAGCCATCAAACTCTGTATGCAGCGCGAGATCAACCGTTGCAAAATAAAGTTGCCGCATTGCCGAAGCCGCAACACGGAAGGTACGTGCCGCAGTAAGTGCCTCGAGCGTAGCCTGGGGCAATACCTCGCCAGTTTTGTAGTGCTGCGCCATGCGCGTAATAATTTCTGGCTGCCAAACCCAGTTTTCCATAATTTGCGACGGTGCCTCAATAAAGTCCCATAGGCACTCCAGCATCGACTGCTCAGGTAGCTCAGTTTTACCAAGCGCAAAGTGCATAAAATGCCCGAACTCATGCCAAACTGTTTCGACATCATGAATAGTTAACAGACTCGGCGTATCCTTAGTGGGTGGATCAAAGTTGGCTGCAACGTAGCCCAAATGTGGTCGATCGCTTGCCGAGCCCGTGCGTTCTGCGGCGTAGAAATCATTCATCCAGGCACCCCCCCGCTTGCCCGGACGAGTGAACCAGTCACACCAAACCGAGGCAATATGCCGATCGTTTTCATCGATCAAGTCATAGGACATAACATCTTTATGCCAGGTCTTTTGTGTATTTGGCCTAAAACGTATGCCATACAACGTGCCTAGTGTGTCAAACATCCCCTTAATAACATTCTCGATAGGGAAGTACTCTTTGACCTTTTGCTCGTTAATACCGTGGTCTTGCTGGCGCTGTTTTTCAGCATAGTAAAAGTGTAAGCCGCTGTCGATGTCGGTGATATCAAGCCCAAAGTTAGGATCATTCTCAAACTTACGCGCAAAAGCAAGCAGCGAGGCATGCTCCTTGATTGATGCTGGCTTGTAGCGAGCTGTCAGTTCAGCAATAAAATCCTTGGCCCGCTGTCCGGTTTTGATCATGCGATTCTCAAGTACGTAATCAGCGTAATCTTTGTAACCAAGTAGCTCAGCAATCTCTTGGCGCAAGGCTAAAATATTCTTAGCAAGGGGCGCGTTCTTATCCGCGGCACGCGTATTCGACACCTTATGAAAAGCTTTGCGTGTTTCGCGCACCTCACAGCGGGTCATGACCGCAACATAATTAGGCTCGTTATATGCAATCCAGTAGCCCGAGAGTTTTTTCTTTTTGGCCGCCTTATGAGCGGTATCAATTAGAGATTCATCGAGCCCGGCCAATTGGCTGCGATCGGTGATATGCAAGCCGGCTTTATCGTTCGCTTTCACAACATTCTGGCCGAACTCCGTGGTTGCCTCACTCAACTTGAGGCGCAGGGCTGTGAGCTTTTCTTTCTTGGGCTTTGGTAGCATAATCCCGCTGCGTTTGTAGTCACGAATCATTTCCGTGACTAGTTTTTTGCGGTTCGGCGGCAGAGCATCAAGGTGAGCGTCGGCATACTCTTTCAGTGCGCCAAACAGGCCCTCGTGCACCTGCACTTTGCTATGCAATCTCGATGACACCTTTACGGCTTCTTCGTACGGCATATTCCACTCTCCACCAATTAAGGAATCGAGCGTGCCAACGATCGAGAGAACCGTGCCAAATTCATCTGCTGCGCGAGTAAAGGCCAGTACGGTGTTTTCGAACGTTCGATCCTTGGCCGGAATTTTCATAAGCGCGTCGTAGCGTTCCCAGGCTAATTTCTCGGAATGCTCAAGGGCTGCGGCAACATCTTCGGGCTTGTAGCGATCAAAGTGAACTTCATGAGTCGGGTGGAAGAATGAATTTGTCATAGTTATGAGTATACCTGAACTATAATAAGACACATATGGGATTACATGTTGCGCCGCTTCAACCTAAGAAAAGAGGTGGCTACCTACAAATAGGCCTAGCTCTGCTACTTATTAGTGGTGGGGGATATTTGCTATTCAATACCATGGCACCCCAACTTTACATGGGCCAGGCACTGAGCGAGTGGAATGAGCCTGTGGTACACGCTAAAGCCGCCAAGCTTACGCAAGATAGAATATACATCCCCAAGATCAAACTAAACCTCACCTACAAGCCCGGTGGCGAAGAAGTGCTGAGTCAAAATGCTTGGCATCGTTTCCCTGAGCGTGGCAACCCTGAAAAAGGTGGCAACTTTATACTCGCCGGACATCGTTTCCAGCTTGGAATCCACCCCGGTGAAACTATCCGCAAGTCGCCGCTCTATCATATTGATAAACTCACCGAAGGCGACAGTATTTTTGTGGATTTCAACGGCAAGCGTTACAAGTATCAGGTGACGCACCGCTACCAAGTACAGGCCACTCAAACAGAAGTTGAAGCTGCCAGCGGCGAGGATCGCCTGACGCTGTACTCCTGTGATTTGTACGATCCTAAAAAAATCCGTGTTATCGTACAAGCCACACAGGTCGCTAAGAACATCGACCCCGTGCAGCGATTTTAGTTGTAACTTTTTGTGATCACAAACTGTATATAGAGTATGCAAGAACATGACGAACCCGAGCTCATTGCTCAAAGCATAGACGGTAACCACTTAGCATACGCGGAGCTAGTGAACCGCTATAAGAATGCATTGTATCGTCATTGTTTTGCAATTGTGCGCAATGAAGATGCGGCCGAGGATATTGCCCAGGATACGTTTATAACGGCATATTATAAACTACCCACATATGATTCAGCCTATCGCCTGAGTACATGGCTATTTAAGATAGCCACCCATAAAGCCCTCAACTGGCTCAAAAGAACAGCCCGTGAAGTAGCAGCAGAAGATGAGTTAATTGCCAGCGTAGCTTCAAGTTTACCGCAACCCGATGTGGCGGCACTCAACAGCGAGCTCCATCAGGCTGTCGATAAGTTACAGCCACGCTACCGAGCAGTGATTAGCCTCTACTACTGGCAGGGCTTAAGCTATCAAGAAGTCGCCACCGTGCTCGCGGTGCCCGAGGGCTCCGTAAAGGGCTGGATGCGCCGTGCCAAAGATGCACTAAAAAAGGAGTTAGCATGATGATGACAGACATCGAAGAACTTCTGCAGCAGGGCGCTGCGCCTAAGCCACAGCGACCACTGCGTGCAGATTTTACCAATAGAATAATCGAAGGCATTGAGACCCGCCCCAAAAAGTTGTCGTGGATCGATCGCCTTCGTGGAGTAGTGCATATGAAACTTGTTCACAAACCAATGATGGTCATTGCCACCGTAGGAGCCGTATTGGCTATAGGGGGCACGGCCTTTGCCCTGACAAATTGGCCAACTATTTCAACCATGATTAGTGGCGAAAAAACACTTAAGTCTGGTAACCGAGTCGTAAAAATTGAAGCCGAAAATTGCGAATACACCAAGAGCCTCGATGGCAGTCAAAATAATTCCACCGCCTACTACGAAATCAAAAAGGACTCAAAACTTTCCAACGAGCAGGTAGTAGCCATGATCCAGGGTATTTGCGAGGAGCAGCGCATGAACAACCTCGTTAACAAGCAGTTACGTGCACAGCACGAGGCCCTAAAAGGCAAACGCTCCGTGCTTGGTAGCCGAATGATGAAGGTCGAAGCAATCTCCAGCAAAAGCATGACGCTGTCATATGACGCGAAGTACAGCCACGCAGACAAGCAAACGTATGCCGTATCGCCTAGCGTACAGGTCTTTGCCTACGACACCCCAAGCCAGCTCCAGAATATTAAGGTTGGTGATGCTGTTGCGGTTGTCACAAGTGACTCACGCATGATAAGCCGTGAAACACCAGGGTATAAGGAAGACCCAAGCACCATGCGGGTAGAGGCGATCATCGAATTAAGTGCCCTCACCGGCAACCCCGATGATTTCTACCATAAACTAGGTAGTGAGTTTGTACGTACCGAACCTGCCAAAAATGGCGATGGGTTCACCCGCGTCTACGATTTCAGTCGCTAAGTCGCCCGCCCGCACAAGCGCAGTCTATGCTAGGCTGCGCTTGTGTTGCAGGAGTCGCTGCGCTTCGCGAACAGCAAGGAACAAGACAGCCGCACCAATTGCAAACGCCCAATCGATAAGCCCCAGCTGGCCACTCTTAAAGTAGCTGGCCACTACGGGGTTGTATACGATAGTCAGCACACAAGCCATCGAAAAAGCGACGGCCGCCCAGAAGTGCCAATTATGTAGCTGGTATTTTGTGAATACACCACGAACACTACGCCGCTGAATAATATTCGCCAATTGACATACTACAATCGTTACATAGGTAAGCGTCGTAGCCTGAAAATAGAGAAGGGAAGTGGTATCGACAGTCTGTGCATCAACTCCTTGCCGCCCAAAAAACAGCAGATAGTTCACAAAGGCCGCACCGCCAATCAGTAGCCCACACCAGGCTAGGTCGGTTATATTCCGCCAGTTCATAATATGCTCTTTTGGATCGCGTGGCGCCTCTTTCATGGTCTCGCCCTCGGCTTTATCCCAGCCTAGCGCGGCAATAGGGAAGAGCTCCGCCAGCAGGTCAATCGCCAAAATCTGAATAACACCAATGGCAAGGGGAATGCCCAATAAACTCATAACAATCAGGCTTAAGATATTTACTACCAGCTCGGCAAAGTTAGACGTAAAACAGCTAAGCGTGCTCTTTTTAATATTGGCAAAGATTGTCCGACCATACTGCACCGCACGCACTAATGTGTTAAAACTATCATCGAGCAAGATAATCTCTGATGATTGCTTTGCGACGTCAGTGCCCGTTACCCCCATAGCGACACCAATATCGGCACGCTTTAGGGCGGGCGCGTCGTTTATGCCATCACCGGTAACCGCCACTACTAAACCGGCTTGCTTTACCAAAGTGACAATCCGCATCTTGTCCTCAGGGTCAACTCGGCTGAAAATAGTTGAGCCAGCGAGAACTCTTTTAAGTACTGCTTTGTCGCTCATTGCATCGAGCTGCTCCCCGGTGACTACCGTCATCTCACCAACCTGATCAAGCCCGGCCTTGCGTGCAATCGCTTCGGCTGTTAAAGCAAAATCGCCAGTGACAATATTAATCTTAATGTGTGCCTGCTGGGCGGCAGCGATGGCTGCTGGTACGTCATCACGCAGGGGGTCGCTCATACTGACCATGCCCATAAAAGTAAGGTCGGTTTCAAGTTGCTCGATCGTGCCCTCTTTAGCAAGTGAAAGCGGCATTTCACGACGTGCGTAGGCCAAGTTGCGCATAGCGTCTTGGGCCCATTCGGTATGTTTCGCAATGATCTGACGGCGCTGCGCATCGGTCAGTTTTTGTACCCGACGTCCATCCCATATGTGTGTGCATCTTTCAAGCACATTCTCGGGTGCTCCTTTGGTATATGCCACCGCAGTAGTGGCATTGAATTGCCGCACCGAAGTCATACGCTTACGCGCCGAGTCAAAGGTAAGTTCGCAGATCTCGGGGAGCTTTGCTTGCCAACTCTCGATATCTACTCGCGCCTTGCGTGCCAGGGTGATTAACGCGCCTTCGGTGGGATCACCCAAGCAGTACCACGAGCGGTGTGTGTCATCAGGTGGCAGCACCTTTGCATTACTCGCTAATGCTCCGGCGGCAAAAAACTCTGCAAAGGCATTCGTTTGCTTGAGGGCTAGAGGCCGACCTTTCGCGCGGATCTCACCATTCCATTCATAGCCGGTGCCCGTTACTTCGTACACTGTATCTGCTACATATAGTTGCTGTACGGTCATTTCATTCTTGGTCAGGGTACCGGTTTTATCGGTGCATATAATATGTGTGGCACCAAGCGTTTCGACAGCACTCAGCTTTTTTACTAAGGCCTTAGCGCGAGCTAGCTTGCCTGCGGCTTGAGCGAGGGAGGTATTGATTTCTGCAGGTAAGCCCTGGGGCACAAGCGAACTAGCAAAGCCAACCGCAAACAAAAAAGCATCTTTGAGCGCCATATCGGCCTGCATAGCGACAAACAACAAAATTAAACACAGGATCACCACACCGTAAGTAACGCGCGTAGCGATATGTCGCAATTCACGCTGTAATGGGCTCATTTCTTGCACCGTCGCCTGGCTCAGGCTGGCTATACGACCAAGTTCGGTATCCCCAGCAGTTGCCACCACCAAGCCCTTGGCCTCGCCAGTCGCAACGGTCGTCCCCATGAACGCCAGATTATGGCGATTGTTCAGCGGTACAGCCTTGCTTATGACATGAGTAAACTTGCGGGTTGGATCGCTCTCGCCCGTAAGCGCGAAGTCGTTCGTTGAGAAGGCAAGTTCATCAATTATCCGCACGTCTGCTGGCACCGAATCGCCCTCGACCAGGCGCACAATATCACCAGGCACAAGCTCGCGCGAGGGGATTTGCTCAAGCTTGCCATCTCGATATACCTGCGCAAGCGGTGTAACGAGCTTTTCGAGCGCTTGCATTGTTTTCTCGGCACGATATTCCTGGAAGAAGCCGATCAATGTGTTAAATGACACTAAAACAACTAATATGATGGCCGTGCGAGCATCTTGCAGATACCACGCCAGCAAAGCGCTGGCCACGAGCAGGACGATCATGAGGTCTTTAAACTGACGGAGGTACTTTCGCCACCATTGCTCGCGGTGCCCGACCGCAATGCTGTTTGGCCCAAACTTTTCTTGGCGTACGGCCACTTGATTGCCCTTTAGCCCATCAGGGGAGGTGTTGAACTGCGCCAGAGCTGCATCAGTAGTTAAAAGGTAGGCGGGCTTTTTTGTCATAGCTTTATTATATGGCAGATTCAAGCCGCACTACGAAATACGATATTATAAAGTCTATGCCAAATACCATTATTAGTTCCGCCAACCTGAACCTACCGATTCGTCGGGCCATGGTAGGTGGGCACGAAAGCCATGCAGAGTTTCTACAGCAAACTGGATATGACGGGTTCGAAGTCCACCCAACCCGTAGCCGGTTTACCGCCGAAATCCTACTGGGCGCCAAGGCAATCAATCTCGTTACTTCACTGCATCAATCTTTCCAAGATGCCAATCTGCGTGATCTTTTGCATGGCAGCAAACCCTTAAACCTACAAAATGTCGCATTTGCCAGTATTTTACCAGAGCGCAAGGCGTCAATGCGCTATCTTACCAGCCTACAAGCACGGCTTGAGCAGCAAGTTCCCGCCGTGCTTTACCCTGAGCAACAGGGAACGCCCCGGATCTTCAATTTTGAGCATGAACAATACGACGGGGTGTTTGCGAGCCGCCTCTGGCAACCTACCGCCGAAGTATTGCAGCGATGGGGAGTGCTGGTGCGTGACACCGACACCGCAATTCGGGGCATGCTCCGTGCCATGAAGAAGGAGGGTTTTGACAATCTGTGCATCGACACCTTTCACTGGCCAGCAACCCAAGACGGGGAATCGTATATGCCGCCGTGGCAAGAGGCACTACCGCAACTCGCAGCAGCAGGACATATTAAAGAGGTGCACTTTGGACCAGCGCGCCCAGACTTTAGCGACGATAGCTCCCAGCTCAAACAAATTTTAAGAGGCAACATTGCCAACACTGAATCAGGGCAAATGCTAGCCACAGTTGCAGAAAACATGCACTGTGGCGAAACGCCCTATGTTGTTACCGAACTCACGCATGCAGCCGTCACCCAACTAGGCTACACTGACTACACAGGCGTGCATCGGGACCTTGTACAAGCTATCCGCGAGACCGTTAGCCAACACGCAGCATAAGCACTTTGCACTTCAAACCAAGGTAGGATATACTGCTTGGGTTATGGCGGGCAAAAACACAAATAGGCCACATGTGGCTGGATTTACTATTGTTGAATTATTAATTGTTATTGTGGTGGTTGGTATTTTAGCAACTTTGGTAATGAGCGCGTTTCAGAACATGCAGGCCAAGGCCAGGGATAGTATTCGCAAGCAAGACTTGGCCAATATTAAAAAGTCTATACTCAATCAAAACAATGTAAATGGCACATGGGCAAGGGCGGGGGATAATTGCGCCACCAATACCCGGGCCGATGGCTTTTTAACGCTTCGTGGCATGTCAGCAACTGGCGTAAACTACGGGGCAAAGTCCATGACCGACTGCTTAATCGAGGATGGGTTCTTAAGCGCCGACATCGTTGATCCTTCTGGCGCACGCTCTTGCCCCACCTCCACTACGCCAACGTGCCGCACCTACATGAAGGTACAGTGCACCGTTAGTGGCCAGACACGGGTATATTTATACGCCAGCCTAGAAACCGAGCCAACTGGCACCACGCTCACCGAACAGTGCAGCCTAGCAGCCACTTGGGATAGCAACTTTGGCATGAATTACGCACTGCAAGTTCTATAAGATAAAACGGGCCTGCGACGGCATTGTCGCAGGCCCTCACCCAAACTAACGGGAAGATTCGCCGAAGAAGCTCACCAGGTTAGGAGCTCCTGAGATGATCAGTCTGCCCTGACGTTCAGCGAAAGCCTGCCGCAACTGCGTGAGGTACGCCTCGCGGTGATCGCTGTGGTAGGCAATCAGCATGAAATGTGGGCCGTCAAAAAGCGCCATGTGCTCCCAGAAGCGTGCGGTGGGGCCCATCCGAAGCATAAGCCACTCCAAAAAGCGCATCTCCTTTGCGGTGAACTCGTCGCTCCGCCCAGGCCGAATCCAAATGTATCCGTAGTCGCCCCAAGTAACCTTCTTCTTACGCTTCCTCTCCGTCATCGTGAAGAACTGATGAGGGCCTTGCCACATCCCTGGCGGAAGATCAGCTTCAGCTACCAACCGTCTGTCTGCCCCCACCTCCGGTGCATCGAAGGGCTCAATCCAGGCGTGAATCTCGATGGTCATGGGGCGTACCTTCCTCGCGTTGTCAGGACTAATTAGTTATAAGTCGGACCAGTAGTAAAAGTCAATCGCATCTGGGGGCGTTTCAATTTCTAGAGCGTTAAATTAGAAAGTCCCTGGCTCTTGAGACCAGGGACTGTCGCGAAAGTCGTTCAGCACGGAGGCGATTCACAGCTCACCGTGCGAAGGCAGTCACTCCCACTGGATGTACGCCTGGATAGACCGCGAGCTGCCGTTGCAGAAACGGCTGTCCCACCAGGAGACGTAGCGGTCGAACCAGGGTCCAGTCACCGTGTAGGTGAAGTTCGAGCCGATGACGCGACACTTGACCGCGAGCCGGGTCCTGCGGCCTTCGGAGCTACAGCCGCCACTTCCGGAGTTCCAGTACACCTCCGCTCGACAGGTGTGAGCCTGGGCGGGCACAGTGCTGAATGCCATCGAGCCACCCAAGAGCGACAGGGTGGTGGCAGCTGCGATGAGCAACTTTTTGGTACGCTGCACAGCGCTTCCTTCCGTTAGGGGCGGGCAACAGTTATTACCCGTGTGGCTAAATATACCTACCGGAGGCGATCTGGTCAACTAAATTTTATTAATCTGAGGTTGATAATTATCTTGGCTGTTAAGAGCGGCCTAGCAAAATACTAGGCCGCGAAGATTACCGATTGGTTACCGGCACATCAGAGCGAGCTTTCTCTTCAGCTCACTCTTAAATCCTGTGACGTGGCTGTGCAGCTCGACTTGGTTGGGCTGGATCATCGTGACCAGACCGTTTCTCGGCTTAGTCCCAAGTTTGACTGTTCCATCCTGGCACACTCGAAATACCCTATATACACCTCGGCTCTTTGGAGTGGTCACGAGAATGTCAAAGAAGCCTTGCGCCGGCCACTTGATAGTTCTCCCCGAGTCCTTAATAAGCGCTAGTTCCTCGGCGGCCACAGACAGCACTTCATCCCAGTGTATCTTCCACTGTGGTCGCCCATCCCGACTCATACCTGAAGACGGTGGCTCAGCCGAAGAAGATGGGCAAATATAAGTAGCCATATATACCTTACCCAGTTAGTAGGGACGTCATCTTCATTTGTACCACATTTAACTCAAATACAAAGGGCCTGTGACACTACCGTCACAGGCCCTCGCGGAGGTCAGGGGCGACGCCCTAAGAAAGCCGGTAAGTCGCTCACTGTTGAGATGTCAGGCTTGCCGTTGCTCTTTCGAATGACGCGCATCACACTGTCGCGGAAGGCGCCGAAGTCAGCCTTATATCTTGAGACAAGCAAGGCACAGTCGTCCTCTCCCTGCAGCGAATAGATGAGGGTGCTGCCATTGACCACTAGATTCATAGTCCGCTCAAGGAACTGTTTCTCCTCGTACGAAAACACTGCACCCGCAGGGCGTACCCAGGCGTAACAGAAGTCGGTAAGACGCCACTCTGGCGGCAGCTCAGCCTCGCGGGCCAAGCCAGATCGCAAAGACCTGAAAATAACTGACACTGAGCCCGGTAAATTGCTGGCGCGCACCCTTTCATCACCCCAGGCAACCACTGGGGATCCGTAGATTTCAAACCATACAGAGATGATCATGATCGCTGCTCGCTTTTAATTGGAAATCTGGACTATATATCTTTTATCCGTAAGTCACATAAAAGTCAATGAGCAATAGCCTGGAAGGATCGCAATAAATCTGTTATATTAATAAAGCTTTTGGGATGTCGCCAAGTGGTAAGGCACCAGGTTTTGGTCCTGGCATTCGGGGGTTCGAATCCCTCCATCCCAGCCAGGTTGCAATTATTTCATTTTTTATCTCTAAACGATCCTCGTCACCTCTGTTGATAGGGTCGTTTTTTGGTGTTTGGAATTTCATTTTGATGCCTCCATTATGGTATTAGTTTCCAATACATTTTGTGCAATTACTTCAGCGAACTTGGTGTAGCTAACAGATAGGATTCCGTCTTTAAGGAGCGTTTTGCATCTTTTTACTTATAGTGTTGTTGACACGAAGTATTTTGTCTGAAATGATTACAAAGTCCGGAGCTTAGCAGAAGAAATGAATGAGGATGGCATCCCATGAATATTCTTGTTGAAGATTTCGATGTTTTCGACTGCGAGAATGCCGATACCGATAACATGCTTGGCGCACTTGCGGCGTGTAGCCCACGGTCTGGCCTCAATGTGAAGCTGGTCACCGTGAGCGGGCGTTTTACCAGTGTGGGTGACATGAAGCGGATTCGGCGCAATAATGCTGCCCGAATGCGAGGCATGCTGGATCGCGCCGGCTATGGGCATATTCCGGTATTCGAAACCTATATCCCCCCAGCTACGATTGTGCCCGATAAGGATCACGTGAACGAAGAGTTGGAGATGGATCCGTTCGGCGACTGCCAGAAGAAGAAGCCCAATGGGGATGCAGGCGCTGCACTGAGCCTGATTCGCAAGCTAGCAAGGAGTGGGCGGGTGAATATCATTGGTGCCGGGCCGCTAGGGTTTGCGAATAGGATTCTGCAGGATCCGGCGCTTGAGGGCCGATTTGGCATCATGACCTGTCAGTACGGTATTTTGGGCTTTGGTAAGGCTACGTCGATGCACGGCGCTGGCTTTAACGGAGCTTGTGACCGGAACGGTGGCCGAGGCGTCATGATGGACGGTAAGATTGATGTCTACGTCAATACTTCGGACACCACTAAGGATCCCAGTGTTGGCTTCAAGAATCCTCAGGAACTTCTGAAGTTTGGGGTTCGTAAGGAGCATGTGGATGTCACGCAGGTTTTTTGGGAAAAGGCCCAGAAGCCTCGTAATGAGGATTCCTATCCTCACGATCTTCACCCGGTGTTTCTTATGGCGCAGCTTCGTGGTAACAGTGACTTTAAGGACATGTTTGCATACGATGAGGTGCGGGTGACGGGGGTTGGCTCGAAGGGCGAGCTGAAGGTAGCCTTTGAGCCTGGTCTGCCGGGTGCTGCCAAGCGCTACGTGGTGAAGAAGGTGAGCGCCGGCCGCTTCAAGGACATGATGGGGCACTGCTGCCGTTAATCCCTTTTGGGCCTCGACTAGCTTGTTTAGTCGAGGCCCTCTTTCTTCATGAGTCTATTTATCGGCAAGCGCTACTGAATGTTGCGCTTTTTTGTTCCCGCGATCGAGGCAATAATAACACTGCCGCTCATAAGCAAAAGTAAGCGCGTAACTCAAAGTGAGCTTGCAGAGCGAGTAAACATGAGTGTTGTTACAATCGCTTATATTGAAACTGGTAAAAGATGGGTAAGACTTAGTACCCTCGACAAGATTGCTAAATCGCTTGGTGTTCCTATTTCCGAACTTCTTAAGGGCCTGTAGCCCCAATCTAATTGCGTGATAAAATAAGTCTAATGAGTAGTAAAACCGCAGCAAAGATATTTAGCGAAGCCCGACAAAAGAAAGGGCTTACGCAAGTTGAAGTTGCAGAAAAAGCAGGAATACACCCTAATACCTACGCAAAAATTGAGCGTGGCATTAATAAACCATCGCCAGAGTCAATTAAAAAGCTGGTAAAAGTCTTAAGTATTGACTCTTCTAAGGTTCTTTCGCTGCTATAGACTCAATAGAACAAATAGAACTGGCTAACCTATAATATATGCAAGAACTATGCCAGTTTATAAAAACAATCATTATGTACCGCAATGGTATCAAGAGGGCTTTATTCCGCCAGACCAAACCGTGCGGAATCTTTTATATCTAGATCTCAAGCCAGACACCTTCATTACATCGGATGGTAGGGTTATCACAGACAGAGGGCTAAAGACTAAGGGGGCTTCAAAATGCTTCTCGGAAGACGATTTATACACGCGGTGGTTTGGTTCGGAGAGGAATACTCAAGTGGAGGATCTGTTCTTTGGCGGCATCGATAGAAGTGCTATTGAGTCAGTTCGCTACTTTGAAAACTTCGATCATACAGAGATAAGCTATGACGCATACAGGAACATGATGCCCTACCTCGGCGCGCAACGTGTACGTACTCCAAGAGGAATGTCATGGATAGGGTCAGAGCTAGGTATCGACGACAAAAACAAGTTACTGGAAGCGATGGGCTTCATGCGGAATCATTATTCAGCCGTCTGGTCTGAATGTATATGGCAAGTAGCAGATGCTGATCTGTCGGAAACGAAATTTATTATATCGGACAATCCCGTAACGGTTTATAACCGCGAGATAGGTACACACAATAGCACTTGGCATAGAGATAAGTCCGACCCCGACCCGACTCTTATGGGTTCGCATACGATATTTCCCTTATCAATGAATAAAATACTAATACTGACTCACCCTGGCTGGGCAAAGAATCCTTTTCAAAATGGAATGAAGAGGAGGCCAAATGTTAATCCATATAGGCCAACCGTGTTTAACTACACTCAAATCCAAGTAGGTCGCCATCTCTCAGAAGAGGAAGTGCGCCAAATGAACTTTATTCTTAAAAGTAAGGCACAGCGATATGTGGCGGCATACAAGGAGGATTGGCTGTTTCCCGAAAGATACATAAATCCAAACGACTGGAAAAACTTTGGCGATGGCTTGCTTATGCTACCTGATCCACGTTCACTTAATATCGGCGGGGAGGTTTTTATAGGCTTTAACAACGGCACGACATATGCACAAGACCAGTGGGGACGACCGCCTAGCGATAGTCAACCATCTCGTGTCGAGTTTGATACTCTCCATCGAATACAAGGTATATTTGCTAATAGGTTTGGTGCCGTGAGGCGTGGGCGCTCGTTAGAGTTTGGTAGCCTTGAAGACGCGGAAGACAGTCCTAACATGCACGAGTATTATCTTAGCCTATATAAGCCGCGTGGTAGTGAGGCGAAAAGACTAAAAGAGCAACAGCGTAATCAACACAAAAAGACTCCCAATAAGGATTTAAGAAACTGCACGAGGCGTTTCCGTATAAAGTAAGAGAAATCTAAACTAGGCACCCTATTTTAAATAATGTGTAAGCTTGGTGAAGCTCAATGTATGCTCCGCAAGCTTAATCGAATCTATGCGTCGCATTATTTCGCAGCTATCGTATTGAGAAAGTATATTAAGACTACCTTCCCATAATATTTGGCGATCAAAGATGGCCAGCTTGCGGTGATGGCTGCCAGTAAATAGCACTTCGATGCCTATTAACTGCATTTGCGCAATCTCGGCCCATGCCTGGTCGCCGTATGGCTGCTCATGCTCGCTAGGGTGACGGGTATTTACTACGATTCGGATATTTCGACTTCTCATTTTTCTAAAAATGGGAAGTAAACTAGCAATTCTGTTGCTAGTTATGAAAGGACTTTCGATGATTGCTTCATCCTTACAAAGACTCAAATCACGCATGAACGCCTTATAGAATGTTTGCTCGTTATACAGTAGAGAGGAGGACAATCCATTTGATGTTCGTAGGAATCGAGATAATAGGCCAATCATTACCGCTGCTCCTGCTTAATCCTGTCCTCGTCGAGTAGCACCTTAATTTCTTGAATATCCTTGTCCGACCCCTGTGAATCATCTTCAAAAAGTTGGAATATGTCCCTCCTCCCCAGCCATGAGATTATTACAGACACAAAAGAGTTCGAACTTCGGACTCTTTTTGTTTGCACCCCTGTTGGCATACTTAGAATCCTCAAAAATCACAAGAGATCTTCCCTTATTTTGCGCAACTCGTAGAGGACGAAGCTTTGGCAGCCGAAATAGCCTCTATCAGGGTGACAAGCACGAAGATATTGGAACCAAAGCTAGCCTCAGGCCTGCTATACTTAAGATATGAATTTTCAGCCTAATTCCGATACTATCGCATGGAACATGCACTTTCGCTCAAGCCCCACGAAGGTTTTTGATGCCTTGACCACTGATGAGGGTAGGGCAAAATATTGGGCAGAGTCCACCGAGGAAAATGATGGCCACGTTACATTCCATATATATAATTATCCGTCCTTCACGGGTAAAATTCTCACCAAAGAATCCCCGCATTTATTTGAGCTTGAATATTTTGGCACTAGAGTAAGATTTGAATTACGGAGTGATGGACACAAGGGAACTATTCTACGCCTTTATGCAAAGGTGAACGATCACGCTCTGCGCGACGAAATGACCGCCGGGTGGGTGTCCGTACTCATGGCTATGAAGGCTGCTGTAGATTTTGACGTAGATTTGCGTAACCATGATCCGGATATGGCATGGGCGCAAGGTTTTGCGGATAATTAGATCGTCCTCGAAAGTTTGGACTACGACCATTCTCTCCAACCAGATGCGACAGCAGAATTTAAGACCCATGTCTCCCATTCCGCTATCGCACTTGAATCAAACAGGATTATCTTCGTATAGTCCTGTTTTTGTTATAAATCACCCATGCGCCTATCATTAGATATGAAGGACGCCTACTAAGAGACAGTCATTTCCTTCAGGTTATTCTAAGAAGTATTGAGCTCTCGACTTACATGGGCACAAAAGTTAGCTGCTACCCTAAACGCCACAGCCTCAACTTCGTCATGTTCGTCATGAGCACTCTCTTGAAACATCTTTTCTATATATGGTGCTAACTGTGGGCTCTTAAAGAGCTGCTGAGAATAGTGGCTAATATGGAGAGAAGAAAGTAAGACTGCGCGTAGAGCATTATTACGGCTTTCGGCCGGAACAGGCAAGCCATCGCTCGTATAGCTATCGGTGAAGTGCTTAAATGCCTCGTTTACGATACCTAATGTATCAACGCCTTTGTATGCGCGCTTGTAGTCTTCGCGCAGTTGTTGCTCATTTGTTTTTGGATCGGGTCCAGCATAGTATACTGACGCGCGCCGATCTGACATACCCTCTGGCGCCCCGTCTTGCAGAGCCCTAATGCTTGTTCGATCATGAGGATAGGTATTGCTCTGCTGATCTGGCGACAATCCTTGAATAATAAGATTGAAGCGCTCAGTATATGCCTCGTCAATCCATCCTTCAAAGCCACCCTTCGTGTGAGTTAGCTCATGATTCACCACCTCTTTTGTAGGTGTTTCGCCGGGCAAATCATATGGCCAAATGTATAACTCCCTCTTGTTGCGAGCAT
>DASUUR010000057.1:0-17623 GCA_036373975.1 Saccharimonadales bacterium (SeqCode)
CACCGACATGACGATTGCGTCGGTGTCGCCGAACTGCACTTTTTCTCCGGTGCCGATCTTCTTGCGGAGTTGGGCCAGCGATGGTCCGGTGGTGGCGATGATCACGACAGCCTCGCAGTGAGAGTTCCGATGTAACTAATATATAATAACATAATTAACTAAATATAGCAAGATAACTATAAGCTTTCCTTATGCTATGATTTACAGAATATGCAATATCTCTCCTCACCCTCTAGGCGACTGAGCATAGTCGCGATTGTGCTAGCTGCGCTTTGTTATGCTGGTGCCCTCTTTTACTTTATAAATTCTTCGCGAATAGCGACGCTAGAAAGCCCGGCCATCGAGAAGAATGCACAAGCGGTAGCTCGTGATAATGATGTGAGCATGATTATTGCAGCCCTAGGCGCCTACCTAAATAATAATGGCAAGCTGCCCCAAGCAATCCGTGCAAGCGCAGACCGTGAAACTCTTGAGTTTTGTGCAGAGCGTTGCGAAAAAGTACAGCTCACCTATTTCAAGCCTAGCAATGCCGTCTATCGCCCGTATAGCGAGGGCTTGAATGTTCCCAATCCCGATTCGCTGCATATTGTGAGTGGCGCAGAGTGTAATAGCGGCAAAGATGGCCTCAAAGCGACGAGCGGCGGTCAAATGGCTGTTGCAGTACTGTACCTCGTGAGTGTAGCACCTGACCTGCAACAAAAATGTGTTAATTTGTAGAGCACTTCCCTATTTCTGGCGGCTACATATCGAGCCACAAAAAAGATTTACCCTCTGAGAATCCAGCCTTTTTATATGTTGCAATCGCGCCGATATCGTCTGGGGGTGTGAGCACTGAAATAAACTGATATCCGTTAGATTTTGCAGACGCAACAACGTGCCCCACCAACTGCGTGCCAATGCCATGATGGCGGAATTTCTGTGCGACAAATATATTCTCTATTAAGACCTTGCTGAGACTTTTGTTGCAGTTTGCGATTATAAACCCGACTATTTCATTGCCTGATGTTGCAACAAAAAAGTAGACGTCAGTTGCATTAACACTGGTATACAATATCTCTTTTGGCCAAAAAGTGGGTGCTTGGTCGCTTGTGCGGAACTCGTCAACTTGTTCACCCAATCTATGAACCGTAGGAATATCTTCTTTATTGGCTGCTCGAATTCCTATCATGTTAGCTCCAGCCAAGTCTAGCACAGGCTTTTAGGGTAAAACGCTCGATGGTCATACCTGCAAGTATAACGTAGGCGAACGAAATAGAGCAGGAAAAGGAGCGCTATTGATGTTCATTGTATTATATGTTATAATATAGGTCGTAAGAAGCAAGACTTCTGCAAGCCCGAAGGGGGCAACCATGCTCGGAACCACCGAACAGTACACCATCGTCGAGAGAGTCGCCAAGACTGCACTCGCCGACAGTGGTGAGATCGGTGACTGCAGCTTCGACGCGGGCAACTGGACGAAAGACGGTGCCTGCGAGCCCTGGCTCTTCGACATCCGGGTGTTCGAGCGCGCCAGTGCTGCACGCGACCGCATGACCGACGAGGAGCGCGACGCGTTCCTCGAAACCGGTGAGCGGACCGACGCCTTCTACCGCACGCTCGAGGCGCTGCGGGGTCTGCCGGGTGGTCGGGACTTCGCCAAGGCCCACCTCATCGTCGCCATGTATCGCTACATGGAGGCGCACGGGTTCGAGGACGAAGAGCCGTCGGGCGACCCTGGTGCCTGAAGGCTCGACCCCGAGGATCTGCAAGCTGCGCTACCAGCAGCTTGCAGATCCTCTTTTCTTTTACTGCTACACTGTATGTATGAAAATTCATTTTATTTGTAGAGGCAATGTACTTCGTAGCTTGATTGCAGAAACCTACCTGCGATCTTTGCAGCTGCCCAATGTCGTTACCAGTTCAAGTGGCACTAATGTTGACCTAGCGGACCCCACCGAGCGAGAATATTTTGCTAACACACTTGCATTATTTAAGCGCCATGGCATAGATAAGTTTGCCAAGGATACCTCGCATCAACTAACTCAAGAACGTGCGAACAATCAGGATATGACGATCTGCATGAATCAACGGGTGATTGATGAAGCCAATAAGCTTGTGAGCCTTCCCGCAGACACTGTTAGCTGGGCCATAGTAGACATCGGCGAAGAGCATCGAACTGTTCCAGAGGATATTCGTGTGTACGAAGAGGAAATATTCACAGAAATCAAGACGCTGGTGGATGAGCTAGCACAGGAATTAGAGCAAACAAAAAGACCCTAGAGCCGAATAATATATAAAAAGAAAGCCCTCCCCCTGCTGGTCGCAGAGGGAGGGATAGAACGGTGAGGTCACGCGGCCTTGCGCGCGACCTCTTGAAGTGCGGCCCACAGCTCTTCCAGCTGGCTCGTCTGTCTCCAGAGGTGCGTCCAGACGATGACCTCAGGGTCTGGGTTTTCCGTTGCCTTCTTCCCGGGCAGGCTGATCACCCAGGATGCCTTGTCGACTGCGTCGACCAGGGCATTACCCCTGAGGCTGGGAATCTTCTCTGCCGTGGTGGCTTCGGAGCTGCACCGCAGTTCACGCAGATGCCATCTGTCCACCTCGAAGCGCTCGCCCTCGGACAGCACACGGATGTCCATGCGGTTCAAGCTGAAATCCTGCAGCAGGCGGTGGATGACGCCGAGCATGCTCCACGTCGGCTTGCCCGTCTCGTCGATCTCAACATCGATGGGCATGCTGTAGCCAACGACAGGGACGACGAGTGTGGCGATCTGCTTCTTAGTGCCGGTCGGTCGGGTGACGATCATCGCCTTCCCTCTCTGCACCAACTCGACGCGCAGCTCGTAGCCGTTGCCCATCGGGTGATAGGCGCCACGCAGCCATTGGGCTGCGCCGCCTTCGGCATTGTTGAAGCTGGCAACGGTCTCGGTTGTGGTCCAGGACTGGTTTTGGAGGTAGATGCGCACGAGAAGACTCCTCTATCCAGAGACGAACAACGATGTCCAAAGTTTAGGACAGCGATCCGATCATGACTTCAATGCATTATTATATAACGGATACCACGGTTGTCAATTTAGATATAAAAAAGGCCCTCCCCGGGCCGGTTGGCCTGGGGAGGGCGCACGAGTTAGCCTTCGCTCGTGAACTGCGCGTCGGGGAAGACGCTGCGAATCTGAGCGAATCGTTCGCCGCCAGAGTCTGTCACGTAGACCTCCACCTTGAAGTCTTGCCTCGCGATCCACGTGGCCAGCTTCTGCAGGTAGGGTGTGACGTCTAGATCGGCGGGCCCGGCGATGGCAAACACGCCTGAGTCTTGCTCGCTACGCCAGCACGGTGCCGGGGCAAACACCACATCGACAAGATGCCGCCGCAAATCCAGCATCGCACCGCTCATGGGGATCTGACGAGCGCCCAGCACCAGTGCTGCCCCTGTGGCCGTACGGGGCCCGGAGAGGAAGATTGGGTATGAATCGGTGTTCACACTAGCTCCTAATCAGTTGTGGCTGAGACTTGGTAATTATATACTACTGAGGAGCCCGATTACTACAGGGAGATGTCATGCGAGTTAAGAACAAAGCTGCGCGTCAGCAATGGATAAATGATGCCCGAAAGACGGATGATCCAGAGTTGATACGTAGTTACCTAGTGCATGCTGAGCGCTGGGCTGACGCGATTGAAGCGGCCCAGCCAGTAGAAGACGAATTCGGTGCCGTAGCGCTGGCTGCCCATAGGCAGACCGTTGGCCGGTTCTCTACTTTTGACTTTCACCATGGGCCATGTGATCTCTTGGTGGCCTATCTCGACGAGACATGGGAGCTAGGTGGCCACCTGAAGCGGTGGTACGAAAAGCTCGAGCGTCTACCCGGATGAAGGATCAATTCGAGGAGGGTGCCATCCGCCCTCCTCGAACTATGCTACTGCTGAGCCGGTTGTTCTTTGGACTGCTCAAGGAGCTTGTGGACCGTTGTAGTGAGGGCTTTAACTTGTCTTCGCTGTTCTTGTAATGCCTTCACCAGGTAGGGAATAAGAGCATCTGTGAAAACAAATTTGCGCAAGGTTCCGTCCTCCCATAGCCTTTCACCCACTAGATCAGGGAAAACAGCTTCTATTTCTTGGGCGATAAACCCGTGCTGAAGCGTGGGGTCGTCGTGCTTATTCTTCCACTCCCAAGTTACTGGACGAAGCTTGGCTATGTGATCGAGGGCTGTGGTGATTTCAGTCACATTCTTTTTTAGGTTTTTGTCTGACGCTCCGCCATTGGGCATGACCATTACTATGCGTGTGGTATCGGGCAGTGTTTTTGGCTTTTCCATATACTCATGATAAGAAAGATGCTGTCTGTGTCACAATGGGGTTTTTATGCGTTAATCCATAATATCGTGCACTATTTTTTAAAGTTGTGTACCCTGTTATAATAGTATTTTACTTGATCAAGCTCTTATAAATAAAAGACAGTACACGATATGCAATCATTACAGCTCAAACTTGTCCAAGAATTAACGGCCCTACGAAAGGGTGAAGGCGTGACGCCTCTTAAGCTACGCGACGCGCCGGCGCTACGGGCGCTTGCTGCACGCGCAGTAGATATTCCCGTTGATAGCTTGACGAATAATCAGGTGTACAACTTTCTGATCTCTGAGCTAGCTAAACTTCCTTTTGATGATGCGACCCTGGCTGCTAAAAGTGCCCTAGGCGTTGAAAATAGGATGTCCAAGAGACTTTCCACGCGGCGATCGCACTTAGGCAAAAAACTAGCAAAGCATCCGGACACGATTGAGAGATACGAAAATCAGGGTATCAGTAACTTCGCTGCTCATTTGGTCTTGCGGAGCGCGCTCTTGGCGTCTAACGTCGACCTTCATCCTGGCACTTCCCTATCGACTGCCGTTAAAGCTCAAGCTCAAGCTGCGCGCAGTATGACCGTTACTGGCCTGGCCGCCCACCTATCGCTTCCTTCTCATAGCGATGAGCTAATGAGGTATCTCGAGGTGTCGGGCAAGCCGTACATGGATACGAATGTGCATATCAGCTTACTGCCGAGTGACCGGGGGCCAGATTGGTACCGTTTTCGCCTATCGTATACGTTTCAAGGAGGTCGTGAAACATTTCGGGTCGCTGTTGTGCTCAACAATATGGATGGCGACCAGCTTGTTGCAAATGGTTTAGTTGACGATTATCACCGCTTGGATAACCCGACTAATGCGCGTAAAGACATCAAAACTATTATGGCAAATTCAAAGCTTATTATTCGAAATACCGTAGCCAATACTCAAAAGCTTTTGCGCTTGAGGGAGCTGAATGGTGAGCAGGCAGAGAGAATCTTAAGTTCAACGAATGTCCCGCTTCGCGGCACTTGCCGATTGCTTGAGATCAATATTCCATCACAGTGGCAGCTCGAGCACTGTACGTGTGAATACCTTAGCCTGATAAATTTGCCCATTGCAAACGTCGCCTATTGGTACTCACCGACGCTGATGTTCTTAAAAAAACTAACCTTGGATTTCTCGCGGTTCCCTGATGCGCATAAACGCGAGTTCTTTTTGCTACCTTTCTTAGGACACGCACCTGGGAACATCTTGAACGAAAAATATCTATATAGTCTTAATCTAAATAGCTGGATAATGCCTGGCCATGGAGTAGTACTGGGTTGGCAAGATGCCCCCGCCGCCATTTGAAACAGATAGATGCAGCGAAGGGTTGTTTGACAATTTCACAACATAGATCCATAATAATCTGGTTCAAAGAGTTATGTCTCCAACAGTTACGCACAACGAGATGTGAGAGGTTGGCAAGACATGGGTCGATCCAAAGGCTCAACGGGCAGAGAAACCGATCAGGCTGAAGAACCCAGGCTGGTGTTGATCAGGAGGTCGGAGGTGCGCCGCCAAGAGGGCGACCGATCGGCTCCCCTCAAGGACAAGAGTGGCACCCTTGAGATTGTGCTGGCCTTGGAGGGACTGACACTTCGCAGTTCGTCTGTTGGTGCAGTGGAATACCCGGATGGTCCGGGTTTTACATACACCCAAGGCTGTGAGGTGTTCCTGGAGGTTTTTCCTCGAGGCTACGACCAAAGGCAGTATGAGCAGTGGCAGCGCGGGATACACACCCCGACGCATCCGATCCGAGGTGTTCGGCAGACCCCGATGGTGATTTCCCAGGCTGCCAAGCCTTGGCTTTCCGGGGTGATGCGGGGTGCAACTTGTCAGCACACCACTGTACTCCCTTACGACCAGAAGATGCTTGAGAAGTATCTTGGGGCCAACCTGCCGCAGTTGGGTGTGGTCTCTGGCGATGCAAAGCTCGTGATAGCACATATCAAGAAGCTCTTGAGCGAAGGCGAAGAAGAGATCGTGAGCGTGGCGCAGCTACATGCCGAGCGACACTTCCAGTGAACGGTGACCGAGGGCAGCCAATGTGTTGACTCGTCTTGTGCCTTGGTGGTATCGTCAGGGTGTTCAGGACTGTATTCAACAGGAGGTGGCACCATGTCTTACGAGAATTCTGCTGCTAGGGCGCAGGACGCTGCCAAGACTGTCGGCGAGAACGCTCTCGACAATGCGCGCAGCGCAGAGCCAAAGCCCCACGACTCGTCATGGGCGACTCCGTCGGACACCAACCTCCCTGCGTGGGCGACAAGCGGCGCGGACAACGATGCCGACTACCTGCCGCCAGGGCCGACGGGCGTTGACAGCGCTGAGTAGCCGAGCTGGTAGCGGCTAGGTCGGGTCACCCTGCTCGCAGAGTCTGTGATGTTGGGGTCGGGGTCGGTCGGGTTATTCTCGACTGGCCCCTTTTCTATTTTGAGGAATAATAATTTCGAATTGCGGGTCTTTGGCACATGTGCCATGACGCATAGTGCGTCCATGCCAGACCCGGGCATGTTAACCTTGCTTAGTTCTTCTGCCTGTAGGTGTAGTACTTTTGTGCCAGCCCATGGAAGGTGTCTAGTCGTGTCCACGCTCGGCTAACCGACGTGACACTGGCTATGCCCGGTATAAACTCGTCGCTCACGCCGCGGAACAACTCTTCTTTGAAGGCTCTGAGCAGTTCTTCACCCAAGGCAGGAAGGATCTCCTGAGAGAAAGCTATGGCAGAAAGCGGGCCCATGACGTCACCAAGGGTACGCTTGCCGATCTTGAGCGCCCCATTCTGGGCAAGCACATACAAGAAGCGCTTGCCTAGCGCTTTGATATCGCCGGTGTCCTGCGTTGGCAAACTTGCTATATCTGCCACTCCGAGTTTCTGCTGTTGCTGAACCCATACGGTTGTGATCGCCAGAAGGTCGTACTTTGCCTCCTCTTCGTTCTTTGGCCCTACCCCTTTTGTATAACCGTTTGCCCAGGCTGCACCCGCCATGGCGCCGAAGCTGTACTTTAGGCGTACAGGGGCGGTGACGAGTTGAGCACCGGGTATCGGCAAGAGGCCAAACTTGCCAATGCGCAAGGTTATGTCGCTGCGGTACCTTCTTAGGTAGTTTGGCTTCGCTGCTCTCGATCGTGCCTCCTCGTAGCCGCCCCAAGGAATAGGGTCGGAGCTTGCCGCGTAGGTTGGGTCGGGCACAAAGAAGCCATGAGTGAAGCCATAGAGCCGATCAAGGAGCTCTTGCTCTGTTCTTGGCGCCTGCCACCATTTAGTCATGACGACCACCTCCATGCACATGACTAAAAGTACTCTATCACAAAGGGGGTCTTTGCGGAGCAAAATAATCCAGCAACAAGGCTCTACTTCGATATGTCTGGTGCTAAGGAGATGTAATATCCATCCTAAAGTACACAGGCTCGGCTGAAGTCGGGCCAGCCCAGATGATATCTCGTGCACTCCAGTTTGCGCTGCCATCAGTTATGCGTGATTCCCATATGTCATCAGCTGACGAGACTACGGATTCATAGATCCCCGCAAATATTGCGCCATTCTTATCTGCTCGCAGCCGTACGAATGAGGTGTCATCACTGCCTGCAAGCGTCGTGGCACTGCCCCAGCTTGTCCCTGACCATTGTTTCTTTCGTACGCTTGCACCACCACCCCACATAAGCCAGGCCTCGCCAGGATTAGACGGATGGTTCTCCCATAGGACGTCAAAGTTCCTGGTCGTCAAGTTCTCAACTGTACCATCATGCTCATGGTGCTGTGTAGCAGTGTCCCAGGCCGACCCTGACCATTTACGAGTGTTAAGGTCTGAGGCCGCATCCTGAACGCCCATCATAATTTCATTCGACGAAGGGCGCGCAGCCAACTGCACCCAATTTGTAATCCCTCCCATGGCTGGTATATCTAGTAATGTCGCGGCGCTTAATGTCGCACCGTTCCATATTCGGTAGCGTATGTCGGTCGCAGTTGCATCGCCCCACATAAACATGATCCGGCCTGAAACTTGTTCATACTCTACATCGACGCCTTTCCTGCTGGCAGTGGACGCAGTGGTATCCCAGGCGGCCGTTGTACCCATATTATTCCATGCGCTTCCTGTCCAGCGCATCCCGTAGACATCGGCGTTAGCATCAGACATAATCATGGCGATCTCATTACTGCCACTGAGTGGGTTTTGGCGGAGTTCAATCCAGTTGATGGCACCGGTTGTGGGCGGGGCAGTAATAGTGGTCGCCGCCGAAAGGGTTGTACCGTCCCAAATCCTGTAGGCGAAGTCTGCGCCGACAGAATAAGCAATTATGGCTCTGCCGGTCGTGTTCTCGTACGCTACGTCAAAGCTTCTTGTGGTAGTTGGGCCTGTCCCCACCTGTACCCGGTTACCCCAGGCGGTACCGTTCCACACTTGGAAGTAGATTGCTCCGGTGGAGTCCTGTGTTCCCAGGACGGTCTCGTTGCGTATCGCAGAGCTTTTTACCGCAATGTAGTTGATGTTCCCACCCACGGTCATGGCCGAGCCTTCGGCGCTCCAGTTTGTACCATCCCAGGTGCGATAGAAAGGCGTATTGGTGGTTTTTGAGTAGACCATCATAGTGGGGCCGGTCGTTGGAGGCGGCGGGGTAACTGGAGCGGCCCAGTCGGTAAGTAGGGTTGTGAGCGTAGTTTCTCGTTCCTGACTCCCCGCCCCCCACATAACACGGGAAGATATAACTTTACGGTTTGGGCCTTGGTCGGCAATGGTTATTTGGCGCCGGTAAATGTCGGTGGTATCAGAGGTGCCAGAAAACGCCCAGGCGCCACTGCCTGCCGAAAGGCCGTAGGTGCCATTTACCAAGGCGGCATAGTTATCGTCACGAATATTACGAACCGCCTCCAATCCCTCTTCGGCTATAAGGTTAGCGCGTGTTCTGTCGCTGGCACTGGCGGTTGACTGCCTGCCGTAAATGATCGCACCAGATATTGCCATTGTTAGAAACCCAAAGATAGTTGCAGCAAGGAGTACTTCAACAGTAGAAAAGCCATGCTCGCAAAGCCCGGCTTTTCTTCTCTTGATGAAATTACATGTACCCACCATTTATTCTTATTGTAACGCACGCTTTTTGTGCCGCAAAGTTTAGCGTAACTACTAATCAAGCTCAAATTAAAGTAGAAGCGCACGCTTTTTACTGGGATATTATGATATAATATGCAACGCATTGCACCGACGAGTGGTTTAGGAGAGTTTACGTGGAAATCTACATGCAGCAACACTTCGGCGACAGCCATAGTTACTGGTGCATGGAGTTCGTCTCAAGAGGGTTCGAATTCACCGAAGAAGATCTGGCGGCCGTTCGTATTGCGGTCGAACTACTCGGCGGGGTGCGGGGGCGGCACAAGTACCAGTCAGAGCAACGCGCCTCATGGGATCGCAGCGATGGATCGAAGCGTACGAACCGCATTTCAGTCAGCTGCACACAGGGGCAACGGCCAGGTCGGACGGCACAGGCATACCGCGTCCTGGAACAGCGTTATCCGGACGTGCGCTTCACGATGCTGAACTCGGATTTGCGGCGGAGTCTCAACGCGCAGGGCCTGGATATCGTCGACCCCTCGTGAAGAGTCGTTCAAAGCGAAGTGCCCGGCGCCATTCGGTGCCGGGCACAACCTATATTACTGGTGATTAAACGGGCCTTGCCTGGAGCTTGTAGTAACAAGTCAAAACTGCATTACCCCCGCAAAGCGGAGTCTAATTCAAAGAACAATTCCTCTACCCGACCTGGCTTTTTAGTCTGGGGAGGCATGTGTTTTAAAATTTGTTTAGCTTCAGGAGGGGCGGTTTGAGCGGCCTGCCGTATAAAATCATCAGCAACAGCCCGTTCCCCCTTTGCTGCCTCTAGAGCAAATGCAGCATATACAATCGGCCCGAGTATATGCCTAGCCTGACGAATGCCTTGTAAACCAGTTTGCAGGTCTGTATGGGCGTATGCGACGGATGCCGACAGTGTGGCGGCGCGCGCCGCATACTTTGAAGCTTCGTCAATGTCTTTAGCTGCCTTGAATGCGGCCAGGGCTACAACGCGAAGGTTCTTGTCGCGTTTTTTGCCCTGCCCATATTCTCGGGCGGCCTCGATTGCTTGTCGGGGGCGTGGGTCTTTAGGATGATATCGCTCAAATATGGCAAGAGTTGCTTCGGCATAATTAGCCGCCCATAACGCTACGGCTCTCAGCAATGCTTGTTCCTGTGTTGAATCCCCTAACTTATCCGTCATCTTATTATTCTAACTTATTTTGCGTCATGGGAGACTAGACCCCTCGACGGATTCTTATACGCCTCCAGTAATGTACGAAGGTGACGTTCTATACATTTTTCTATCGGCTCTTCTTGAGACATAATCCACATATGACAGGCGCCTTGTTGGGTAATTTGCAGGAGCTTGGCAAGCCCAACACAATCAACATTTTGCCTTAATTCCATTTGCGTTACTGCCTTTTCGAGCAGTTGCCGTATATCATCTTCCTGGCGCCTGAATGCGGCTTGGTAATTCTTATATAGCTCAGGGGTATCAAGCCCTTTTAGCAAAAATGCCAGCCCATTAACGTATACGTTTGCAGACATAGCAAATCCCATCTCGCCTGAAAGCCCGTATACAATGGCATCTAAAGCAGAATCAAAGCGCTTCGCTGCCTCGGCAAGTGTATTGGCCGCTTTTTCTAAGCAATATGTGTCAACTTCAATAAATAGCTGCTGTTTACTTTTAAATCGCCGCACCAGCGCAGCAGGCACTAATCCTGTAGCCTTACCGAGGGTCTGGAATGTTAAGCTAGCGGGACCGTGCTGCATGATTATCTCATGCGCGGCTTCATATATAGCTTCATTGGTTACGCGCTGTGGCCTACTCATTTGATAATACGATAGTTAATGCCGGTGAGTCCCTTGGGGTATTCAACGACCTTGGTTCGTTCTAGCCGTACGCGTTTGTCTGCTAAGTTGTCAAATAGGCGGATACCCTTACCCAGAATAGTCGCCACGATGCCGATGTGAATCTCGTCGATCAGCCCTGCGTTAAGGAACTGCTGAAAAATGCTTGCGCCTCCGAAGAGATAGATATTCTTGTTGCCGGCAGTCGCTTGCGCTTTTTCGTAGGCACTTTGTATATCTGAAACGAAGTAGAATCTAGCATCGTCCGAAACTATTTTCGGGATGTCTTTCGAGACTACAAAAATTGGAGAAGTACCGTATGCGTTATTTTTAAACCAGCCTTGTTCTATGCCTATGTCGTATGAGCGCTTGCCCATGACAATCGCGCCAACTGTTTTGATGAACTCTGGAAAGCCATAATCATTCGGGTCAAAATCAGCGAGCCAATCTATTTCATCGTGCACGCCTGCGACATATCCATCTAATGACATTGCTAGATCGAGTATTACTTTTGACATGTATTTCTCCCTATCGCTACATATTTGCTCATTTAACAACTCGATAATAGATGCTCGCTAGGCCTTTCGGAAAAGCCTTCACGTCAAGTCGCTTCAGCTGTATGCGCCTCTCGCTCATATTAGCAAACAGCGGGATACCCTGGCCCAGCAAAATCGGCACATAATGCAGGTGCAGTTCATCCAGCAAGTTTTTTTCGAGGAGCTGCTGCACTATGCTCGGACCGCCAAAAACGTATACGTTCTTGTCGCCGGCAGCTTCTACAGCCCGCTGGTGCGCACTCTCAATACCATTGGTGACAAAGCGAAAGTCAGCTTCATTAGAAGGATTTACAGGCTTCTCTTTGCAAACAACAAATACAGGCGAGGGTCCATAGGTCTCATTCATATTCTTAAACCAGTCGTGCTCAACACCAATGTTATAAGAACGCTTTCCCATTATGATTGCACCGACTGTAGGAATGAACGTATCAAACCCAGCATCGCCCGGGTCGTCAAACTGATCAAGCCAATCTGTCTCATCGTGCACGCCTGCGACATATCCATCTGCCGAGACTGCAATTACTAGAATAGTTTTCCCCACACGCATCTCCTAGTTAGTGAATTAATGTTCACTAACTAATTTATCACTCTCGCTTGGCAAAAACAATATTGCGTCTTAGGCAAAAAATACTGCAATGATCCGTGCTAGTAAGTTCTCGGGCAGATCTGTTTTGCTTACCAAAACCTAGGCGCTCCATTTCTTTGTAAGGTTGCGGAAGGTCTCCTCTTCTGGCTCATAGGCAGTGAGAAGCTGCATATTCTCGCTAAACTGAATAATAAGCAAGCCCGGACCCCATCCGTTAACAAGCAGGCCAATTTGTTGCGGGGTGACGAATTGCACCGAGCCAGATAGCTTAATACCTTCGACAGAACCATCGAATACCTGCCCATCGTGGGCATCAGATATACCTAGTTGCTCAAGAATCACACTTTTGTCTAGCTGCTGGTTAGTAACGATTGTCTTACGTGTATCGTCAGGCTTGCATTCCAGCATGAAACGCAGTTGCTCGACAAAAGAAATCCAACCTTCTGTAATCGTGTCATAATAATTGTCTTCGGCTGTGCCATCAAGGGGTCGGCGTACTAATTGCAGCTCAGTGTTATCACCTTGCGCAAGTAGTATAAAGGTGTCGTCACCGTTAACGGCAAGGCTGCGGCGTACCGTGTCGGTTGCTCCTTCTTCGCGAGCATTAGTGAAATAGATGTCATTTATCTCAGCTTCTAGGCCTTCGTAGTTCCAGCCAAACCACTGCGCAAGTTTCTGCCTTTGCCGGAGTGCATTCCATACGGTGTCGATAGGGGCTTTAACTGTAAGTGAAAGTTGTGGAGTGCTATTTTCTGATTGCGTAATCTTCATGGGTCTCCTCCGGCTATGAGTTATGGCTTAAGTGTGAGCTCTTCTTATTCTATCAAAGATGCGAGGTAGTGGGTAAAACTGATCCATATTCGTAAGCGTTATTATCTTGTAAATATCCTGGCTGACCGGATCGCTGGTTCGGGCTTGACAGAAGGTTTCTCTTCATACATACACATCTAATTATACTGGTCAACAAAGTGGCACAAGAATTTTAGCCATGAAAAAGGATTGACAAACGTCAATCCTTTTTCATGGCTGGGCGTGAGTCTCTCAACTGGCACCCCTTTCTCTCTGATATCATCAAAATTGGCCAAAAATTAGAGCAACTTGGTTTTACCTATCTTAATGGTACAGTACTAGTTATTGACCCTTCGGAGATGGAATAATGCTAGGCTTCCAAACTGCCTTGTCGGAACGATTTTATAACACTTTTAATAGTGATTTATTGAGAGCAAGGCGTGAAGTAATTATTGAGTCACCTTTCATCTCGTTCAAGCGTATCAACTTACCTATTGCCAATACCTTGAAGCTAGTTCGACGTAAAGTAAGGATCATTATTAATACTAAGCCTCTAGAGGAGCAAGATCCCGGCAATAGTAGGCAGAAAAGTGCCGTGATTCATTATCAATTCTCCTAGAATCCTTGTATTTCATATCGTGCCATTATTTCGTGCGGGTCCTGTTACTAGCTTAAGAATAAACATCCCTACAACGCCGTAAACTACGATGCCAATCAAAGAAGACCATTCGAACACTGACGCCACCACCGCGCCCTCGGTGGTTGCTGGACTACCAAATATACCCACGAAAGGCGCAATCAGTGGACTGCTTAAATCATATATCCAATCTACAAAAGAATTGGCTGGATTTGCACCCACCACGCGAAATATAAAACGTAACACTAGAACTAGCTCGATAAGTCCGAATATCAGTGAAACAAGTGCTGGAATAAAAGTATGTACTCCCGGTTGTGTGTTATTGTTGAATCGATTCATTGTATTACCCCCGTTTAATTAGATTATTTTAGCGATTTTAGTATCCTAACTATGCCACCTCCTTTCTTTCCACTGAAAACTTATATATCTCAATAACAGCCACTGTCAGCGGAATGGCAACAAGAGCACCAACTAATCCCAGGGTATGCGCCCCAGCAAGGAGCACGGTAATAATAATGAACGGATTTAGCCGCACGGCTTTAGACATAATCTTAGGCGCAATCAAATAGCTTTCTAAAGCTTGGATAGCTATGTATACTCCTAGCGTCCATAAAAAGGTTTCGGGTGAGATGCTTAGAGCGATTAAGAGCGCAGGGATGGCTCCTATTGCGGGACCAATATTAGGTATAATCTCAAAAAAACCCGCAATCACGGCAAGTAGACCTGCAAACGGTAGGCCTATGACGGTATATATTAACCAAGCCAAACCACCTATAATGAAGCTAAGGGATAGTTGACCTGTGATCCACGCGCCTAACCTTTCTTCTATATTCTTCAGTAACTTTTCATAGTGACGGTTCTTGTTGGTGCGAGCAAAGATACCAAGAATACTACGACTTGTTTGATCGTAGTATATGACGCCATATATGACGAGTGTCATAATAATAAGAAGAGAACTTACGACTGTTACTACAGTGCCTGAAAGCATGAGAGCTTGTTGTATGATTTGTCCTGTGTGTTGTGTAATAAAGTTTACAATGCTCCAGTTATCCGGCACCCCAAGAGAGCGTGCCGCCTCGCGGATAATATCAGGTATGCCTTGAATAAATAACGAGGATTGCTCTGTAATTACTGGAATTATTTGTAAAAAAAGAAAACTCGATAGGCCTATTAGTAAGAATAGGATGCAAAGAACCGAAACTGTTTTAGGTATTTTCTTTGCTTTTAAAAACCGTACCAATGGAAGGAGGGCAACTATCAGTAAGAATGAGACAAAAAGTATAATAAAGAGTTGTGAAAATGTGTATATAAGAATACCGATTAGACTGACGATGAGAATTTTAGAGGATTGGTTAGTCTTCATCATTATTCCTCCCCACTCAACAAGTCTTACTTGCTGCGTATAGACATATGATAGAAAGAACTATGAAAAGCCACAATGATATATATCACACTACAGTCTTCAAAGGCTTTATTACTTCATTGTTCTAATTTCTGTCTTAGTGCCTCTGCATCTTTTATGAGTATCTGCTGGCCACGACGTTCAATAATTCCTTCTTTCATTAGTAGTAAAAATTCACGATTTGCCGTCTCACGTGTCATATTGAGTGCATCCGCAACGTCTTGATAAGAGATTGGGATAACAAGTAACGTACTATCCTCGTCTATTTGCCTGCCAAACCGTCGAGAAAAATCAATTAGTCGAAAAGCAATTCGTTCGGTAGATGAGCGTAATCCAAGGTTATGGATACGTTCGCTATATAGCTCTAAAGTAGCGAGCATTTGATCAAAAATAGCCCGATGGAGTTCGTCCCTATGAATGACCTCTACCTTTAGTTGTTTGGTTGGCATCACAAGCACCTTCGAATCAGTCATTGCCTCGTAGAACAGATCCGGCCTGTACTGATGAAATATCCATTGGATGGGAATAATTTCGTTTACGCTCTGTACGGAAAGTAGGGTGTAAAAGCCTTGGCTTGAAATCGTATAGGCTTTTACAAACCCAGACTTTATAAAATAGACGTGATCATGTTCACCCGGCCGTAGGATTATTTCACCTTTTGAGTAGTGCTTTTCACTATCTTCGGCAAAAGCCTGCCGTATAATTGCGTGCTGGCTCATGTTTCCATTATCTACCGTTGTGTATGTAATTGTCAAAATGTGATACATATCATCGCAGGATGTTGACTCCTTTGATAGGGTGGAGTTGGAGATGTTAGCAAAGGAGGTAATGGCATGGTAAACATCAAAGATCTAGAAGAGGTAAAAAATATAGGCTCGAATGATCATTTGTGGTGGCTTAGATTGGTGCTGGGCATAGCTGCAGTATTATTTGGTATTTCAGCGGTCGTATGGCCTGGTCTGACAATTATTACGTTGATATACCTCTTTAGTGCTTTCATAATCGTATGGGGGCTTATTGAGTTCATTACAGGACTGCTATATATCGGCAAAAGAGACAGCTGGTGGCTACTACTGCTGTTCGGGGTCATAGGTATCGGCATAGGAGTCTACCTGCTACGCAACCCATACGTCTCATTCCAGACATTTATACTCTTGGCCGGTTTAGCTCTCATTACACGAGGCGTTTTCGAACTCGCCGGTTCGTTCATTAATAAGCGTAGAGATTCGGTAACGGAATTCGCACTCACTATTGTGACGGGCGTAGCCGCGACACTTGCCGGTGTTGTACTTCTATTTCAACCGGAGGCCGATGGGATTAACTTTGTTTGGATCATCGGAGTATTCACGCTTATTATGGGTGCAATATCGATTGTTCAGGCACTGACGATGTATGACCGCTTGAATAGCGCAGACGTCTAGTCAACTCCTCTTATTGCTCGCAGTATTATTATTTCAATATAGCTGCGTAGCAACGGATTTTCAGTGCATTTTATATCTTCATTATTAAATTGGTAATAAATACCAGCAGGAGAAAAACATGGACAAACGTATCAAATACCTCAATGGATTAACAATTTTTATTGGAGTATGGCTAGTTCTTTCCTGCCTGTTCTTTCCATACATCTCACTTAGCAATATAGGTCAGCAGCTCCTTCTAGGTATGGCGGTAATAGTGTTAGGCACGGCTCGTCTCACCGTACCTAACTCCATGTGGGCTAGCTGGATAAACGTTTGCATAGGACTATGGCTTATTATTGCAACTTGGATGATCCCGAGCACGTCCGACATCGCTCGCTGGAATGAATTGATCGTAGGTCTCGTACTGGTAGCTATATCGTATGCAAGCGCAAAAATAACAATAATTCACGAAACGAGTGGTGTGCTAGATATAAAAGATGACAAATAGAAGACTACCGACGATGACTGAAAGTAACCTCCACCTTCTCTATTTGATGGCGTTTTCTCATCTTTGCGTTGGCGGTATAAAATCTTTTATCGGCGGCTGTTAGCTTTTCAGTTACTCCCCTTGGCCAAAACTGACGCGACAATACGACATCTAGCTCAATAGAGTATACAGCCACGCGAGCAATAAGATAGAGCCAGAACAGCAACCCAAGAACGATCGCAAAACTCCCATACAATACATCAAGGCGATTAAGCTGATGCTGTACCAGCAGACCACCAACAATCTGTAAGGCTTGCCACGCCACTGTAGTGAGGCTGGCTTGAATAATCAGGCTCTTCGTTTTGATTCGACGAGATGTCGCTACTCGATACCCTAGTAGGAAAAGGCCAAAGTTAATAATCGTCGCAAGTAAATGATACTCTATCGTATTGTCCCGTGCGAGCCAGCCGGCAGTTAAGGAGGTGGCGACCAAGATTAAGCCACCAATAAGAATAAGCCCTAA
>DASUUR010000058.1:0-7026 GCA_036373975.1 Saccharimonadales bacterium (SeqCode)
GTTCTAGAGGCGATGCGCGACGTCGCGTTGCCGGTGTCTCGTGCGCAGCTGCTGGCCGCGCTCCAGGATGATCCGCGAATATTGCAGGTGCTGGAGGGTGTTCCACGGGCAGGAATCTCGGAACTGATCAGAGAGTCGCTCAGACGACTCAAAAATCCGGAGTAAAACCAGTAAGACCTTTAACCTCTACGCCTGGCGTAAGCCGAGGGCGCTACAAAGCACCCTCGGCTTAAAGCTTAAATTATTCTTTAACCAGTCTACTTTGCTAAAGGAGGGGACTTGTTTAAACGTTGACTTTTGTACCTCAAAATTTAGAATGAAAATTGTAACAAACAAAAAAGGAGTAAGAATGCGGCATACACACCTCTTTCGTAACTGGCCAACTAAACGGTTCACGCCACACAGAAAGAGCAAGGTGTCTATACTGTACGTACTGACCCTTTTAGGTTTTCTGTTTGCGCAGCCAGGCCAAGTATTTGCCCACCAAAGCCCTACTGGCTGCAATAGTAACCGGTTTAATATCTCAATTGTGAAGGACAAAACAGAGGTCAAGCAAGGAGATACCCTTACATATACTGTCACGGCCTCTAACGTTAATTCGGGCGCTAACTTAACTTGTGATATAACTGCAGCCTCAATCTTGGTACAGTTGCCCGCCACCGACGGATCGCCTACTGGAACAGTCGTTACCTTAACTCCTAGCCAAGACTTCCCTGCCGGCAGCAGCTTAGCCATCATTGGCACTGCGCAATATGTTGTTAACGTCAGCCCAGGTGTTGAAGACATCGTTGCCGAGGCTAGGGCTGAAGGCGTACTGCACGATGCACCAGTGGAGCACTCGGCGATTATTATTAAGACACTCGGAACGGCAGTAATTTGGCCGACGCCAAACGAGCCTCAGCAACCAACCCCTAATTCACCTGCTAACAATACGCCCAGGCTACCAAATACCGGATCATTATAAAAATTGTGATGCAAACGATAACTCGTAAGGGCATCGTTATCGTCGGCGTTATTGGGTTGGTTGGCGTAGGGCTGGGCGCTAACTACACTTTGAATCCGTTTGCCGTGCGTAGCTCAGATCATCATGAATCAAAAAATCAATCACTGCCTAGGGCCGTTCCGACTCCTAAGCTGCTCCCGCTTATGTCCTTGCAGCCCGACGTGCCGTTGGAAGTCACGATTCCTAAGCTTAAAGTAAAGGCGCGGGTGCAGAAAGTTAGCGTTATAGCCGGGGAGATGGACGCTCCCAAAAACGCTACTGATATCGGCTGGCTGCGCACCGGATATCTACCGGGCGCTTTTGGTAATGCTGTCTTCGCAGGGCATGTTACTTATCAGCGAAAATCAGCGGTTTTTAACAGGCTAAACCAGCTATCAGCAGGTGACGCAATTCGTGTTCATACCGCAAAAAGTACACAATATTACAAGGTTGTAAGTAAAAAGGTGTATGATGCTGAAGCTCGCTCTCGGGAGATTTTTGGGCCGAGCAAAACGGCAAATATACAACTTATTACCTGTGGAGGAGATTGGGATGCAAGAAGGCAACAGTTTACTCACCGGCTGGTTGTAAAAGCAACTTATCAAAAAGAAGCTATCAAGGACTAAATAAAAGGGCCGGCACCGAAGTGCCGGCTCCCTCGTCACGCCACCGCTGTCAATCCGTTTGGTGGCTTGAAGGTGATGCTGCGCGGAGGCTGGTAATCCACAAAGCCTCCCTCGATGAGCTGCAGGCAGGCTTGGGCATAGCCTTTGCCGATGTGCTCTTCTTTCAGGTTGATTCTGAAGGTGGTGAGGTTGAGCCAGCGTCCTGCCTCGCGCGCCTGCCACAACGCTTCGATGAGAGGCACCAAGTAGTGGGCCGCTCGATCGGTCGCGGGGCCAGTCTGCATGAGAACAGCCTGACTCTGCGCCAACAGAAGCTTCAGCTCAGCATCCCCATCGCAACTGGCCTTGAGCCAGAGTTCAGGGTCGCTGTAGGTGGTCGGCGTATTGTAGGGTAGTGACATGGGACCATCTCCATTGACGAGTGAAACGGTCAGTTTCTATACTTTTTATAGCATAGATTGCACTTGCATGAAAGCATAAAAATAGCCCGTAGTATCGGGCTATTTTTATGCTTAGCGTAGACTAACTAGCACTAGAGGTAGAATTGTTGTCGTTTGGCTTTTCGACAGAAGCATCTACTTGGGCAGTTGGAGCAGTTGGTGCGGCCGGAGCTTGGGTAGCGGGAGTTGGCGTAGCTGGGGCAGCAGAGCCTTCAAGCGCAGCAGGACCTTGGTAAGTTGCGTCACCAAAGCCGAGCATTGGATATGCGACAAAGGGGAAGAAAATTAGCAGTACGGTCATGCCTACATCTTTTCCGAATGACTTTGAGAGGTCATGGCTGGTGATGATACCAAAAATAAGCAGAATTATTGCACCAATAAGTGGGATTGGCGCCAAAAGGAATACGAGCAGCAGCCAAGGTGAGCGACCAATAATACGCATAAAAATAACCATGTTGTAAATCGGGACAATAGATTTCCAGCCTGGGTGGCCTGCCTTTTGGAAAATCTTCCACATTCCCGCAAGAGTTGCAATGGTAATTGCAAGACCAATTAGGCTGACGATGGTAACTGCCACGGGTGAAATCACATATCCGCCGGTGGTCATTGAGGTAGTGTCGTAAGCTTGAGCTATTGTTTCAAACATTCTATTCCTTTATTAGTGTTAAGGGAATTATATCCTCTTTAAATGCGTGCGTAAATAGGGCAGGTATTTGCATAATACTTAATAATATTTTAATATATAAGATAGCTAGGTCGCTTCTAGCAACGAAGGGGAGCATGATGGCAAGGCTACTGAAGGCAATTTTTCGCCCTGGACCTGTGAAATGCAAGAACCCTGCTTGTGTGCGGGGTCGAGTGCCGATTCCCGGTGCACGTGGTCAGCGGGATTACCGCTGTCAGACCTGCGGAGGACGTGCAGGCGGGGCACGCTGAAACCCGAGAATGCAATCGTGTGATCCGGCTCTGACGGCTTTCCAGCCGTCAGAGCCTATCTTTTTTAGCCAATGATAGTAGGCCGCCCAAGAACACTCTCGGGCGGCCTTTTGTCTAGTATTTGCGCGCTTCCTCTTCTGCGTAGCGCATCAGGGCCAGATCCTGCCCGTCAAGGGCACGTTGCACGGCCTTGCGATGTGACGCAATGAGTGTACGCCACCCAAGATTCTCCATGATCTTGAGGCCAGAAGTTACGTTCAACCGCTCGCACACGGCGTGGATGTGCATGAAAAAGCCGATATTCCCCGTAAGTACTTCTCGGGCCGTAGACAGCCGACCTGTTGCCGGGCACTCCCCAATACTTACCGCCATACTTTGACTCACAAACTTTCTGATGTCACTGTCACAGATGACATCCGCGGCCCGCATAATTGCGAACCAGAAGGACCGTGGAGCGGGAGAGGGGAAGTTTTGAGCAATGCCTCGTTCACGTGCGGCCTCGCCCCCATACGTTGATGCGTACGCCATTCCCACCATGAACATTCGCCATGGAAGGGGCAGGTTGTGACGGACGCCAAACTCGTTCATAGCCAGTGCACTTACCCACTCTACGGACACCTTGGTGCCCAAATCGGGTCGCCACAAGGGTAGCTTGGCGTCAGCGCGGAGTGTGCTACCGCAGTGGTGGCAATCATGCAGGTAAAGCGCGATGCGCACTACCTGCCGCACAGCCAGCGGGACCTTACTGTGGCTCAACCGCTCATAGGCGTCCAGGATCTCCATCCCCTTTTGCACGACCTGGCGGAAATGGTCGGGGTTGTGATAGGGGAGCTTGAAGGGGGCGACTGAGCTGTCTGCGTAGGATACCGCTGCGGCATACACCCTGCGGAATTCGCGCTCCTCCAGGGGCTCGAAATCTGCAGCGGAAGCCACGTACTGCTGCAGTTCCTGCTCCATGCCTCCCGGGAGCTTGGGGTACCAAGACCGCATCTCCTCGAGATCGATGTACGGCGTCCACAGGCCAAGTTTGGACATCATGCCTCCTTGCTGGTAGATGATCGTGATGCGCAAATACATCAACAGGACTAGCCTAATAACAGATGTGGAAAATAGATATTTGTTGTGCAGATAGTGCACAGATTGCTATTAATGACAACATATTTTTTAATATGACAAGAAAATTATATTATCTATTGCATTTCACTTTCGCAGCTGTTAAAACTAGGAATAATGTCAGCAGACTTAAAGGTTATTAGAGAGTATTTTGCAAAGCTTGGGCTAATACCGGAGATGGCGGATATTTATTTTGCGCTGCATGCCTACGGGCCACAGAGCATCTCTGAGCTTTCGCGGCATTCTGGAGTTGAGCGCACGCGCATTTACCGTATTATTGAGCAGGTAAAACAAACGCATCTTGTTGAGGTAGAAACGCACTATAAGCGGAGTGTTTTTAAGGCCGCGCCAATATCGAATCTACAAATTCTTATAAGCAAAAAAGAACAAGAGGTTAACGATCTACAGGCACAGCTTGAAGAGCTTCATAACACCATGAATCCTCAGGCTCTACATTCGCCCTTGACACGGGTCCAGTTCTACCGGGGGGTCGACGGGCTTAAACAGATGCTCTGGAATCAGACACGCCAACCAGAGGGGAGCGAGAACATTTCGATTTTGTACGAAAACATGCAGGGTCGTACTGAAGCAAAATTTTTTGAGCGCTGGGTGCGTAAGTGCAACGAGAAAAACATGAATTTTCGCGGTATCATTTGCGATAACTTTGTGGCATCGCAGCAAAAATGGTATGCAAAACATGTTAATGAGCGGTTAGCAAGATGGGAGTCGCGGCATGTGGCCGATGATGTGTTTAAGGTCACTCATTCAACTGTTATCTATGGCGATATAACATCGTATTTTAACTGGAAAGATGGCGAGATATTTGGTATTGAAATGTACAATCAAGAAATCGCAGATTCACAGCGGCAGTTTTTTGAGATGCTTTGGCAAAAAGCCGCGACCGTGGACGATCTAGTTGGTCGTACACAGTAATCTTGTTATCATACGTAGTATATGTCGATGCCGTATCATTTTGTGCTCGTTCGCCACGGCGAATCTGAAGCCAATAAAGTTCGCGAAGCCGCCAGTAAAGGCGATGCCAGCTACACAACAGATTTTATGGAGCGTGCAGATTCCCATCATCGATTAACGCCAAAAGGTGTTGAGCAGTCAGAGGTTGCAGGCAAATGGATCCAGAAACATATACTTGATGCTTTTGATTTGTCGACATTTGATCGATCCTACTGCTCGCCTTTTGTACGGGCCGCAGAGACCGCGGCACACCTGCAGCTGCCGCTCAAACAAGGGTGGCGTTTAGAGTATATGGTGCGCGAACGAGACTTTGGCGATATCGAAGGAATAACCAAGGAGCAATTCGAGCAGATATATCCCCAAAGTGCGCAGAAGCGGATTATCGATCCGCTCTTCTGGAAGCCACCAGGCGGTGAATCCATTGCAGAATTAGCCGAGACCCGAGTGCGTGAGATGTACCATACCTTCCATCGTGAGGTAGCAGAAGGTTCAGTGATTGTTGTATCTCACGGCTTGTTCTTGCTTGCAAATAAATTAGCTTTAGAGCAGCCCACTCCACTCGACTGGGGGCAGTGGGCTACCAGCGAAGCGCAGAAAATGCACAACTGTCAAATCCTGCACTACACCCGTATTAACCCAAAAACTGGAGAGGTATCCCCGTATGTTCGGTGGGCTCGTAGTATCTGCCCATGGCAGGTAGCCGAAGACGAGGCTGGGGAGTGGTATGAATTCACCCGCAAGAAATATACAAACGATGAGCTACTCAGCTATGCCCAGAAGGTGTCACATCTTTTAGCTTAGGGCTAGTTTGCGGAATTAAATAAACATGATATGATCGTTCGGTCAGGCACGCCTTATAGGAGTGCTCAACCGAGAGAGAAAGGGGATGTCCATGGGAACGAACTTCGACCTCACGAATTTCGATTTCGATTTCGCGGCCTAGCCATCGGCGCCGCGGCCGGCGGGCCGGGAGCGCAGCTGTAACTGCGGCTCCTACCCCTGGGCGTGAACGCAGAGCGGACCTTCGTCGTCCGCTCTGCGTTCCGTTCTCTCGTATAGCTCATAAAGTGTTGGCTTTATCTGATGAGTCCAAAAGGACGAAAGCTATAAAATGCGGCTATAATAAAGCCATGATTATACGCCTACAGGCAATTATTCCCGAAACTGCTGAGGTGCAATCGTTTATTTTTGCACCCGAGGATCCTCTGACATGGCAAGCAGGGCAATCTATCCGGCTTGAACTGCCGGTAGGGTACGATCTACATGAACGTCGCTTTACCATTGCCTCTGCACCACACGAGGGAGTCTTGCGCATAACTACCCGCCGCAGCGATAGTTTATTCAAAAAAGCTCTATGGAGCTTAAAGGTGGGTGATATAGTGCAAGCTTTTTCTATCGAGGGGGATTTTGTCTGGAAGCCCGCGCCCAGGTATGTATTTCTGGCCGGAGGGCTCGGAATCACCCCCTTCCGTGCACTGCTAAACGCCCCAAACTCTAAAAGTCCGATTGAGCTAATACACTCCGCAAAAGGCGGACATGTGTTCGCTGAAGAATTCCTCGCCAAGCATCATGCTGGGGAAATCATATATCAACAACTCCATGAGCGTATAGCGGGCAGTAGCATACCTTTCTATGGTGAGGCACATTATTATATCGCCGGACCGCGAGGCATGGTGAAGGCAGTAGTGGCCGCTCTCCGGTCAAATGCTATAGAGCAGCATAGGATTATCCAAGATGTATTTACTGGGTACTAGTTTAATTATATAATAAATAAACGTCATTAGAGTGAAAGGGCTCGAATGAGCAAGCAGAATCGATCTGCGGGCGTTACGACTGCCGTCAAGATTTTTGGGCTGACCGTGGCGATAGCTTACGGTCTTTCGGCAATGATTACCCTTACCACTACGGGCTTCCTCGAGGCGTTGAGTGTCACGGTGATGTGGGCCTTCGGGATGTT
>DASUUR010000059.1:0-28742 GCA_036373975.1 Saccharimonadales bacterium (SeqCode)
CTTGGCGATACGATCTCGAGATTCATTAATTTCAATTGGCATATCTTTAGCATATGCCAGGCATGTGAGAAGTACAACTATTCATCGGCGGCTTTTTTAAGTGCCGCTGGCAATAACTCAATGACATCTGATGCAATAACCCCAGGTTGCGTCTTTGCTTGCGCCGCTAAGTCGCCAGCCAAGCCATGCAGATAAACGCCTATCTCAGCTGCTCTTGCGACATCGACACCTTGTGCCAAAAATCCCGCTATAACTCCGGCCAATACATCACCCGTGCCGGCCGTCGCAAGGCCTGGGTTACCAGTTCTGTTCTCGTAAGAGGATCCGTCAGGATGGGCAACAATTGTATGATAACCCTTTAGCACAAGCGTTACCTTGTGACTTTTTGCAAACTCCGTAGCTACTGCTGCAAGTTTTCTGTGTTCAGGCATAGTACTCCCGATAAGCTTTGCAAATTCGCCAGTATGCGGGGTAAGAATAACTTGTAAATTACTTTGGGTGATCCTGCTCAATTGCGAACCCTTGCCCACAAAAGCAGCCAAGCCGCCACCGTCCAGAATCATGGGCAACTTTAGTCTTTCGGCAATTGACAACACGCATTCGAACACGCTCGTTGCAAGCCCCGGCCCAATTATTACAACCCTCACCTTATGAGCGTCTACGAAATCTTGTACTGCTTCAGCTACAATCTCTGGCTTATTAAAATTCGGCAAACTATGCGTCATAAGCTCTTCAACTCTTCTATCAAGCCTACTCGTTGTTTGTGGGTCGGCTGCGATCGTTACTAGGCCTGCGCCCACTCTTAGGGCTGCCCTGCCGCTCAGTAGGGGCGCGCCTACCATACCAGGTGAACCGCCCACAATAAGCACGTGTCCGAAATCATATTTATTGGCAGTTTTAGATCGATGCAATAATTTCTGCAATAGAACTTGATCCATAATTCAATAATAGCAATTCGTGTCAAATACGCTTATGTTATAGTTTTATTATGGCTACACATAAAGAAGTTCTTGCATTCTTAGAGAAACATAAACTTGGCATCCTCTCGACCGCATCCGCGAGCGGTGAGGTCTGGGGTACAGCAGTTTATTTTATTATTAACGAGAAGTTTGACTGCTATTTTTTCGCCCACACACAAGACAGAAAATATCGCAATATCACCCAGCACCCTCAAGTTGCGTTAACAGTTGTGGATGACGCCGCACAGACAACGGTTCAGATGTCTGGCAAGGCTGTGGAGGTGACTGAAAGTGATGAACTCGACATGGCATATAGCGAGTTAGCGCAAGTCCGTCCGCCGGGACAGCTAAGCTGGGTACCGCCAGTAAGCAAAATCCACGGCAAAGGGGAAATTGAAATCCTAAGGCTTACGCCAGACGCATTGCAATTCTCTGTATTCAAGCCCGCAGCAAAGCCCTCCAGCAGCCACGTTACGCAAATTATATAGTTGAGCCTTACTCTTCCGACCTATCGCAAAGTAGCTGTGATTATAGTCACAGCTACTTGCTTTATCTGGTGCTAAAGTTATCGCAGGAGGAAAGTATACGTGAACAAACGCGCAATATATGGTGTTATGAGTGGTGGTGGCGCCGTCGGTCTCGCCGCTGCATTTTTACAAATGCTCGAAAAAATACAATTACTAAAAAATGCAGATAAGGCGCTCGTCTGCGACCTAAATAGTGTATTTAGCTGCTCCAGCGTCCTGAGTGCATGGCAAAGTTCGGTATTTGGATTCCCCAACTCACTCATGTGCATAGTGTTTTTTTCTGCATTTACCGTTGCGGCTCTTGCGGGTCTAAGTGGTGCGTCATTGCCACGCAGCTTTAGAATAAGCATACACGCCATGTCCTTACTGGTATTGGGTTTTGCCCTATGGTTTCTATGGCAAAGTATTTATGCTATAGGGTCACTATGTATCCTATGTATTTTCTGTTTGGCAGGATTGTTGCTCGTTAATTGGGCATGGTTGCGAATCAACGCTAACGACCTGCCGATTGGTAGGCGAGGACAAGCAGCGCTCGCTCGCCTCATAAAAAGCGACTTAGACACATTCAGCTGGGTTTTACTGGGAGCGGTTATTGCCTTTGCTATGTTACTTCGCTTTTTATAGATAAAATATCATCTCTCATGATAGCCAGAAATAGCCTCTTACCTAACCTAATTACTCAAACTATTAAGTAATTAGGTCAGTCCAGTACCGCGTCAGGTTCGACGCGGTACTGGAACACGAACAGTGTCAGGCGGACACCGGGCGGAAGCACCTGGCTTCGTGACCGCCATGGTCGTTCAGGGTGCGTGCCTGAACCACGTGGTGTCTGCCCTGGTAGTTGGTTGTCGTAATGACCAACAGCTGGTCGCTGCCGACAACCCGGACAGTGCCCACCAGGCAGGCGTGAGATGCGAGCGCCGCCTCATCCTGGTAGACGCCAGTGGGGCGGCCGATGTGCTCGACCTTGATGCCGTGCTGTGCTGCCTCTTCGATCCAGGCAGCCACACAGCTGTCAAAGCCTTCTGGGTAGATCATTTTTCGATCCACTGAGACCAGGCGAGCCGTGCAGTTCTTGACGATCCGCGCGCTCACGCCCGCCGCCAAGATCTCCGCAGCCATCGCTCGCCGTTGCCGGTCAAGCAAGACGATGTTGATCGGCTCGGCGAGACTAGGGGCGTGGTAGAAGGGGTTGGCGCGTACGTAGCGGTTCAGCTTCGTGACGGCCCTCCCCTGACCTGCCTCTCGTGCAACCGTAGTGACGGCGACCCCAATGGTCATGAGAGCAGGATCGTGGCCCTCGCGGTCCACAACCTCCCGGTACATCTGCTTTCGCACGCGATGCGCAAGCTGCTCAACAGTGAGCATGTGTAGCTCCGTCCTGTGTTCGTGTTTCACAGCCAATTGTGCTGAATAATCATATTATATCATATAAATTAAAACCCCGCAAGCAGAGCCTCACCCTTCCGGGTTGAGGTTGCTTGCGGGGCCGCCCAACTATCAGGCGTTGGCTGCTACGATCGGCTGGTAGCCAAGCGCGGTCAGCCGGAGGATGGTGCGAACCAGCGGGGCCGGGACCCAGGCGTTGTCGTAAGCCGTGGGGTCCTGCCCGAGCTCGCCAAGCAACGTATCCTTGGTGAACTCCTCGACGGTCCGCCGTTGTGCGGCGATCTGCTCGGCGCTTGCCGTGCGGACCATCCTGAGGGTTGCCGGACTAACGTGCCACGGATTGTGGCCCGGGTCAACGAAGGCCCAGAATCGGTCGATGACCTCCGTGAAGCTGAGGCCCGACACGCGAACGAGCTCACTCACCTGGCTCCAGGCGACTCTGCTGTTCTTCCGCGTGCCGTAGATGCCCACCTCATGCACCCGCTCAGACTTGGGGATCGGCACCAGTCGGCCCTTCCTGCCCTTGTGAACCTGCCAGGCAGACTCAAAGGCGATGCCACCCCTGGGCAGAGTGGACTCGCTGTAAACGTCCCTGTCCCAGCTGAGCATGCCGAACGGCGTCTTGCTCACCCAGATAACTCGCGGCATGTTGGAGTCAATCTCGTTGAGCACGACGCGCTCGAAGTCGGTACGCGTACCGACAAAGCGCTGGTGGTAGCCGGGCGGGTTGCTGATGCCCTGCAACACCCACAGGCCATTCGGCACAAAGTGCTGCCTGGTGGTGTTGATGAAGTGGCGATCGAAGTACGGTGGCAGCTTGCCCCCGTCGACAACCTCCTTCTTGAGCTCGCGACCGGTGACGACCTCGAAGTTCATGCCGGTCTTCGGCATCGTAACCATCTCCTATGCGGTAAATGAGTACTCTGACATGACTACCGCCACCAGCCAGAGTCGCCATAGTTATACAGCGAGGAAAAGGCAAGCCGCCCTTTCCTCGCAATACACATATGTTATCTCTTAGATCCAATATTTATTATAAAACTATTAATAACTTTAGTCAATGGCCCGCCGCTATATAAGCCGGCGGACCACCTCGTCTGGGCGCAGCTACTTACTACTGCCTCGTCACGATCTCGACCTTTGGAGCGTTGGGGCGTGGCACTCGGAGCGACATGATGGTCTTGCCACCGCGCCAGTTAGTGCCGAGCATCATGGTCTCCAAGCGCTCACCGGCTGCATTGAAGAGGACCGGCAAGCCGTCGCCCACCTCAATTCTCCAGCCCTCGACACTGTCGCCATAGGCGCCCTCCAGCACCATTGCCTCGACCCTGGGGTTCTTGGGATCAATGGTCACCTCAACGTAGATAGAAGTATGTCGATTTGCGTGGAGGAGACGCGCCCAGCTCTCTGGTGCGAAGGCAGTGCCCGCACTGGTCTCGCCACAGTCACAGCTCGCCAGCATGGGCGTCACCGTAATAACATGAGTCTTGCTCATGGACATCTCACTCTCTGCTAGGAACTCGGTCGATTAAATAACAGCAATAATTTAGTGGAAATCAAAAAAGCGTCCCGTTTCTGAGACACTTTTTGTAATAATGCACATGTTGCGATAGCACATAGTCATCGTTGCGCCAGGACATCAGTCTCACCTCGTGGTTTAATTAAATCCATCATTCCGCCGAATGAGTCCATTGCTCCTTGGAATACTTCTCTGCGTTCACGCCGGTAGGCTTGAGCGGGCAAGCCAGGATCATGAAATATAACACTGTCACCTTCAACACCTAAGACGACAACTGAGTGACCGAAATACCCCTTTTTGGCAAGATCGATCTTTCCTCCATCTATACTCACCCGCACAAGCCACTTCTCATCAAGTGCGGTTGCAATGTCGTTTACAGTAGGGTGGCGCTTCAAAACAGGGACGCTTGCTAAGAAGTCGTCAACTACACCACGTTCACGCTCTAAATCACCCCGTGTGTTGAAATCTAATTGCCCATCACCAAGCTTGGCATAATAGTCGGCACCCTCATCTCGAAATGCCTCCCAATCAAAGTTAGCAATTTGCATAACATTAAAGCCTCGACGCTGTAGCCACATGAGATAATGACTGGCAAACGTAACAGTAGGGCCCTTATTAGTGATTTTTTCTAATTCATCGAGGGTATATTCCTTCTCTGGCTCAAGGTGTGCGAGTATCATTTTTACGCACACCTCAAGACAGTGTTCACCATAAGGAGCGTTTTCGCTTTCGAGATTCTCAAAAAAAGGGACTGGGCGTCCGCTTAATATAAGCTTCATGTATAAAACTTATTATATCAACAGGAAATAAAAAAGCGCTCCGAACATGGAGCACTTTTTTATCTGTAATAATATCTGGTGCGCGAGAGAGGACTTGAACCTCCACGCCCTAAAACGGGCACTAGCCCCTCAAGCTAGCGCGTCTACCAATTCCGCCACTCGCGCATGAGGACAAGCGATATTGTACGGGATTATCCGCAAAATCGCAAGTAGCTAGGGTGTGGTATAACGTAACCCGCGTTCAACTGTCCAATATGGCACCATACGGTAACGATCGACTGCATCAACAATTGTGGTATCGTCTGGAATCGCTCGGATATTCTGTGTCGTCACATAACTAAGCACGGGGCGGTACAATGCAATCGCAGGGACATCTTTAAGCCACTGCTGTGTGAAGGTCTTGTACTTTTCGGCACGCAGCGCTACTTCGTTGCGTGCACGGGCACTTTCGAGCGCATCATCTACCAAGGGCGAGCTGTAATTAGCGAAGTTCAACCCATTTTGTGACATCTGCGAAGAATGCCAATACGCGAACACATCCGGATCCGCCCCAATTGCTAGCTCGTACAGTAACACATCGTAGGCTCGTGGTCGCAACACACTTTGCTGCACATCTTCGGCATTAACAAGGCGCGTCTCAACCTTTACGCCAATTCTTCGCCACTGGCCAGCGAGCTCCTCAAGCACAACCGGGTAGTCGCCACTCTTCACGGCAATCACCGACATGCTCAGCTCTATTCCCTTCTTCACTCGTATACCCGCATCGTTTTTGCGCCACCCAGATTTGTTAAGAATTCGTTCGGCTTGCGCAATATTATGGAGCGGCGGAGAAATTGCCATCACCTCACGATACTGTGCTCCAATGATCGGACCATTAAGCGGCAGTACGTGGCCCCCAAGCCGCTCACGAATTTTTGCAGTATCAGTCGCTAAGCGCAGCGCACGACGCACCTCTATGTCTTTCAGGATTGCGCTATCACCACGAAACAAAGCAAATGCTCCATTATTCATGGCCACATCAGACACCTTAAACTTTTTCATATCGAGCCGGCCAAGCTCATGAGCGGTGAGATCACTCACTGCCCCCACCTCATTGCTAACAAGTGCTTGACGCAGCTGCGCCGGATCTTTATAAATATGCAGCTGGAAACGGTCTAGCTTTGGCTGCCCACCCGTATAGCCGACGAAGCTCCGCAAATGCAGAACCTTTCGGCCCTCAGCGGCATCTATAGTCTGCACATTGCGGAATGCAAATGGCCCCGAGCCAACTGGTGCTTTATTAAAGTTACTCTCTCGCAACAGCCCCACAGGCACATCTTTTAGTAAGTGCTCGGGCAAAACGCCAAATGTTAAGGCATGCGGAAATGGGGCGTATGGTGAAGGTAAAGTAAATACTACCGTACGGTCATTGGGCGCTGTGACATCGATCGATTCCCAGCTCAATCTGAGCGGTGAACGCACTTCAGGGTTCTTTATAAGGCCGAGGGTAAACGCAACGTCCTTACTTGTTATTGGTTGGCCATCATGCCATGTAGCGTCTTTACGTAACGTAACGGTGTACTTCTCGCCGTCTTTTGCCATACCCCACGACTCAGCCAACTCACCCCGCAACTGGCTCTCTTGGTCGTACGATAGCAGACTCGCAAACAACAGCCGACTTGCAGAGCGTTCCGCATTAGTCGTGGCATACAGCGGGTTAAAGGTATCGAGCGGCCCCACCACTCCTTCTGCATAGGTACCGCCAGGAAGTGATGTTTCAACTGTATATGAGTTCCTGTACCAGGCGAGCTGCAGTATAGTTGCACCAATAAGCAATGTCACGAGCAACAACCACCCAAGCATATGACGCCGTACCTCGCGAACATTAGTCCAACGCTGGATGAGAAATTTATGCGCATGTCGTAATGTGGCAACCTCGAGCTTACGCGCCCTCTTACCGATCTTCTTGCGATTTGGTTTTAAGCGTTGGAAACGCTCCCAGCTACTTTTCTCATCTGGTTCCATAAAAACCCTTTATATTAAGCAAGTAATAATCCGGCCAGCAAGGATAGAATAAAAATCGCCGAAACAACAATCGTGGCCTCAAATAGGCTCTTGTCGAGACCGCGACGGGTCGTAAATAGTTCACCAGAACTACCGAACCCTGCGCCTAAGCTTGCGCCACGCGCCTGCAGCAGAATAAACAAAACCATCAATGCTGCCGAGATAATGGTTGTGGCCTGTAAAATTGCTGTTATATCCATATACTATCCTTCCGCCTTTCGGAGCTCTAAAAGCCCGCTTAAAACATAGTTGATCAGACTCAAAATAATGCCCGTAAATACCGACGCCCAGAATGACACCTCAAAGCCAGGCACTAGCATAAGCGAAATGTACACCATGAAACCGTTGACGATGAGCGTAAAGAGTCCGAGGGTCAACAAAATCGCTGGCAAGGAGAGGATAATAATTATGGGGCGGAGCAGCGTATTAACAATAGAAAATACTAGCCCTGCAACCAAGAACATGCCTATTGTAGCCGGCTCGTCGTAATCTGCCCCAAACGCGCCCAGTAGTCGTAACGATAACCATAGCCCAAAAGAACTTAAGACCCACCGTAATAAAAACACTGCAAATTGTTTCTTCATAATTTATTCTCCATTATAGCCGCTCAGTTCATACTCGTCGAGAGTTTTGCGCTTAAGTTCACCGGCCCTTTTTCGCCAATCAGTATATCGTCCTCAATTCTAACACCAATTCCCTCAGCGGGAATATAAATCCCCGGCTCAACAGTCACAACCATCCCCGGCAGCAAATATTGATTTTGTCCCAAACTATCGTGCACATCAATACCTAGCCCGTGCCCGACAGCGTGGGGAAAGTAAGTATAAAACTGCTCCGTATTGCCTGGGTCCATAAGCTTAAGCTCCACCAAAGCTTTTTCCATAATCTGATCGGCTTGTTCACGATAGGCTGTCAGGGGGGTTCCTGGCTGACATAGCTCAATAATACGCTCCTGCGCATCACACACGGCCGCATGCACAGCAGCTTGGCGCTTTGTGGGCTCGCCAATTGCGTATGTTCGCGTAATATCCGCAGCGTAATGCTCGTAGCTTGCACCCACGTCCATAAGCAAGAGGCTGCGTTTTTTAAGACGATCGTTATTGTGTTCGTAATGTAGCGTGCAAGCATTACCACCCCCAGCAATAATAGGCGCATAGGCGTGGTGACAACCTCGACTTCTAAACGCATGAGTTATATCGGCTTCAACTTCGTATTCATAGCTATACTTTGCAAGGCTAGTGCGCACTTGCTCCAGACCGCCTTCTGTTACCTTGATTGCCTGCTTAATCGCATCTATCTCCTGTGGCAGCTTGATACTCCGCAGCGTTGCTATATCCGCCCGACAATCCTGTACCTTTGCAAAGTAGCGCTCAAGCAGCTGGCGGAACTCACGTGGCGCTGGGTTAAGCGTAAAATTTTGCGCGGGCTGATCGCAGGTGTATAGCAAACTGTGCGTTCGAGCTAGTTGTCGCAGAATATTTAACGCTTCCGTTGCATCAACTATCTCGTCGATACCGCTGATCGCCATAGCTTCCTCGGGCCGCAAACAACCGCCAAATACTTCTTGTTCACGGCTAACATGCGGACACACGAGCCAGGATTTGTTGCGCCGGCCGTCGATAATCACCTGCCAGTCGGGATCGTTAATGCCTGTAAGATACCAGAAGTTCGCCTCTTGCGTGAATGCACCCGTTATATCGTTGGTGCGCTGCATCAACCCGTAGCCGCTCAGAGCTATTGCGCCGCCGCGCAACTTTTGTATAGCACGCTCGCGATTCATAGCAAAAAAAGCAGGCGAAAAATGTCGATTCATTACGTATTAGGCTATCACACCGGCCCATGAAATAGCCAGTCACTTACACTTTTGATTGTTGGCTTTGCAGCCAGTCAACAATACGTTGAGCTTGACGCTTACCCACTACGGCAATAAGCTGCTCGGGAGTTGCCTGTTTGATGCCTCGTACACTACCGAATGCCGTCACTAGTTTTTTGCGAGTTGCTGGTCCAACACCGTGAATCTCGTCTAGCAAACTTTGGGTTGCCCCTTGTCGTTTTAGCGTCGAATGATAACTTACTGCAAACCGGTGGCTCTCGTTACGAATTCGTTGCAACAGTTTTACGATATGCGAATCCTTGGGTAGACGAATCACATAAAAATCATCACTCTCCCCCACAAAAGTACCAGGCAACAGCTGGTCTGGTCGGTTGGCAAAACCTACATTAGAGCGAGTTTTGTGCACCACAATTTCTTCTTCTCGCTTTGCCAAGCCCACGGCTGGGATCTGTAGCTGTTTTTCTTCGAGTGCGCGTAATGCTGCATCAAGCTGACCCTTGCCGCCATCGATCAGCAGCAGCTCAGGCGTCAGCCAGTCTAAATGCTTGCCACTAAAACGTCTACTTAGCGCCTCATGCATGTGGGCAAAGTCGTTGTTCCCCGGAATGCGCATTTTAAACTTGCGATACTCAGCCTTATCGGCCAAACCATTGGTTGCCACCACCATGCTCGCAACGTTATTTGTACCGCTCATGTGTGAGATGTCGTAACCCTCAATCCGACGGGGTGCGTGCGGCAGGCCAAGCAACTCCTGCAAGCCAACTAGTGCCAGATCTTTACTGATATCCAAAAACTCAGCATCACCAAACATAATCCGTTTTTGTAGTTCAGTGAGGTCATTAAGTTTATTGCGAAGCTTCGCCGCCTCTTCGTACCTGTGTTCGGCTGCGGCGTTCTTCATGTCGCGGCGAATTTCCTCAACCAATGCTTTACGCTCGCCCTTTAAGTAACGAATGAGCTTACGCAAGATCTGTTTGTAGTCACTTGAAGAAATTTTTTGCTCCTCACCGCCCGGGCACAAACCTAAATGATATTGCAAGCATACTCGCTTGGGCATCACAACATGGGTAGAGTACGGAAACACGCGACGCAAATATCGGAGGGCTTTCTTAACTGCGAAGCCATTGTAGTATGGCCCGTAATAGTCTGCGCCGTCATCGACTGGCCCACGCGTAAAGCTCACGTATGGATAGGCGTCCTTCATGTTTATGCGCACGAACAGTTGGCTTTTATCATCGCGGAGCAAGATATTAAATCGCGGCATGTACCGCTTAACCATTTCGCTCTCCAAAAAGAGCGCATCAATCTCAGACTCAGTAGTGACCCAGTCGGTATCGTAGATCTCCGCCACGAGCGCCAATGTCTTTACGTCCATATCGCGCTTACTTTGAAAGTACTGCCGTACGCGATTTTTTAACACCGCCGCTTTACCAACATAAATAATCTCACCCGTTTTTGACTTATGAAAATATACACCGGGCGAGCGTGGAAGCGTTTTTAATTTCTCGGTAAGCTTATCGTTCATCATTTACAGTATACGATATAAAAATAAAACACCTCTAGGGTGTTAGGGTTGTTGCCCCGGCCCAGAGGGCCGGGGCAGTCCGGGTTCACTCGATCACGGGCTTGGCGTAGCACGCGACCGTCCACTGACGACCAGCGAAGTCGACGACCGCGTTGGCCGTGGTGACGCCGTTCACCGTGATCGGGCTGAACAGGGCGCCTTCGCTGACGAAGTAGGCCGACGCCTGCTCGTACACCGCCAGCGCATCGCTCAACGAGAGCGTCGCGCCCGGCATGTTCGGCATCGAGCACCACATACCCTGCCCAGCGACGACCCGGATCTGGCCGTCGTTCAGCTGAACTCGGTAGTCGTTGGTGCTGGCGGCCCACACCTCGTGGACAGCAGTCCCCTTCTCGCCGCGAACAACCTCAGGCCCGTTAGGATGGGGGTTGTAGCCGTGCTGCCTGAACTCCTCGCTCAGCACGTCGCTCAGTCGGCTCTTGGCCGGAGCGTTGGTCGTGCTGACAGGCGGTGTGGTCGTGGTTGACATCGCGGCCGTCGTGGTACCGAGGTCGGCCCGGAGGTCCCCAAGGGGGTTCCAGCCACTGACCAGGGCGATCACGGCTGCCGCAACGACCAACGCCGAAGCACCAGCGGCGATCCAAGCGTGCTTGTTCATGTCAAGCTCCATCAGTTTGGTGAGCGGTTCTTCCTATTCGGACAGTGTCTATTATAACATAAAGTTAAGGAAAAGTAAATAATTTTTACCTCTAAATTTGTGTTTGTAAAGTCTGTGTATTTTTGTGCACAACAAGTTTATATCGAGAAGTACTACCTATATGCTAGGCGTGGCCGATCACACAGAAGGAGATCTCATGACGTCACGCATTAAGGTCACTGTAACGCCCATGAGCAGGCCGGATCACATCCTAGCCGAAGGTACCGTGGACCTTAACCAAGCCGTGGGAATTGTTCAAGAACAGCGCCAGTTAGGGCATGCCTATTTTACGGGGCTTGAGCGTACGCATGTACTAAAGATTGCGCTCCAACACTGCAAGACAATTGACCCAGTGCTCAGCCGCACCAACAGGCGTAGTGAGCTCGCGAGCAACCTCACTTACACGTTCGAACGCCATGGCGATCCTCAAACCTTTCAGCAGCTCCTGATCGCCATCCGTCAAGGAGTATTCAACTCGAGGCGATAGAAAGGAAATGGCCCGGTTCGCAGCAAGGAACTTCTTGCTGCGAACAATTTACACCTTAGTTAGTTCTCGAGCACAATTGGCCGAACAAGTATCGGTTGTTTGCAAACAATCTTTACAGAGTAGAATTAAATTATTACAAGCCTTATTAGCGCAATTTTCGTAATTGCTTGTGGCAGCACTACAATGAGTGCACTCACCTACATCCTTTGATTTATCAGAGAAACGATGATTCATACGACCGTCAAACACATACAACGAGCCCTCCCACAAGCCATCGTCTTTGTACTTTTCGCCGTACTTAACAATACCGCCATCAATTTGGTACACCTCTTTGAAGCCTCGTTTTTTCATCATGCTGCTTAACACTTCGCAGCGAATACCGCCCGTACAGTACGTAACAACCGGCTTATCTTTAATGGCATCATATTTTGGATCTTCAAGCTCTTTTTTAAAGTCACGACTAGTGCGAACATTGGGCACAATTGCGTTCTTGAACTTGCCTACAGCTGCCTCGTAAGCATTGCGGCCATCAAAGAACATGACATCATCACCACGCTTCTCTACAAGTTCGTGGACTTGCTCTGGGGTTAAGTGTTTGCCACCGCCCACAACGCCTTTGTCATCAACCTCAAGCTCATCCGCCGCATCAAAAGCCACAATTTCCGGCTTTACCTTCACGCTCAGGCGCGGGAAGTGATCCCGTGAGCCGTCACTCCACTTAAATATCGTCCCCTTAAATGCCGGGTGTGACTTAGTATTCTTAATGTATGCCTTTAAATCGTCGATATCGCCCCCGACCGTTCCGTTTAATCCGTGGGGGGAGATAAGAATTCGCCCCTTCAAGTTCAGGCCTTCGCACAAAGTTTTCTGCCACAGCTTAATAGCCTCCGGATCCGGAAGCGGTGCGAACTTGTAATACAGCAGAACTTTTTGCATTTCGGCTGCATTATACCAAATTAACTGTTGCCAAGCAAAAGCCACATATGTATTATAGAGACAATATGGCTTCAAAATTACAGCCCACTATTCTTGGCACGATTATGCATGGCGCGGCGCGCTACTATTGCTAATCTTCTGCTTATCGTATTTATAAATCTCTCTATATCACCAAGGAACCATCATGAAAAAAGACCATCTCGTCAAAGACACGCTTAAATTATTCTGGCACCATGCCCGCAAATATCCCGCACATGTTACCGGGCTATTCGCCTGCGTACCAGTCACCTTGCTTATTCAACAGTTTATCCCACCACTCATAGTTGCGGGTATCCTGGATCGCCTCAGCAAGGGTCAGTTCGAAAGTGGGGATTTATGGGGGAGCTTTGGCAATGAGCTACTGCTCTACGGGCTATTGGTGTTTGTGGGCAACGCCTTTGCTTGGCGACTAATTATCGTGTTGATCTGGAAGCTGGAACTACTAGTGACTCGTGACCTATCCAAGCGTGTATTTACCCACCTGCTCAATCAAAGCGCCAGCTTCCATGCCAATAATTTTGGTGGCTCACTAGTATCGCAAGCCACCAAGCTTAATGGTGCGTATGTTCGTTTCGCTGATACTGTTATTTTCCATGTTACCACCATGATCACTGCTTTTGTCATTACAATCGTTGTGCTGCTACCCCAAGCACCGCTGTATGTCGCTGCATTGCTAGCTTTCTCTGCTATCTTTATCGTGAGTGCATTCTTTGTAACGCGACCGGTACGCAAGCTGCACGCGATAGAGGCTTCGGCGTCCAGCAAACAAACCGGCATACTCGCCGACAGCCTCACCAATGTCATGGCCGTTAAGAGCTTCTCTAAGGGCAATCGTGAGCTTGATCGCTATATGGAGGCCGTAGAAAACACTCGGGCCGCCGGCCTGAATGTAATGCGTGCGGCAATTAAGCGCGACGCCGTGTTTGGCAGCATTAATGGTAGTATCATGGCCGCCTCGCTTATTATTGCCACCGCCAGCGTGGTGTATTTCAAGAATGCCGATATCGCAACAGTATTCTTAATCCTTAACTACACCGGCAACCTGACTAACCGGCTGTGGGAGTTTAGCACTGCTACTCTCCGCAATTTCAATCGCTCTTTTGGGGATGCACGCGACATGGTTGAGACCTTAACGCTTGAGCCTGCTGTTAAGAACGTTTCTAGGCCCGAAAAACTGCGCATTAAAAAGGGTGAGATTGCCTTTAAAGATGTGACATTCGCTCATGCCGACTCCAAAGAGGATATTTTATTCACCAACTTTTCATTGTCCATACAAGCCGGTGAAAAGATTGGCCTTGTGGGCCACTCTGGTTCAGGCAAGACCACTTTGACTCGTCTGCTGCTGCGTTTTTCTGATATCGATGGTGGTAAAATCGCGATTGATGGGCAAGATATTTCTAAAATCACTCAAGATGACCTGCGCAGCACCATTGCGTACGTGCCACAAGAGCCGCTCCTCTTCCACCGAAGTATTATGGAAAATATCGCGTACGGCAACCCAGGTGCAACAAAGGAACAAGTTATTGCGGCCTCCAAAAAAGCCCATGCCCATGAGTTTATTGAACGACTGCCGCAAGGGTACGAGACTACTGTGGGCGAGCGTGGCGTGAAGCTAAGTGGCGGCCAGCGCCAACGTATAGTTATCGCTCGCGCCATTTTGAAAGATGCGCCGATCCTTGTACTTGACGAGGCAACCAGCGCACTTGATAGCGAAAGCGAACAGCTAATTCAACAAGCATTATGGGAGCTCATGAAGGGGCGCACCGCCATTGTAATTGCTCATCGCCTGAGCACCATCCAAAAGATGGACCGTATTGTGGTACTCAACAATGGAACCATCGAAGAAGAGGGGGCGCACAAAGATCTCCTCGCAAAAAGAGGCACCTATGCCAATTTATGGAGCCATCAATCAGGTGGATTTATAGAAGAGTAGCAAAGAAACACCCCGTACTATTGCGGGGTGTTTCTTTAGCTGCTCAATTAATTTGGCGCCACTTAGGTTTTTGCTGGCTGAGCCTGCTTCTTGCCGCCAGGCTGGTCTTCTGGCGCCTGGGTGTCTTGTGGGGTATCCTCACCATTTTCAGCCTCTACAGACCCCACGTCGGCGTCTATTTCTCCACCAGCGTTTTCATTGGCGCGCTGCAAGGCGCCGGGTTCATACACGGTAGCGATTGCCAGTTCAGGGTCGGCTGTAATCTCCACTCCGGACGGGACGACTATGTCTCCAACGGTCACTTTTTGGCTTGGCTCACTTAACCCTTCGATTGATACTTCCAGTGCCTCTGGAATCTCACCCGGAAGCGAGGCTATCTCAAGTGACTCTAGTGCCTGAAGCACTACTAATCCAGCGCGCTCAGCTGGACTTTCACCTTTGCCAATTAAGCGTACTGGGACATCGGTCGTAACGCGCTCATTGCGTTTTACCGCCTGGAACGCAACATTTTGCACATCGAAGCTTACCGGATCAAGGCTGATCGTTTTAATAAGTGCTACTCGCTTTTTACCATCAACAGTCACCTGTACTGGGTGATGCTTACCCGCTTTGCGAATCACCTTTTGCATTTCTAGTGTTGGCGCTTGCACAGCGACTGGCTCAACGCCGTGGCCGTATACAACCCCTGGCGTCTGGCCCTGCGCACGCAATTTTGCCACTTTTTTACCTAACACATTTCTTTTTTCGAGTGTCAACGAAACTGTATCATTTGCCATTTCTGAATCTCCTCCATAATTAGCACTTCTTATTATAACAGGCCCGAAGCATGCTAAAATAATGAGCGATATGATACCAGGATTTGACCTTATAACTTTTATTACCCTTTTTGGCGTGTTAGGCGTCGCGGCAATTGTATTTGCTGAATCAGGATTACTAATCGGCTTCTTCTTACCGGGTGACAGTTTACTGTTTACAGCAGGCTTATTGGCGCACCAGGGTGTACTCGATATCAATATACACCTGCTTGTAGCTATCCTTTTTGTGGCCGCTGCACTAGGTGACAGCGTTGGATACGCCTTTGGTAAGCGCGTCGGTCCGAGGCTCTTTAACCGGCCTAATTCTAAGCTTTTCAAGCAAGAGAATGTTGAAAAAGCTTCAATATTCTACGAAAAGCATGGCGCTAAAGCGATTGTTTTGGCTCGCTTTATACCTGTCGTACGCACTTTTGCGCCAATTATTGCCGGTATAAGTAAAATGAATTATAAGCATTTTCTGGCCTTTAACTTGATTGGCGCAGCCCTTTGGGCGGTTGGCCTAACCTATCTTGGCTACTACGCTGGCGCGTGGTTTGAAGCCCAAGGCCTTGAGGTAGACCACTACTTATTGCCTATTATCGCCCTAATCATCTTACTCTCAGTACTTCCCCCGATCATTCACCTCTTAAAAGACCCTGTGCAGCGCAAGAGCCTTTCTGCTTCTGCAAAGCGTGTTCTTAAGAGAAAATAAGCTTTTATAGTCTAAAATACTTGCTTTTTATAACTTTTATTGTATAATACTATAGTCAATCCAACTGAATATAGCAGACAAGCGAACAGTTTTGGAGAGCGAACATGAACACTCCCCGCGTGCAGACCGACTCCCTCTCCGTCCTCAAGGGCGCTGGGGTGCTGGCGGGCCTGCAGCACATGGCGTACACCGAGGCCAACGGACCCGTCAAGCCCAACGACGCAACTCCCTTCACCCTGGCGGTCTTCCACTCGTGGAGCCACCTCCTGGGTAAGGAGCTGCACTTCAAGACGAAGGACGACGGCATCCAGGAGCTCGTCCGGCTCACCAAGAAGTTCCGGGAACTCCTGGACACGGCGGTCGACCTGTCGACCAAGGACTGCAAGAGCGGCTCGCTTGGCGACCTCGTGGCCGCCGCGCGAAACAAGCTTCTCAACTTCGGCGCCGAGCTGGCCATGACGGCTGAGACCATCGACGCCATGCTTGGGCAGCGGCACGCTGCGGCGTGCACGGAGTGCAACCAGCTCTAGTTCGCGGGACCGCAGACCCGCACCAAGTTATCAAGCAGCCATTAGGCTGTTTTTTGTATGCTATAGTAAACCCCAGAAGCTTCATCAAACGATTCCGGGAGGCCACATGAGATCTGCACAAGACATGGAGAGACTTCTCAGCTTCTACAAAGAAAGGATTCTCAGCCTGGTCAAGTTCATCGCAAGCGACTATGGCGCAGAGTGCGTACAGAAAGCTGACCTCGCCAGAGAGCTCAACCGGCGTACCGTTCCCATGTCATCAGCGGCTGTACAGCGCGAAGACAGTACGCGGTTGATTCTGCATCTGCTGCCAAGGGCTGCCTCACTGCTCACCAGCAATGACCAGCTCGACTTCGCCAAGTTCACGGATAAAACCGTGCTCGGTGGCCTCATCGAGATCTGCACATTGGCCGAGGTGCACGCCGTACAGCGTGAGGTGCTCAGCCTCTACGAACTACTGACCCGACTGAAAGCTAGAGATTTACGTGCGGGCCTGACCAATGCCCGAAGCCACCTCTAGCCTAATCCCCGCCATCATGCGATACGATGGCGGGGATTGTTATATTATGATATAGTATTTATACCACTCGAGGTTAGGAGAGCAATGGCTGGCCGAAACGAGCGCGAGAGACTCACCGCACTCGCAAAGAAAATGGGGGTAAAATTCCCCCCCAACGCCAGTGAATCCGAGTTACGCCGGCTCATCGAAGCGCAGCCGGCAACGGAGCGCCAGCAAGATGAAGTTGCAGCTTTGCTAAAGCGACTGCGGCGAAATCCGCCCAAAGCGCTCACGTTTGGTATTGCAAGCCGAGTAATCGAGGCGACCCGGGACATCCTGAACAATGAGGCAATGAAACGCCTCAATCCCCAGATAGATGAGATCATCTTCTTCCAGGGTGAATACTACCGAATTGTGGAGGTGACCGGTGGCGGCGCTTCACGATCGGCACGGCTGGAAGAAGTGACCGTGCAAGACCAGGGGAAGCGCAAAGAAGTCATTCCCAGCGGGAAGATAACCGTATGTAAGTTGTACGAGCTTCTCGATGCCCGCAAGACCAATCTCAAGATTTAGTGGCTCAGGGCCTTGACTTACGAACATGTAGGTCAGGGCCTTTCCCATTTAAGCTATACTAAAGCCATAAACACTAAGGAGAACTGCATGGTAACACGACTCAACCCCTATCTAAGTTTTAAAGACAACGCACGCGAGGCAATGGAGTTTTATAAGAGCGTCTTTGGCGGTCAGCTCCACATAAGCACATTTGAGGAATTCCACGCGAGCGAAGACCCAAGCGAGAGCAACAAAGTTATGCATGCCATGCTCGAAGCCGAAAATGGCATTATCTTTATGGCATCAGACACTCCAAACGGTATGCAATACACGCCAGGAAATACCATGAGCATGTCCCTAAGCGGTGACAACGACGCCGAGCTTCGTGGCTTCTGGGATAAGCTAGTTGAAGGCGGCAAAATCACCATGCCACTCGAGAAAGCTCCTTGGGGTGATGCATTCGGCATGCTCACCGATAGATTCGGCGTGCAGTGGATGGTTAATATCGGTCCAGACAAAACAGCTTAAATAAGTAGCAGAATACCCGACACAACCATAACGAGCGCAAGACCATACTTTACGAATACATCGCCCTTTTTAAGGGCGATTTTCGTGCCCATAAATCCGCCTATGTAACAGCCCAGTAGTGCCGCTAGAGCGTGGCTCCATACAATATAGCCTTGCGGTAAAATTATGCAAAAAGCTATAACGGCCTGCGCCAACATAAGTAGCCTGCGCAGCGCATTAGCCTGCAAGGCGCTGAGCCCCATTAGGAACATGAGCGGCAAGAACAAGAGCGTCGCTAATCCACTCCCTAGTGAACTAGCAAACAGAATTATTCCATAAGTAATATAACCAGCAATTACCTGCTTGCGCGGGCGCTCGCCTGGCTGCAAGCCGGTCTTGTTTATGAACAACGTCGGTGCCAGCACAATGAGCAGAACGCCTATTGCTGCCTCAAAAGCAGCGCTTTTTATAGTCGGCAGCACAAGCATAGCCAACACAGTCGCAACTACCGTTAACACAAGAAGTGGCCACAAAAACCGCCTATCGAGTAGCTGCTTGCCCCGCATCGCCACCAGAGAGCTCGTGCCCAACCCCAAGCTCGCAACCGAAGCCCCAGCTACAATCTGTTGAGGTGTTAAGCCAATCAGCAAGTAGTAGGGCGTCATAATAAAGCCGCCTCCCCCGCCGCTCATGCCGCTAATAACACTTGATAATAGGGCAACAATAAACGTCACCAAGATTAAAATATCCATATAGATATCCTTTCGTTTTAAATTTAATTGATTAAGAGAATTTACGCAGCGCGTCGCTGACATCAACGATGTCAAAGCTAATAATTATTTGAAGTAAGCGCGCCTAAAACGCGAGTTATATAAATAATAGCACATTAAAATAGAAATGTCAATTTAAAAGCCCGTGCTGCCGGGAATCCCAGCAGCACGGGCGCACCATCACTCCTCCTCGAAAAGAGTGACCTGGAGTTTGCGCATCAGAGACTTGTGAAGGAAGCCCGTGATCGTGTCGTCCCCTGAGGAATCGAACTCCAACCCGCGTTTCGACACCTCGAAGCACACAACCGTAAGCACCTTCGTGCCCCCTTGTTGGTACTGAATAACGGCCACGGGCAGATCGTCACCCCCCATGGCCTTCTTCAGCTCGTCGTAATTGGCGAGTTTGGCGCCGTTTTGCTTACGCCCCTCGAACCTCACTACGTCGAAGGTACCGATCTTCTTAACTTTGCGCCCTGCCATGATTTTCCCTCACTTAGCTAGTGCCTACACATGTTGTAATGCGAGTGATGCTCCCTGAGCACTACTCGCCCTCGTACAGAGTGACTCGGACATTGCCAAGGATCGCCGTCTTGGACAGATAGCCGGTCCTTGTGTCACCAGGCTTCACAGAAGCGAACCACACTCCTTGCTTTGCAGATCGCAAGAACTTGACTGTGAGTGTCTCGCTCCAGCCCTTTTTCCTGAAGGTGATGATGCCATCGAACTCACCCGATGCCTTCTCAAGCACCTTGAAGTCGCTGGTCGGCTGACCCTCGATGGTTGCCTCGAAGACGTAACGTAGAACGTGCCGATCTCTTGCTGGCCCATGTTTCCTCTTCCCTATGTGAGTCTACTCCACGACCACCATGATCTTAGAGCCTTCCATGTACACGTAGCCTGTCACACTGCCACTGTGCACGGTCATGAACTCAATGGCTCCCCATTGGTTGGGGAACCAGAAGCGCACCAGCAAGTTGTGCACTCCGCGAGCCTCGTAGCGGATCTCGCCATCGACAAACGCACCGGAGTCAGAAATCTTGTTTGACTCGCTCAGTCCGAGCAAATCGGCAACAAGCGGCCGCAGCTCGGTGAGGTCTTGCTGCACGCCCCCGAGGGCGTGCACCTTTAGCGTCGCGACGCGAAACGTCCCTTTCGGATATGCCGGCATATTCCCTCGCTTCGTGGGAGGTATGACAATCCACACTATAAACTAAAGTTATTGCCCCGTAAAGTTGCCGCTGGTTATTATTTTGTGCTTGTCTGATATTATTGTATAATATATAAGTCCATCAATCGACGAAGGGAACTGCATGGGTCCCATAACGGGGCGGGGCTTTCTGATCGAGCTGGGGATCGTGCTCACCGCCTGCGTAGTTGGAGCGACTACGGCCCTCTGTCTTGGGTTACTCGCCAAGGATCCCCGCATCATGGCGATCATCCTGGTGGGGGTTCAGACGATATCCTTTTTGGGTTTCGTAGGCCTGATTCGCAAGCATCTCGAGGAGATTCGGGCTGAGATCAACAAGCCAACGCCAGAACGCATTCAGCGAAAGGTGCTGCTTCAAGCCCTCTCACTGACGCTGTGGGCTCCTGTTCATGGGATGCTCACCGTTGTGATGTGGCCTCTGTCGCGCCTGCTCAAGTAGTGGGCATGAGCCTCGCACCCCGTCGAACACGACGGCGGTGCGGGGCTCTCTTACTTCTGGACCCGCTTCCCTCGGATATGCCCGGCAATTGCCGCTCCAGCAAGCACAACAGACAACCCCAGTCCGAGGCACAGCCATTCAATGTCTGCAGAATGTAGCATCATCTCACGCATAGCAAAAAGCGCGGGCAACAAGGCAAGGAGCAAGTAGCCTACTAGGTTAGTCTTGCTAAAATAAATCATCGCGGAGGATGCAACTATAACCACCCCAATAAGAACGTCTTATGGCATTTACTCTCTGGCGTGAGATCAGTAATCTTCTTTATTAATCTCGCGCTGCACCAGTTCACGCAGCACTTCAGCTTTTGTTTTGCCAGACTTAAACGATGCCCAGCGAAGGTAGTTATAAATTGCGCGGTCGATGAAGAAGTTGAAGCGCATATCCTTAGTGTCTATCGTGTTGTCGCGCAAGAAGTCCGCAACAGTGACCTCAAGGTTATTCTCGTCATACAGCCGTGTTTCAAGGAAGTCCGACGCCAAACCCGAGTTTAGGACACCCTTTGCCGATGGAATTCTGCGCAGAATCAGCACAGGTTTCTTTTGCTGCACGGCCATAGCCACTTGGTAGCCCGTTGAAAAGCTCCGGGTTGTCGCCTCGGCAATTACCACATCCGCCTTTGCAAGTGCCTGGAGATTGTCCTCGTTAAGCTTCTTCCAGTCAACATCATCGGCAATTTTGTCGCTTTCGCCCGATTTTACCAATTCCCGCAAGGGGCTCACCCAATCCAAAGTAAAGCTATGCCCTTGATCATAGACGATCTTGTTGATCATTTCAAAGTATTTTAGATCACTCTCAACCTTACTACGTGTGCCTATGAAGTGTACTAGCATAATTATTGTAATTATATCATTGTTCAGCTTATTAGCCAAGGCACCTAAACACGCCCATCTTGACTCAACGCGATAACTATTTTAGAGTCAAATCACAATGATCTGTTATGTTATCGGGAGCGTCGAGTCTGAGCAAAACTCCAGAGTTCTGCCCAAAATCATCCAGGTTCTTTCTGAAAACCGGGTGATGCTCGCTCACAATACGACAACAACCCTCACGCACGAAGAAGTTATTCGTGCAATTGGGCGCGCAGATATAGTGATCGCCAATGCGACACATCGCACGTTTGACCACGGGTTTTTAGCTGCGCTTTGCCTCCAGCATAAACGACCGACCCTTCTGCTATTCAAAGAAGACACCGTTACACCTTTAGCTGCGAGCATCAGTGACAGAAATCTTACAGTAAAAACCTATGCCAAAATAGATGACCTCACTACAATTATTGAGCGGTTCATTAGCCACAATACAGTGGCGGCCAATGATCTGCGTTTTAACTTTTTTATCAGTCGAGATATACATAATTACCTTAAGGACATAGCTCACACCACCGGAAAGAATAAATCCGAAATTATTCGCGACCTATTGGAAAAGGAGATGCGGAGCCATAAAAAATAATTATATGTAAATACATATATACGTATTTACATATAAACCTTCCGTGTGCAATACTAAAGCCCTTCTAAAACTTACGCTAGCAAGGGGGTTTTATGCTGCGTGCACAAGTTAGTTATAGCCTGTCGGCTTTGTTTGAATCGCTCAATCTTGAAGGCCACTTTTTTGGTGCGGGAGTTACCCTTGGTCGTAGGCCGAAAATAGCATCCTACCAAGATGAGCTGGCTTTTTATCAGTCAATTGCCACTTCGGACTTTCATGTTGTGTTTTGCGAACCCGGCGTCGAGCTCACTCTTTCCTGCCTAACTGAGATTCTGTATGCAATGCTCAAGAGCAAACCGATTGTGCTGATTGGTGGTGCTTTGCTCTTACCGCGCCAGGCCAGCTTTTATAGCAAGCGAATCGTTCACACGAATAGTCAACTCTTCTATTCAATTTCCATTGAAGAGCTGGCAACTTCTATCGCTTCTAGAGTCAGCTCGCTGCCAATTGCGGTCACTTATCCACTTAACAAAAATCAGAGAATATTAATTAGATCAGTGGTCCGCGAGCATCTTTATAAGCTCTTTGTGCATGATAAACTACAGCATCGATTTTAGATATCGACCGGTGAATGAGGCATCGATTTTAGTAATCGCTTCAGGCGTACCTTCAGCCACCACTGTACCACCGCCAAGGCCACCTTCTGGACCCATATCTATAATATGATCAGCTGACTTTATGACGTCTAAATTATGCTCAATGATCACCATGCTGTTGCCGGCCGATACTAGTGCTTGCAGAACATGCAGCAGGCGCTTTACGTCGGCAGAATGCAAGCCGGTAGTTGGCTCATCTAGGATGTATAAAGTTTTGCCAGTCGCACGACGGCTAAGTTCTGTGGCTAATTTAATACGCTGGGCTTCACCACCACTAAAAGTCGTAGCAGGCTGACCTAATGTAATGTAACCGAGCCCTACCTCTACAAGTGTATCGAGTTTGCGAGCAATTGCTGGCACATTTGCAAAAAACTGGGCGGCCTGTTCGATTGTCATGGTGAGCACATCAGCAATTGTTTTGTCTTTATATTTAATTTCGAGCGCCTCGCGATTATAGCGCTTGCCCTTACATTCTTCGCAGGTGACATACACATCTGGCAAAAAGTGCATTTCGATCTTGATTACGCCGTCACCTTGGCAATTTTCACAGCGCCCACCTTTAACATTAAAGCTAAAACGGCCGGCTTTGTAGCCTCGGATATTAGCTTCGGGTGTACTCGCAAATAATTCACGAATAGGCGTAAAGACGCCAGTATAGGTTGCAGGATTTGAGCGGGGCGTACGACCAATTGGCGACTGATCAATAACAATTACTTTATCGAGCTGATTAATACCCTCGATGTTTTCGTGCTTACCAGCAACTTCGTGAGCGCGGTGTAGGCGGGCCGCCAACTCTTTAGCCAATATGTCATTAACTAGGGTAGACTTACCAGAACCGCTCACCCCGCTCACTACGGTCATAATTCCTAGCGGAAACTCAACATCAATACCTTTAAGGTTATGCTCGGCGGCTCCACGTATGATGAGTTTACGATCTGCAACTACAGGGCGACGCTTTTTAGGTAGCTCAATTTTCTCGGCGCCACTTAGGTAGCGGCCAGTGATACTGTCAGGGTTCTTTGCCACCTCGTCTGGGGCACCGGCAGCCACAACTTGTCCGCCATGTATACCAGCGCCCGGGCCAATATCTAGCAGGTAATCAGCTTCGCGAATAGTATCTTCGTCATGTTCCACCACCAACACCGTGTTGCCAAGATTTTTTAAGTGCTTAAGGGTAGCGATCAGGCGATCATTATCACGTTGGTGTAGGCCAATACTTGGCTCGTCCAACACATACAAGACGCCCTGCAGCCCTGAGCCAATTTGGGTCGCCAAGCGAATGCGCTGCGCCTCACCACCGCTCAAGGTGTTTGCCGCCCTTCCAAGCTCAAGATAAGTAAGTCCGACATCGTGCATAAATCCAAGCCGCGCGGTAATCTCACGGATAATCTGGCGTGAGATAAATAGTTCTTGTTCAGTAAATTGCAGCTTATCTCGCAGCATATCCAAAGCATCGTCCACGCTCAGGTTGCAAATATCCATAATATTAAAACCATGAACGGTGACTGCTAACACTACCGGCTTAAGACGAGCTCCTTTACAGGCATGGCATTTGCGCTGGCGCATGAATCGTTCAATATCACGACGCATGAACTCACTGTCGGTTTCTTTGTGACGACGCTCAAGGTTGGGAATAACCCCCTCGTACGTTGTGTCGAAGTACCGCCCCGTCCCTAGGCTTACCGTATACTTTTGGTTGCCAGTGCCGTAGAGTACCTTATGCATAGCATCTTCGGTAAGGTCCTTAATAGCGGTATGGACATTAAAACCATGCGCTTCGCCCACGGCAGTTAGCTTTTTCATGTACCAGGCATCGTTATTAACGCGGTTATACGGCCGAATTGCGCCCTCGGCGATAGTCAAGTTAGGATTAAATACCAAATCTGGATCTACCTCAAGGCGTGAGCCAAGCCCAGTACAAACAGGGCATGCGCCATGGGGCGCGTTAAAGCTAAATAATCGCGGTTCAAGCTCGGGGATCATTTCGTCGGGATGATCGATACAGGCATACTGCTGGCTATAAATGTGGGTCGTTTCTTCGTCAACATTTAGCACTTCGACAGTACCCTCAGCAATATCAAGTGCTTGCTCAATCGACTGGGTTATGCGACTGGCGGCACTCTCATTGTTGACCACGCGGTCGACTACTAGCTCAATGGTGTGCTTGTATTTTTTATCGAGCTGCGGCCATTCATCGAGCGCATACACCACACCATCTACACGAGCACGAGCAAAACCAGAGCGCTGATATTGCTCGGGAATATGTGCATACTCACCTTTTTTGTCTTTAACAATCGGCGCCAGGATCATAAGGCGAGCGCCTTCAGGCAGCTTCAAAACTTCGTCGATAATCGCTTGCGGCGTACGGCGATTTACTTCTTTGCCACAAATTGGGCAGTGCGGCACGCCGATACGTGCATAAAGTAGGCGCAAATAATCATAGATCTCAGTCACCGTAGCCACCGTTGAACGTGGATTTCGGCTTGTTGACTTTTGATCGATGCTGATTGCAGGGCTTAGGCCGTCGATCTGATCGACATCTGGCTTTTCCATCAACCCCAAGAACTGGCGAGCGTAGCTACTTAGGCTCTCTACGTAGCGACGTTGCCCTTCGGCGTAAATCGTATCAAAGGCAAGCGAAGATTTACCGGACCCAGATAAGCCAGTAATCACCACAAGTTGATCGCGTGGAATATCAACCGAAATATCTTTAAGGTTGTGTTCTCTTGCGCCTCGTACACGAATATATTCAGCCATAACTCGACTATTATACCATTTTTGACTGATTTAACCTCATTCTATCGGTCACTTTGTATACAGAACGGCATAAGCACTTTAAATATACTTGTTTAATAGTCAATGTTGTGTTACTTTTAAGAAAAGATTTGGGTTCTTATATGACAAAGAGGAATATTATTGTAATCGTAGTAGCGATAATCGTTACTATCGCCTTGATGCAGCCGACTGTGGTAAGCAATCTGCTCTTATTCTTGCTGGTCGGGGCAGTGCCGGGCACGAACTTTTCGATACCAGCATGGGGAATGCTGCTTCTACTGCTCCTTTCCCTGCTTGCACTTACCCAATGGGTTGCTTCCCGGCAGCTTTACCCTGGTAGCCCAAAGGCTAAAAAGGCGAAATCCCAAGCACTACGCGCGACTGCTCGTAGGCGTGCAACTCGACCTCAGACAGCAGTCATAAAACGCCGACGCTTCCATCACGCAGACGTCTCTTAGTTTACTCGAGCGACACCACACTCTCCGCCCACAGCTGCAATTCCTGCAATAAGAACTGTTGTTGGTCGTCGGTGGTTGTTGCCGCAATACGCTGTAAGTCTGCCATAAAAGCCGGGATTCGGGCCTGGATTTTTTGCGACTTATACGCCTCCCAACTTGTACGCTCTTCTTCACTCAATATCTGTGGGAAATTGCGTGCTTTGTAATGCAACAATAGTTTCGTTAATCGATCATCGGCAAAATGTGGATTAAACTTAGCGATATCTTGCGCGGTTGCATTGCGCACTGCCTCAATTTTGACCTTATCGCTATCGGGCGTAAAGTTATCGTAGAGCTGATCCTCAACATCTTGTGACTTAGGGAATTTTTTGCCACCAAGCACTTGGCTAAGGTCATGTATAAGCTCGGGGTTCTTAAATAGCGCCGCACGGTGTTCCTGTACCAGTTCGGGGGTCATTTGGATACGCGCCCATGCGTCCTCATGTTCCAACACCCCAAGCGGCGCAACAGCTGGGCAGCGGTTATAGGCCAGTTCTTTAATGGGCAAGGGCACAAAGTCAGGCTGTTGCCGCTCTTCGCGCTTGGCGTACAGGCGCCGGCGCATATCCTCTACGCTCATCCCCACAAAGAGCGCTGGGTTTAGACGGAGATCGTAAACGAGCACACTTCCGGGTTTGCTACCGTGGCCAATTGGTACTGCAACCGTTGTTTTATGAAACTGTGAATCATAGCGGCCGCTACTATACACAAATAGCTGCGGCTTTGTTGGATCTACCAACTGCATCACGGCTTTCTTGTCGCGCATAGCGAACAGGTATTCGTAGAGTTTTGGTTGCTTGGCACGGATTAGCCGGGTCACCGCAATCAGCGCCCGAACATCGCTAAGGGCATCGTGCGCTTGCATGTGCTCGAGGTTGTTTTCGGCGGTTAACAGCTCGAGCCGGTTGGTGCCAGCGCCATGTTTATCTACCGGCCAGTTTATGCCCTCGGGCCTAAGTGCTCTGGTCATACGCACAACATCAAGCAAGTCCCACCGGCTGCATCCATTCTTCCAGCACCATTCGTACGGATCATAGAAATTACGCCACAAAGTGTTGCGCACAAATTCATCGTCGAAACGGATGTTATTAAATCCCACAGCGATGGTGTCGGGAGTAAATACTTCCTCGCTTACAAAGCGAGCGAATTCTGCCTCTGTAATCCCCTCTTCACGCGTTTTTTGCGGGGTAATACCAGTAACCATAATCGCATATGGCGACGGCAAGATATCATCGGCAAGTTGCACCAAGATATTAACCGGCTCACCAACTGGTTCTAAATCTAAGGTTGTGCGTTGCCCAGCAAACTGCATAACACGGTCAGTGCGCGGGTTCAAACCGCTCGTTTCAAGATCGTAAAAGAAAAAGCTCTTTGGCATGCTTATAGACTACCATACTTAGGCATAGCTACTGCTCAAGGAGTGTAAATTGATACCCCGTATTTTCGCCAATCACAATGATATCTTCGCCTTTTGCGCCAGCGCGGCGTAATTCATGGGCAATGCCCATTTTTTGTAGAATATCACGCAACCGGTTGACGCCGTGAACATTGCTAAAATTAGTACGCGCAGCAAACTTTTCGATCTTATCGCCAGTAACGATATAGCGACCTTCTTCGACGCGCACCTTCCAGCCCGCAGCTTGCTTGGCTTCGGTAAGACGGATGACCGGCAACCCGTCGTCCTCATCGTCTTGCTCCTGCATGACTGCTTCATCAGCGCGGACTTGCTCTATTTGCGTACGGAGCTCACGCAGCACTTCGGTAATGCCGCTATGAGAGCTAGACGATATAGCGAACAGCGGCGTCTCAGCAGGCACGACAGCCTGGAGCTCGCTCAGTTTCCAGGTAATCAGCTCTTCGTCGAGACCCTCGGTCTTAGTAAGCGCCACCACCTCTGGGCGGTGTACAAGCTCATCGCCATAGGCCGCAAGTTCTGCCCTGATTGTTTTGTAGGCGGCGGCAACATCGTCCTGGTAGGCATCGACTAAATGCAATAACACTGCGGTACGTTCAATGTGCCGCAAAAATGCATCGCCCAGACCCTTCCCTTCGCTTGCGCCTTCGATGAGCCCCGGAATGTCAGCAATCAAGATACTTGAGTCATCAATATCTGCCACGCCTAAGTTTGGCGACAAAGTCGTAAAGGCATAGTCAGCGATCTCGGGGCGAGCATTACTAACAACACTTAAAAAGGTAGATTTACCAGCATTCGGGAACCCAACAAGCCCAACATCGGCCAGAAGCTTAAGCTCCAGCGTGGCTTCAAACGCCTCACCACTTTCGCCTACTTCAGCCACGCGAGGCGCCTGGCGAGTAGAGCTCTTGAAATGAGCGTTTCCAAAGCCACCATCACCGCCCTTTGCAACTACTGCCCGCATGCCATTGTGATCAAGGTCAACAATAAGCTCGCCGTTATCGCGGCGCACAACCGTGCCAACCGGTACCTTTACGAGCAGCTCCGCCCCGCTGCGACCATGGCGGTTGCGTTTTTGGCCAGACTCGCCATTCTCGGCTTTTAACTCTTGCTTGTAACGAAAACCAACAAGTGTATTAACATTTTCATCTGCGACAAAGATAACATCACCGCCACGTCCACCATCACCGCCGTCCGGGCCGCCTTTTTCTATAAATTTTTCGCGACGAAAACTAAGG